>BNYG01000004.1 GCA_026000155.1 Bacteroidia bacterium | reverse complement strand
TAGCTGCAGCTTGAAATATACAAGAATAAATTATAAGAGCAATCAAATATCTTATCGGAAAAAAGATAAAGGTGCAAAAACAAACAAATAAAAATATAGATCCGAAAAGTGTTATTTCCATATATTAAAATTTCAAGTATTGAAACAATCAGAAAGAAACTATTCTTTCATATATTCTCAACATCTTATCTACCTTCAACATTTTATTCACAACTTCACGTATATATTATTGAAATAATGCTATTTTGTATTTTTTGCTCTCAACAATCAATTATTGTTGATGAAACTGCACAACAAAACGATAGAATCGTGAGCCCTAAAAGAATCAAATGAAACATTTTCTCTATGTATGATATTTTTTAAAGCCTCTTTATATTCATTTTCATCTTTAGGATTTATATAATAAACATTATCATTTCCTATTTCTCGTAACTCTTCAATATCTGATGCTATTACTTTACAACCAGATGCTATTGCCTCTCTTACCGGAATACCAAACCCCTCGTATATAGAGGGAAAAAGAAATGCCTCTGCACCATTATACAAATAGGGTAAAAATTCCTTGTTTATATACCCTAATCGTTTTATATCTTTTTCATTCTCGATCAATAATCTTTCTATATGCTTGTTTTTCCAGCCTTTTCCACCTACCAACAGTAATTTATAGTCAGGTAAATATCCTTCCTTTTTTACAGATACAAAAGCACATATGGATTTATCTATATTTTTACGAGGTTCTTGTGTTGCCACACTTAAAAAATAAGGATAATTAATTCCAAATTTTTCTAAATTAGTTCTTATCTCCAATGCATTCCTTCTTTTGAAATTAACATCAATCTTTGGAGTAAGAATTAAATTTACATCTTTATGTAAAAAATCTGCTATTTTTTTTGCAGTTGCATGAGTATTTGTTATAATATAGTCCAATTTATTTACATCCCATTTAAAAAAAAGAACTGCAGCTATATGATGAAAGAACGACATAGTATTCGGTACTAGTTTGTAATTTAAGTCATGGATAATTGCAATTGTTTTTACTTTTCGAGGTAATATTGGCAAAAATCCATTTGCACTGAAATAGAAATCAATTTTATTTTTCTTTATTAATCTCCATGCAAAAAGTTTACACCATAATACATTTTTCATCCTGCCAAATACAGGTTTATCTTCGACTATTTTTATCCTTTCCATATTTGTTAAGCAACTTATTGGTCTGTGAGTAAATACAATCATTTCAGCATTCGGTATTTCCTTATATAGAGATTCAATAACACCTAAAAAATAATTTCCTACTCCTGCTAAATTTCCTTGCAATGCAAGTCCATCTATTCCAATTTTCATTTTATTATATATTTGTTAAATACTATGTGATATTATATTGCACAGAAGATATAAACGAACACATTCAGATTTTAAAAATAATCTCTGCTCCGCCGCCAATGTAGAGTAAATGAAGGATACTAATAAAGATGAGTTTTTCATAAAATAAAATAAAAACATCATCCGTTATTCAATGCTTTTCTATACAATTCCATAAATCCTAATGATGTTATTTTCCATGTAAAAGAAGATATGATACGCTTATGCGTACGATTTTTAATCTTAATATAAGTTTCCTCATCATTTAATAATTTAGAAATTTCCTTAACCCAATCTTCCACGTTAAGGGTTGGAACAATAATACCATTTTCATTATTTTCAATAATGGTTTGGGAACCAGCAGTAAATGAAGAAATAACCGGTAATGAAAAATACATCGCTTCTAATATTACCATTCCATATATCTCATAACTCGAAGGCAACAAAAACACATCACAACATGCATATAAAGCGGGTAATTCTTCTTGGTTTAACTGTCCTACGAAGAAACATCTATTCAATACGTTATAAGCTTCAGCAATTTTTCTTAAATTATTTTCCTCTTCTCCTTTTCCAACAATTAATAATACAATATCCTCTGGTAAAAAAGACAAAGATTGTATTAATAAATCTACATTTCTTCTTTTTTCGAGAATGCCGACATATAATAACAGCTTTTCATTTTTCAAGCCCAACTTATCCTTCCATAAGATTTTTTTTATATTACCATCAAAACGCGAAAAATCTAACCCAACACGCGTAGGAAATGTTATCCTTTTATTGTAATGACTCACAAATTCAGCTGCCATGTTTGTTTTACATCCTATTGCATCCACGTTATTTAACACATAACACCCTACTGTTCTGCTATAGATCTTTTCAAAATATCGCAACAATATTTTTGGATGATGCCTATAAGGACCCTGTATTAATACACACTTAATATTATTTTTTAATGCCCATCTTAAGGAGAAAAAAGACATTGTAGAATAAAATTCATGAATTTGGATAATATCCGGCTGTATTTTTAATAAAAGCTTATCAAGACCAATATATTTTGATAATTCACCTATAAGAAATCGATTATAAGGTACATAATATATCTCAATTTTTTTTTCGGTGCTTGTAATGATAATACGCTCTTCATACACTTTTCCTGCAGTAATAATAGAAACCTCCATACCTTTCTCTACTAAAACTTTTGCTAAACCAAGTTCTTGCGAATTATAGGTTCGAATATCCATAATTCTACCATCTGGTCTTATGATTACAAGTTTTTTACCAATGATATTATCAATTTGTTCCATTTACACTATTAGTTGAATTTTATTTTCGAATCTTTTTCCTATATGTTTAGAAAACCAGAATCTCCTAAAGAAGATTCTTTTCGACTATAATAAATTTGAGAATATTGTTTTGTCAAATTACAGATACATTTGATATTAAAACGAAATGACATCATATCCAAAATCAAAATAGATCTAAATAATCTCAATATTATCAATAAAAAACAATGAATTATAGAAAAGGTAACACTCCTATTAATATTTTTTAAAATAAATAAATATTCCACATAAAATTTCTCAAGTTCTCTCTTTTTAGAAAAGATGCGCTCTTCTCTGTCATGATATCCTATGGCAGAAGGACAAATCCCTGCTTTATATCCATGATAATGAACTCGATTTACATAGTCCACATCTTCCCCATAATGAGGAAAAATAGGATCAAAACCGCCTATTTTATTAACACACTGATAAGGGAGCAACCATAATGCAGCCATAACAAATTTAACAGGGTAAACTTTCTTGTCTAATTTCTCTGATAAAAAAAGATTAGTATAAGTATTAAAATTCCATAGATGTTTGACCCAAATAGAAAAACCCTTATCAAAATCATCTTTTCTGCCATTCAATTGCATAGGGCTTATTATTCCGTATTCGGGATTTTCTATAGATATTTCAATAAGTTTTTTTATCGTATCGGGATCAATATAGGCATCTTGATTTAAAAGAAATATATAATCACAGTCGCGTTCTAAAGCATACTCAATCCCAATATTATTAGCCTTCCCAAAACCTAAGTTTTTATTACTTTCAATAAGATATATTTCAGGATAGTTTTCTCTTATATATGAAACTGTATCATCAGTAGACGCATTATCTATCACAACGGTTTGAACAGGGATTGATGAATTTCTTAAATTTTCAAAACATTTATCATACCATTTTCGACCATTATAAGTTACAATTATTACAAATACATTCATATTGAAAGATCTATTAAATTTCTACGAAAATTTCTTTTATTTCTAAATTTTTGGATAATAAAGAATCCCTCTCCAATGATAGAATAACAAAATATCTTTAGTATCTGTACTATATTAAAAAGAAATAAAATATTTATATACTGGTGGAAGTGTATTTTTCCTCTAATTAACATATATAGAGGAAGCAGCATTGCTTTATAGTAATTATGTTTAAAATCATATTGTTCTACAAAACAAAATCTTTGTTCCTTTTTAGTTGGGAGTAATTTACTTGTTTCCGTCCACCAAACTATCATTTGAGAACCCGTATAACTTGCATTATGTGGGTTAGCTGCTATGACCATCCTTTTTTTTGATATGTATATTTTTTGGTTTTCTTTATAAATATTTAGCAAATATGGCATGTGAGGATAACTATTAATAATATTATTATAACCCTCAATAATATGTTTGATAAAATATTCAGTCCTAAAAATTGAGCTTCCTATAAAGGAAGAATATCTAAAATAAGGATAATCTTTACTCTCTAGTTCCATTGGAGTATTTTCACTCTTTCCCCATTTCCAATCACGATCATTCTGTCCACCAACTTGAATAAGGTTAAATTTAAGTTTTTGTATTTGAGTAATAATATCATTACAATCACTAAAATCATAATTATCATCATCAGCAACAATCCACGTGTACTCAGTATCGCTATTTTCCACAGCCCGCATGATATTAGCATTTGCCCCGATATTAAATTTATTTGTAATGATATTTAAATGAGGAAAAACATTTTTAAATTCCTGTACAACTTTGATTGTATTATCTGTTGAACAATTATTTTGAACGACAATCTTACAATTAACAAACGGACTATTTGAAAACTGTTGAAGCGTGTTGAAAAAATCTGCCGCTCTATTGTAGGTAATCAATACAATAGTAAGATATTTATCTATATTATTTTCCATGCCACTCTCTTTTTTTAGTTTTGTAAATCCAATATGCCCAAGGCAAACTGCAAAGTGTTATTAAACAATATCCTGCTGTAATCCCAATTACACCCATATACTTACCTAACAATAGGGTTGATGAACAAACAAGAATACCTAAAACAATTGATATATAAAGAAAAGGCTCTTGTTTATGACACCTCAAGTATGTTGCCCATGAACTTACATATTGATTAATGAATAGTGGAATCATCATCAAAATCATAGGGAGATAACCCAAAAAACGATCCCCTAAGTAATTATCCCCTAATTTAACTCCCGTTTGCCGGATAATAAATATAGCAACAAGCATGATTGTCAATAACCAACAACAGATAAATGCCATTTGCTTTAAGGTCTTATTGAAAAGGCTATCTAATTGCATATAATGTTTCAAAGCAATTAACTTAGAATACAATGGCACTTTAGTATTTAACCAACTCGCAGAAAAGGCTTGTATACCACCTAATACAACTAAGGTCATTCCCATCTGCCCTGCCACTACAGGTCCTTCTGTGGCAAATAATACAGGATTAAACAACTGAAAGATAAAATAACCACTTATCCAACTCAATGCTATCTTCCATTGATAAGGGAATATTTCCTTCATATAACTTACTCTTTCCACAATAGTCTCCTTCCACAAGTTGTGGATTATTTTTTTGAAATCACTTGAGAAAAGATAAATAATGACGTAGGATGCAGACAACAAACTGCTGATACCCACGACATATAATTTGAATCCTAACAACAAACCCAACCAAGCAGACAAAGGCAATATGAGTTGTTGATAAAAACGCATTTTTGAAACTTCTTTTACTTTATCCAGTCCCATTAAGATAGCTAATAAGGGAGTTGTAAATAAATTGACAGATGCCCCAATACATATCAACATCCATGGGATTTTCCATGATACCGCGTCGGAATTCTCATAAGAGAAAGAAAAGAAAACGAGTCCAACGATGACCAGGATGATAAAAAAGCCAATAGCAATAATCGAATACCACTTGATAGCAAAATGCAACAAAGAAGCTAATCTGGATTTATAACTCGCTTCTCCTTCTAAAGTATATGTATTAATCCAACTAAGATGAGAAGCTTCATGGGCTACATACTGGGTAATGATATTATTCAAGCCTAACTCAAAAAATATTTGAATGGCAACAATACTACCGAATGTATAATAAAATCCCTGCTCTACTCCGGTTAGATACCTGCTGATGAAAAAGATAGTAGCAACACTTGCAAAAGCTCCAATAATTCGGGAGGAAGATGAATAAGCAATCGATTTATCTACACCTAATTTGGATGCTATTTTTTTTATTAAGGACATCATTGCTTAATCATATTTGCTCGCAGTTCTTCTTCAGATAAAAATGGAGATGGGTTCTCTATAGATTTATCAAATTCCAATTTCGGGGCAACCGTTGTCAATCCTGTTATTTGATATTCAATAATGCAATTTCTCGAACTGAATATCTTATCTAATAATCCTTGGTCGGCTAAATTTTTTTCGGAAATACAAAAATAAAGCAAACCATAAGCCTCTGCCACTTTCTCTATATTAGGAACTACATATCCACCATCCTTCGTTGTCGCTGCCATTCTATCCTCAAAATACAGATGTTGAAATTGAGTAATCATTCCCAAAGCATTATTGTTTAATACAATCACTTTAACAGGAAGATTATATTGGGATATAAGCATTAAAGATTGTACGGCTATATGAAAACCACCATCACCACTTATGGAATAGATAGTTTTAGTCGGATTTGCAAATGCCATACCGACCGCTACTGGTATGGAGAATCCCATGGGTGCTAATCCTCCACTCGTAACAAACTTTTGTCCTTTTTTTAATTGCAATGTTTGGGCAGCCCACATTTGATTTTGCCCTATATCAACCGTAATAATATCATTCTCTTGGGTATATTGATTTAATATTTGTATGAATCTGTATGGAGATTTATTTGTTACAAATCGTTCTATTTCTTTATCTTGATTATAGTTCTGTTGTAGATTTGAAAGATAATTATTCCAACTTATATAATCTTGAATACTCAAGTTTTCCGCACATAATACTTTTAGAAAAGAAGCCACATCAGAATGGATACTTATGCGATTTTTTAGCCTATTATATTCTAATTCGTTGGAATCAATATTTACGTGTACGATTTTTCCATTTTTCAAAAACGAATCTATTTGAGCGCCTGTTTGACGAGTATCCAACCTTGTGCCTAATGCCATTAACAAATCTGCATTGGCAATACCCATATTGGCACAACGATTGCCATAACTGCCAATCATACCGATATAATTGGAATATGTTTCATCAATAATCCCTCGCCCCATCAGGGAAGTAACAACAGGGATATTCGTTTTTGCAATGAATTCTGCTAACAGTCTTTGAACGTTCTCATCAATACATCCTGCCCCAAGTAATAGCATTGGACGCTTCGCTTCTTCCAACAACTTGAAAATACTATCCATATCCATTTGTCCCGGCATTTCTTTTTCAGGAATAAATCCACTGATAATGTCAGGATTAATATCGACACGTTGGATGTTCATTGGAATATCTAACAGCACCGGACCTTTTCTGCCGTGAGTAGCAATATAAACTGCCTTTTCCAATTCATAGCGAATATCTTCTGCCTGGTCTATCAGTTTTGCATATTTCGTTATTGGTTTCACAATACTGACCACATCTGTTTCCTGAAAACCTTGTTGCCGAATCGGTTTGTCATATTTATATTCGTAGGTATTTACCTGACCGGTAATATACACCACAGGAATTGAATCAAAATAAGCATCCGCTATGCCGGTTATCATATTCGTAGCACCGGGTCCACTGGTTGATATGGCAACGCCAAACTTCCCCGATTCTTTAGCATATCCTTCAGCCGCTATTGCCGCTGTTTGCTCGTGATAAGTTTGAACAAACCGGATATTTTGGTTCGAATCCATAGAATCCACCAAATGAGTAATCATACCTCCGATATAACCGAAAATCACAGTTATTCCTTGTGATTCAAAATAAGATACTATGTAATCAGATAACTTCATTATTTATTTTATCCGTATTTTCACGATACCAATCATACAATTCTTGTACAACATCACGAATGGGTGTTAATTTTAAATTTGAAAATTCATTCTTTAATCTTGAATTACTACCGCTATATTCCAATCCTAAATCTTCTTCGGCTACTTGAATAGGTAGTTTCGGTTTATCTGCTACATCTTTCACAATGCCTGCGAGTTCATACAGAGATATGGAACTGTCAGGCGTAATATTATAGGATGTATGTTGAGGATCATTTTCAATAAACCAATCCAAAACAGACATTAAATCATTCACATACAAATAATCAAAATGGCAATTTTGTTTTATTGTAATTGGCAAATCACACAATGCTCTGCAAATCGCATTCGATACAAATCGCAACGTATAATCTTCGTATTTTCCAAAAATTCCAAAAATTCGTAAATCATAAAAGTTTGGTTCTTTCTCTATGTGTTTTGCTATTATATATTTTGAAAAGCCATACATATCTTTTGGAATTTGAGCAAGAAAATCTTCTTCCTTGACTTTTTCCATTGACCGCCTTTTATCATAAACTGCTCCAGAACCTAAATTTAAGAATTTTTTATACCTTTTTTTTTGACTCTCTAAATTGTAAAACATTCTCAAATTGTTAGAGAGTACATCTTCCTGGTCATAAGAGAGTCTATCGCAACTTTTTACAGCCGCATGAATCACGACATCTACTTCATTTTCACTAAAAAAAGCAGAAACAGATTGCCTATCTAACAAATTCAACTCTTTACTGCTGGGTGCAAGTATCTGATATTTCTCCGACAAAAAAGATTCTCTAATATTTCGTCCAATAAATCCACTGCCGCCTGTGAGCAAAATTTTCATTCAGACAAATATTTCTCTATTTGTTCCACACACAAATCGTACACATCCGTTGCTTTATACCGCTTATACCAATCCACAGTCAACCCCACACATTGCTCAATATCCATCCTCGGCTCCCAACCCAATTCAAATTTCGCTTTACTAATATCAAGCATGAGAAGATTAGCTTCATGCAAAGCATCAGGGTCGGAAAGGTCTTGTAATTCTCCGCTGCCGTAATTGGCTATCACTTTAGTAGCAACATTCCAAACCGTTTCGATAGATTCCGAACGAGGCCCGAAATTCCATCCTTCGGCATATTTGATGGGATTATGCCACATCTTTTGAGCCAACAATAAATAACCGCTTAATGGCTCTAAAACATGCTGCCAAGGACGAATAGCTTGTGAGCTGCGTATCTCTATGGCTTTGCTGCTTTCTAAGGCTCTAATACAATCCGGAATAATCCGGTCGGCTGCCCAATCACCACCGCCAATGACGTTACCGGCTCTTGCACTTGCTATGGATTTTCCGTGTTTTTCATAATCTTTGGGGTTGAAGAAACTATTTCGCCAACTGCTAATAGCTATTTCTGCAGCACCTTTACTACTTGAATAAGGATCGTAACCGCCCATCGGCTCATTTTCACGGTAACCCCAGATTTGTTCCTTGTTTTCGTAACATTTATCGGTAGTTATCATTACACCGACTTTTACACTGTCTGTGGCTCGAATGGCTTCCAATATATTGATGGTACCCATCACATTTGTTTCGTAAGTCTCTACCGGAATTTCATAACTTAATCTCACCAAAGGCTGGGCAGCTAAATGAAAAACAATTTCAGGTTGGTATTTCTGAAAAATGGCTTTCATTAATTTTCCATCCCGGATGTCGCCGCGCAAATCGATTATCTTATCTTTCAGGCTGGAGAGCACATAATTATCTCGTTCCGTCAATGGGTCTTTCGCTACGCCGATTACCTCAGCGCCCAATTCGTGCAACCAGATAGACAACCAAGAACCTTTGAATCCGGTGTGACCGGTCACCAGAATTTTTTTATCTCTATAAAAATTATCGAATATATCTATTGCCATCATTTCCAAACTTTCCAAGGGGCATTTCCATTATTCCACATCTCATTCAATTCAATATTATCCCGTAAGATATCCATGGGTTTCCAAAAGCCTCTATGTTTGTATGAGAACATCTTTCCGTCAGCGGCAATCTGTTCCAAGGGTTTCTTTTCAAAAATACAAGTGTCATCTCCATTGGGTATATAATCAAAAACTTCCGGTTCACACACAAAGAAGCCTGCATTGATCCAATTGCCATCACCGTCCGGTTTTTCAAGGAACGATTTCACCCGATTATTTCCATGATCAATTTCTAACGAACCAAATTTTCCTATAGGCTTATATGCGGTTAATGAAAGTGTAGCCTTTGCTTGTTGGTGTGCTTTTATCGTATCTACAATATTCAAATCCGTCACACCATCACCATAAGTCAAGAGGAAAGGTTCATTGCCTATATACTTCTGAATTCGCTTAATACGTCCACCGGTCATCGTATTTAATCCTGTATCCACCATAGTTACTCTCCAATCTTCCGAATGATTATCATGAATAGTGATACTATTATTAGATAAATCGACGGTCATATCACTATTATGACGAAAATAATTGGCAAAATATTCCTTGATCACATATTGTTTATATCCACAACAGATGATAAAATCTTTTATACCATAATGACTGTAAATCTTCATGATATGCCATAAAACAGGTTTTCCTCCTATCTCTACCATGGGCTTAGGAATCAAATTGGTTTCCTCGCTTAACCGGGAACCAAATCCTCCGGCTAAAATTACTGCTTTCATATAAAATCTTAGTTATGAGAATTTACAAATTCCTTAATTGTGTCAATCATATAGTTTAGCATTGGTTCCGTCATGCCCGGATAAACACCAATCCAAAGAGTATTATTCATCACAAAGTCGGTTGCATTCAATTCTCCGACAACTCGATAACCTTCATTTAATTCTCTCATTTCATCGAATGCCGGATGTTTCAATAAATTTCCGGCAAACAAATTCCGGGTTTGTATTTTTTTACTTTCCAAATATTGAGATAATTCATTTCGAGTGAATCCGGCATCTTCTTGAACTGATATTAGGAATCCAAACCAACTTGGATTTGAATTCTTTTGAGGTTCGGGAAGGATTAATCCTTTAATTCCGTTCAAGCCGTGTTTCAAGGTTGCGAAATTTTTACGACGGACTTCCACAATAGAATCTAATTTGTCTAATTGTGCACAACCGATAGCAGCCTGCATATCGGTCAATTTCAGATTATAACCGAAATGTGAATAAACATATTTATGGTCATAACCCAAGGGTAACTCACCAAACTGCTTACTGAAACGATACTTGCAAGTATTATCCACACCGCCTACACACCAACAATCGCGTCCCCAATCGCGGAAAGAATTAACCAATTTATGAAGCAATGGGTCGTCGGTATAAACTGCGCCGCCTTCGCCCATCGTGATATGATGCGGAGGGTAAAAACTGCTCGTTCCGATATGACCGATGGTTCCGGTTTTTTTCCATGTTCCATTGTAAAAATACTCGGAACCCAAAGCATCACAATTATCTTCTATCAACCAAAGATTGTGCTGATCACAAAAATCCCTAACGGTTTGTAAATCGAATGGATTACCAAGTGAATGAGCAATCATTATAGCTTTCGTTTTGGAGGATAAAGCTTCCTCTAATTTTGTCGTATCAATATTATATTCCGGAATGGTAATATCTATAAATACAGGAATAGCGCCATACTGGATAATCGGAGTTACCGTTGTGGGAAAACCGCAAGCAACCGTAATTACTTCATCCCCTTTTTGTATTCTTCGTTCCCCTAATTGAGGAGATGTCAGTGCCATAAAAGCAAGCAAATTGGCAGAAGAACCGGAATTTGTCAAAGAACAATATTTCACGCCCAACCAGGCGGCAAAACGCTTCTCAAACTTATGTGCCCAAGGGCCGGCAGTAAGCCAAAAATCCAAAGATGAAGCAACCAAATTGACTAACTCGTTGGAATCAAAATAACGCCCGCCGTAATTGACAAAAGTTTTACCAGGTTCAAAATCTTTAGAATGTCCATGAACTTCCTGGTAATATTCGTGGGTAAGTTGTAAAATTTGTTGTTTAAGTGCTTCTTTTTTAGTCATATAATATGTATCTCGTTAAATTCTTTCCAAATACTCGCCCGGTAATACGTAGTTACCAAGGAAAATATCCCCTCTAATCGAACCACCACTCGTTTATGTCCTTTGATACGAATCAATTCCCCTTCTATTCCGGTAAACGAACCTTTCACCACGCGTACCCGGTCGCCCTTTTTTAAGTTGGCATTTCCAATCCGAAACGTCTTGTCGGAAAGGTTAAGCAAAAAATACAATCCTGCATTTGCTTGTCCGGTATAATTTGTATTTGCTTAGTATCTATATTTCGGATATACGAGATACTATAGCCGGATTCCAAAGGAATCAAAGGTTTTTCTCATAGAGATTAACGTCGTGGAGGGAATTGCGGGTCAAGCAACGTCATTTCGAGGGCATTCCTACCCCATGTTACGCGTAGATCACCTTCAGCGAACATATTCCATCTTAAACCAGTGCTCAAAAACAGGGTCGAGGAAAACAAAACCGTTTTTTGTCTTGTCGATGATATCTGCCTGTTGTAGCGATTTTTTGTTTTTTGAAACATTCTGAGGCGTACCTAAATGCTTTATGTAAAATATTATTTAAGTATGTCCTTTCATAGGTAATTTTGCCTATAGTCGTTATCTATTTATTTTCCAATAACCGCCTTTGTCGGGACCTATTCGTTCCAATAAGCCTTTGGCTTTAAGTTTGGAAATATTGGCTTTTATTTTGCTAAGGGCAATGCCTACCTTTATGGATAATTCCTCTCTGGTGATATATGAATCTTGTTCAATATTATCAAGGATTTTTTGTTGATTAGCAGTGAGTTTTTCAGGCCCCTTTTCAGTAGTTATTTTTTGCTGCGTATAACTAACCGTTGCTAAAAATCCATTGGGAATTTCTTCGCATATCAATTCCATTGTAGGATAATCATCCAATGCCTCTTTAATTCGGCGAAAACCACTCCCGTATTTTTCAATATCACCGGTAAGATAAAATGCTTCGGCGATCAATTTATTTCGTGCATAAGCTTGATAGGTATTGGTTTTCAAAGCATCTATGGTCAGATCACCAAAAAGCCGACCGGGATTAAATAATGTGATGCAATTATCAAAAATCTTTATTTGAACATCAATAGGACTTAGATAATCGCGATGAATAATGGCGTTTAAAACCAATTCACGTAAGGCAGAAAGTGGATATTCGGGAATTTCAGTTCGTTGAGTAGGCATTCCTTTGATTTCAAAGGCAAATTTTATTTGAGATATCAAATATTTCATTGTTTCATCCACTGCTTCAAAAAGAGACAGTCGCAACATCCGGTCATCAATAATCATTGAGGGCGTTTTGAATCTACCTAAATGAATATTGTAAATGGTATCTTCTTTGGTATTGGGATTCACGCACCTTGTGACTTATCTATTTATTCTCCATTCGTGGATTCTATCCGTTCCAAATACTCGCCCGGTATATACGTAGTAACCAACGAAAACACTCCTTCCAACCGAACCACCACCCGCTTGTGTCCTTTGATACGAACCAATTCTCCTTCTATTCCCATAAACGGACCTCTCACTACACGTACCCGGTCGCCCTTTTTTAAGTTGGCATTTCCGATTTTAAATGTTTTGTCGGACAAATTAAGCAAAAACATACAGTCCTGCATTTGCTTGTCCGGTATGATTTGTATTTGTTTTGTTTCTATATTTCGAATATACGAAATACTATATCCGGATTCAACCGGAAGTGAAAGAGCTGTCTTATAGTTAGTACAAACAAAAATAAGGCAAGGAATCAAGGGTTTTTCTCTTTGTTTCTTTTTTCCTTTATATTCTATCACCACTGTCCGGAAAGGAATAAAATGTTCTATTGTCTTGCTTTCTAACCAGGCTTTTATCTTCTTTTCCGTCTGGTATTTCACACGGGCGGCATACCAGCAAAGAGGTTCTTCTATTGTATCAGACATATATCAAAGCTTCGCTTCGTGATCTTTTTGCAGGGCAACCCTTGCGGTCAATCCTGCAAAAAAATCACAAAATTATTAAAAAAATATAGCGGTTCACCTTTACACAAGAGTGAAACCCCTAAATCCCCTCAAGGGACTTGACTAACGCACACTTTAAAAGCCCCCTTGTGGGGGGTGGAGGGCTTTATATACATTCGTATATAAAACCGTTCTCCTTCATTTCTTTTTTATCGTAAATGTTCCTTCCATCCAATACGATGGGATGGTTCATCGTCTTTTTCAATACCTTCCAGGAAGGCAATCTGAATTCTTTCCATTCGGTCAGCAAAAGTAAAGCATCCACATCCAAAGCAGCATCATACATATCCTGTGCATAAATCACTTTATCTTCAAACCGCCGTTTACATTCGTCCATCGCCACCGGATCATATACCTTGACCGTACATCCGGCATTCAGCAACAAATCAATCAACACCACCGAAGGCGCCTCGCGCATATCATCCGTATCCGGCTTGAATGCCAAACCCCAGAGCGCTATGGTTTTTCCCAGTAAATCATGGGATTGCGGGTCAAGCCCGCAATGACAGGCTAATGTTGCTTTGAGTTTGTCAAATAAAATAGTTTTCTGTTTGTCATTCACAGCTTCTACAGCTTGTAATACTTGCATACTATAACCGTATTGGGAAGCTGTTTTAATTAATGCTTTGACATCTTTTGGGAAACAACTGCCTCCATAACCGCAACCGGGGTAGAGGAATTTACTGCCTATACGGGTATCGGAACCGATACCGTTACGGACACTGTTCACATCAGCTCCTACCAAATCACATAGATTGGCAATATCGTTCATAAAGGAAATGCGAGTCGCCAGCATGGCATTAGCTGCATATTTGATCATTTCCGCCGATGGGATATCAGTATAAATCATCCGGTAATGATTTAAAGTGAAGGGTTTATAGAGTCTATCCATCAATTCTTTGGCTCGTTCACTCTCTACGCCTACCACTACCCTGTCGGGACTCATAAAATCTTTAATCGCCGTTCCTTCTTTCAAAAATTCGGGATTGGAAGCCACATCAAAAGGAACAATCACGCCTCGTTTATCCAATTCTTTCTGAATAGCCGCTTTTACTTTTTGCGCCGTTCCTACCGGAACCGTACTTTTGGTAACTACGAGGATATAATGATTGATATGTTTGCCTATTGTCTGCGCCACTTCCAATACATAACGCAAATCGGCGCTGCCATCTTCGTCGGGAGGAGTTCCTACCGCACTGAATATCACGTCCACCTCCTCCAAACAATCTGTTAAATCAGTAGAAAACTGCAAACGGCCTGCCTGGTGATTCTTTTTAACCAAATCTTCCAGACCGGGTTCATAAATCGGAACAATTCCTTCTTTTAACTGTTGGATTTTATTTTCATCTACATCGACACAAGTTACATAGACACCTATTTCCGAGAAACAAGCGCCGGTTACCAAACCTACATAACCTGTACCTACTACTGCTATATTCATTCTTCCGTATAATAATTGTGCTTCTTACTATCTTGACCATATCCGTAGCCATAATGTTTAGTTATTGATACTCCATTCAAGATGGTGGTCATATTACGTAATTTATGATCGTTATATAATAGTTGAATTTCCGATAGGGCTGATTTATAGGTATAATCAGAGCGCGTGACATAGATACTTGCATCTACAAATTGATTGATACGGAAAGCATCAGCCACCAAGCCCACCGGAGCCGTATCGATAATGATATAATCATATTCACCTATGAGCGAATGGAATAATACATCCAAACGATTGGAAGCCATTAACTCCGCCGGATTGGGTGGAAATACTTTGATAGGGATAATATCCAGATTTTTATGATAGGCTCCCTTAGCTATTATTTCGGAAATTTCTATGTTCGGATCGGATAAAAACATAGCAATACCTTTATCTATAGTAATTTCCAAGGTTTTATTAAAAACCGATTTACGCATATCCAAGTCTATCAGAAGTGTTTTTTTACCCGAAGTAGCCAGACTCATGGCTAAATTCTGGGAAAAGAAACTCTTTCCTTCCCCACTATAGGAAGAGGTCACCATAATCACCTTCGACTTGTCGCCCGCTACGATAAATCCCAGATTGGAAGCGATAATCCGGAATTTCTCCGCAATACCCGACCGCACATTGAGGACAGGAAATGCTTTAACGGATTTGGCCTGCAGCACATCGCCCAAGAAAGGCGCTTTGACTATCTTTGTCAACTGGTCTTTCGTATGCAATTTATTATCGAATAAATCCTTGATGTAAATGACCGCTACAGGAATCATAATTCCTATTAACAAAGCAGCTAACCAGATAATTTTACTTTTGGGTTTTACCGGATCCGGACTATAATCGGCCGGATCAATCACAATGGCATTGGGAGTAGCCAAAGCCAAGGATAAACCGGTTTCTTCGCTTTTTTGCAATAAATAAACAAAAAGGCTTTCTTTGATATCTTTTTGACGGTAAAGATCGCGCGATTCCCGCTCCTGGGAAGCTAAACCTAAGGTTTTACTTTCATATTCAGTTTCTTTCCGCTTCAATTCCCGCAAAGTGGTTTCCATACCGGATTCTGCACTGGTAATCCCTTTGATCAGATTATCTTTTATCAGGGCAATCTGGTCATCATAGTCCTTCACGGCCGGTGAATTCGCTTTTATCCCTACTGTATTCCGGTTTTTTTCCAGGATGACTTCATTATACCGTTGTATCCAAGTCGTAACAATCGGGTCGGTTACACCGACATTGGATGGAGCGCCGGTCGTTTTATTTTCAGGCAACAATAAAAAATTCTTAATATCCCGAAGAATGCTTAATTGCACTTCCGTATCCGATATCCGTTTGTTATAATCACTCGACTCAGACATGAATATCGGCGCTTTAGCGCTCGGATCTGCGATTCCACCCACCGAACGTTGGTAATTTTCCACATTTTGTTCGGCAGATTGCAATTCGCCGGAAATGATACGCAAGCGCTCATTAATAAAACGAATCGTATTTGTATTTACATAATTTTTATCATCCACCGTTCTTCTATTATAAATAGCTACCAAGGTATTGATAATATCCATCCCTTTTTGCGGAATCGATGTAATGGTAGAAACCGTAACGGCACTGCTTAATTTATTAATAGGAACAATTTCAACATCAGGAAGGTACTGAGGAGAATGGATAACTATTTCTATCGGGAAAAAATTTACTCCAAAAGGATTTTCTTTGAAACTCAATACCCCCCAGGGAGAATTAATATTTTCATTCAGATTAAATTTCCTGGTAAAATCCGGCGACTTGGATATTAGAGAATAAGAACTGTCCGCTTCTTGGGTAATAAAAAAAGAACCGGTCTCCGTTTGATTGGATACCGAAACAAAAACCGGCGTATTCGTATAGATTTCCCGTTTTTTGATCTTTCCTTCCGCAAAATAGCTGACTCCTAATTTCAGGCTATCGGCTACTTCTTTCATCAAGGTTTTAGAAAGGAGTATTTCCAATTCATTATCAAAGCTACTCCGTTGGGGCGCCAAACCTAAATCGCTGAAAGCATTCATATCCAAACCCGTTTGCCCCTTTTTTTCATCTTTTATCAATACCTTGGAAGAAACATTGTATTCCTTGGTAGTATATCTTAAATAGATAAAAGCGACTAAAAGACAGATAACAATAGAAATGACAAACCATTTCCAATAGTTAAAATAATGGAAGAAAACCTCTGCAAAAGAAACTTCTTCTTCGATACCGGATGGATCGGTTGGTAGATTATTATTTATTTCCATGAGACTATTATTTGTTTGTTAAATTAACAACTAATGTTGTGACGGATATCAAAAGTCCGGCTATCGAAAGGTAGGTACTAAGCAGCGGACTCACACTGGCGCTTCCGGTTCTCGCCTTGTTCGGCTGTACATAGACAATATCATTTTGTTGCAGATAATAGGCTTCCGAAAAGAAAATATCGGGAGAAGTAATATCCAAATGATAAAATTTCTTCTCGCCGTTTTCTACCCGGCAAATCAGAATATCGTGCCGTTGCCCGTAAATAGTCATATCGCCGGCTTTCGCCAAGGCTTCCGGAACAGATATCCGCTCATCGGTAATCTGATAAGTTCCCGGCCGGACTACTTCTCCTAAAATAGAAACAGAATAATTCAAAAACCGAACATTGACAATAATCGGATCTTCTAAATACTGGGAAAGCTTCGTTTGAATGGAATGAATCACTTCCGCTTTGGTAAGGCCTCCTACGTGTACCCGGCCTATTCCCGGAAAATTAATATTTCCATTTTCATCCACTAAATAACCCTGCAATTCAAGCGTATTAGTATAATTTCCACTGGATAAATTAATCAGATTATAAGGTTCTGCCGCCAGAGGATTAGGGGCAGAAACTTTAATAAATAAATTGTCGTTAGGCATAATACGGACTTCCGGATTTGTATCGTCCCGATATAAAGTATTGGGAATATTCTCCGTACCCTGAAAATAAAGGATATCTTTACTTGAACCGCAAGAAGTTAACAATGTGATTAGTCCGGCAATCAACGTTCCGGAAGCAAAAAATTTCAACTTGGTCATATTCTATAAATCATTTTTTGTAAAAGCCGTACAAAGATACTACAAATAATTAAAACTAAAAACTAAAAAGGGAGAATTATATAAAAAAAAGCATCCCTGTTTGTTTCCAGACAGGGATGCTTTTCTATTTTTGAAAAAACTCTTACTTAATAAAGAGAGTTACACGATTCCAATCATTTTCTGCAAATGGTTGAACGGTATCTCCGTAATGTTTCAGAGTCAACCGTTTTTTATCGATACCGAATTTGCTTACCAATACATTGGCTACTGCATCCGTACGTTTTTTAGACAATTGCAGGTTGTAACGGGGATTCCCTGTTTTTTTGTCTGCATAGCTGGCTAATTCCAATTTAGCAGCCGGATGGCTGATCAGGTACTCGGCAGCTTTCGCTACATTGACCAATTGGTTGTCACGAACAACATGGCTATCCAACAAGAAGAATACAGGATCCAATTCACCGGTTTCTTTCGGTTTTTCAACGACTACCGGTTGTGGGTCCGGACAAACGACTACCGGAGGACATACCACTTGCGGACGGTTGCGAAGTTCGTTGATTTCACGGTTCAAAGCATCTATTTCCGATTGATCATACAACGGAGCTTTAACAAAATGACGGAAATTGAAACGGTAAGTCAAACCTAATTTAGCACTGGCCACTCCTTCGTACGTTTTACTACCACCTACATAACGGTCAAAAGTTTCAGGTACTAATAAACCTTCTGCTTCCAAATACAGATTCCAAGAATCGCACAAACGGAAATTGAATTGCAAGCCGCCTTTTACAGCTACATTGCCAACACCAACTACATTTTGACCTTCTTTTACTGTGTTAAAAGGATCAAAGTGTTTCCCGAAAGTCTGAACAAAACCAACACCTCCATACAATACCGGATTGAAGAAACCTTTGGGATTGTAAGGCAAGAACAGGTTTTTAAGATTCAACAAGAAATCTGCCGTAGCGTTTGCATACGAAAATTTATTGTACACATCACCGTCTTTATCCGGAGCAGACAAATAACGAGCTGTAATATCCGCCGGGACACCTTTCACATACGACCCGCTTTGATGGGCTACTTGATGATCTTGACCCACATACCAAATACCGGCCGGATCTTGATTCCAACCTGCTAATTTACCACCGGAAGCGCTGATACGAAGTCCCCAAACCGGAGAAAACCATTTACCTAAAGCGATACCGCCGGTAGGCTTAATGTTCTTTTCAAAAGGATAATCGGAATAACGTTCGTCAAAAAGTTGAGAAACACCACCTTCCAACGAAATAAACCAATTACTGTTCGGTTTGTTGGCAAGCCAGGTTGTCCTTACAGCTGATGAATGAGCCTGTTTTTCGACTGCGGTTTGATATACCCCTTGGGCTTTTTCATCACCCGGATATTGGTTTGCCACCGATAATTCTTTTTGTGCATTTACACAAAAAGCAGAAAGCAGAAATACTGCTGTTAAGAATAAATTTTTCATCTTTAATTTTGTATTAGGATGTATAATTAATATTATTAAATCTCACTTTTTTTACCCTCTTAGAAATCGTACAATTGATTTCAGTGGGCAAATTTAACTATTTTACATAGAACTGCAAAGAATTTCTAATTTTTTTTTCAAATAATCGCTCAAATTCCCTTAAATTCCCTTCATTAATTTTGTTTTATAACACTTATTGCCCTGATATTGTTGTCGAATCGGACTTATTTTTTTTACACCTTAATATATATACACCTTATTTCCTGTCATTGCGGGCTTGAACCGCAATCCCATGATGTCCGTTAAACAGCTATTTTTTTATAAAAAAATATAAAATATGTTGCACAACATATAAAAATAATATTTATCTTTGCAGTGGAATTTCCATAAAGGAAGTTTTAGAAATTTTATAAACCGTTTTAATTATTGCGAAATGAAAAAGTTAGTATTATTTGCTGCTGTTATTGCAGCTCTTTCTTTGAGCGCTTGTAAAAAAGCCGCTGTTGAAGAAGCTCCGGTTGTTGAAGACATCACAGTAGTGGAAGAAGTTGTTCCCGACACGCTTGCTGTTGATTCTACCACTATTGAAACAACAACTACCGAAGTTGCTCAGTAATCTTCTGCCTGAACAAACAAAATTAAAACTGTCTCTTTAAAATAGGAGACAGTTTTTGTTTTTTAAAGAAAAAGCCGTATCTTTGCGCGCCGATTATTATTCCGTAGGGGCAAATCATTATTTGCCCATTAAATTTAGATTAAAGATTATTAATTAACAAAAAATTAAAAAGCAGTGGATACTTTAAGTTATAGGACCATTTCTGCAAACAATGCAACTGTTAACAAAGAATGGGTTGTCGTAGATGCAAACGGACAACATTTAGGCCGTTTGGCATCGAAAGTGGCTAAACTCATCCGGGGCAAGTACAAACCCAATTATACTCCCCATGTCGATTGCGGCGATAATGTGATTATTATCAATGCCGACAAAGTCGTTTTAACCGGTAATAAATGGACCGACCGTATTTACCTTTCTTACACCGGCTATCCCGGCGGACAAAGGGAAAATACGCCGGAAACCCTTTTCAAGAAAAGCAGCGACCGTTTATTACGTAAAGTAGTCAAAGGAATGCTTCCGAAAAACCGTTTGGGTGCAAAACTTCTTTCCAACCTGTATGTTTATGACGGAACGGAACATAAACACGAAGCGCAACAACCTAAATCAATTGATATTAATTCACTTAAATAAGAACAATGGAAGTAGTAAATGCATTAGGAAGACGTAAAGCTGCCGTAGCACGCGTTTACGTCAAAGAAGGATCCGGTAAAATTTTAATCAACAAGCGCGAATTCGAAACCTATTTCCCCTCCTCCATACTTCAATATGTGGTCAGACAACCGCTGAATAAATTAGGCGTTGTGGATCAATATGATGTTACCATTAACTTGCAGGGAGGCGGTTATAAAGGTCAATCGGAAGCAGCCCGGCTGGGTATCGCCCGCGCATTGGTGAAAATTAACCCGGAAAACAAACCGGCTTTACGGGCGGAAGGTTTCATGACCCGCGACCCGCGCGAAGTGGAAAGAAAGAAACCGGGGAGACCAAAAGCAAGAAAACGTTTCCAATTCAGCAAACGTTAATTTTTCAGCCTTGTCATTGCGTGCTTGACACGCAATCCCATGAGCAGTTTAGTATCTAAATCAGTTAGGACTTATCCGGCAAGTGAATTGTAGGATAACTACCTGAGGATTGACGTAAACAAAAGAATGTAAACAAATTAAAAAAATTAAAACATGTCAAGAGTATCATTTGATCAGTTAATAGAAGCCGGATCGCACTTCGGCCACTTGAAAAGAAAGTGGAATCCCGCGATGGCTCCTTACATCTTTATGGAACGTAACGGTATCCATATCATCGACTTACACAAAACAGTTGCAAAAATAGACGATGCTGCCGCCGCACTCAAACAAATCGCCAAATCCGGCCGCAGAGTGTTGTTCGTAGCTACCAAAAAACAAGCCAAACAAGTGGTTGCCGATAAAGCTACTTCCGTCGGTATGCCTTATGTTACAGAACGTTGGCCGGGTGGAATGTTGACAAACTTCCCTACTATCCGTAAAGCGATTAAAAAGATGACTACCATCGATAAAATGGCTAAAGACGGTACGTTCGACCAATTGTCCAAAAGAGAAAAATTACAAATCACCCGTCAACGGGCTAAATTGGAAAAGAACTTGGGTTCGATTGCTGATTTGAACCGTCTTCCATCGGCATTATTGATTGTGGACGTGATGAAAGAACACATTGCCGTAGCGGAAGCCAATCGTTTGGGTATTCCGGTATTCGCCATGGTTGATACCAATTCCGATCCCAATCCGATTGATTTTGTCATTCCGGCCAATGATGATGCCACCAAATCCATTGAAGTGGTTTTGGGCGCTCTGTGCGCTGCCATCAATGAAGGATTGGAAGAAAGAAAAGTAGAAAAAATCGACACGGCTGCTTCCGATAACGAAGAGGAAGCTCCCGCACGCAGAGAAAGAAAAGCAAAAACAGTGAAAAAAGCGCTGATTGCAAAAGATGACGAAGCTGCTTTGAATGCGAATGTCGTAAGTAAATTTGTAAAAGAAGAAGAATAAATTAAAAAAAGGAATATTATGGCAGTTACAATGGCAGACATCCAACACTTGCGCAAAATGACAGGCGCAGGAATGATGGACTGTAAAAATGCACTGAATGAATGCGGGGGCGATTACGATACCGCAGTAGAAATCATTCGTAAAAAAGGACAGGCAGTAGCCGCAAAACGCGAAGACCGCGAAGCTTCGGAAGGTTGTGTACTGGCAGCAACCAACAATGATTTTGCAGCAATCGTAGCCGTAAAATGCGAAACCGATTTCGTAGCGAAAGGTGAAGAATTTATTGGTATGGTACGGAAAATCCTGAATGTAGCTTTGGAAAACAAACCCCAATCTACCGAAGAATTGAACGAATTAGCCGTTGAAGGTCGCAAAGTACAGGAATTAATTACCGACCGCATCGGTATTACCGGCGAAAAAATGGAATTGGGCGCTTATGAATATGTAAAAGGCAGTACAGTAACGTCTTACATTCACCCGGGCAACAAATTAGCGACTATCGTTGCTTTTGCAGAAAAAGATGCTGAATATGAAACAATACACGGCATAGCACTGCATATTGCAGCAATGTCTCCTGTGGCTATTGACGAAAACGCTGTACCTCAAAATGTAAAAGACAGCGAGTTGGCGGTGGCCATCGAAAAAACTAAAATGGAACTTGTTGCAAAAGAAGTGGAAGTTGCACTCAAAAAAGCAGGCATCAATCCTGCTCATGTTGATAGTGAAGACCATATCAAATCGAACATTGTAAAAGGTTGGATTACCGAAGAAGAGGCAGCAAAAGCGCGTGAAATAAAGGCAACTGTTACAGAAGAAAAATCGGCAAATTTGCCTGAACAAAAAGTGAATAGCATTGCCGCAGGTCGTCTGGCAAAATTCCTCAAAGAATACACGCTTTTGGAACAAAAATACGAAGGCGGCGGCGACGAAGCGGGTAAAGTTACAGTAAAAGAACTGCTTGCAAAAAAAGACTTGACGGTTACCGGCTTCAAGCGTGTAAACTTGAATGTAGAATAATGACCTGTCAATCGAATCCATTTTATGAAAAAGACCATCGAATATCAGATGGTCTTTTTTTGTCTATAAACAACCTTTTCTCACTGAATATTGTTTGTAATGTATAATGAACTTTTAAATATAAAAAAATATGAAACGAAATTTATTATTTGGCCTTATGACCCTGTTAATGTGTGGAATGTATTCCTGTAAAAGTAATCAACCAGTGTATCAAAAACCGGATACCGGAAAGATAACGGTAGCACCTGAATCGACTCTCACTAATAAATATTGGAAATTAGTCGAACTGATGGGCGAGCCGGTCGTTTATCCGGAAGGAGCTGCCAATACAGCATATATTTCTTTCAAACCGGATGGAAGCGTCAACGGCAATTTAGGTTGCAATACATTCAGCGGAAGTTATACCTTGAAAGAAGGTTTCCGGATCAGTTTTTCCAAATTGGCCAATACACAAAAAATGTGTCTGGACATGAATATCGAAACAAAATTGGTGCAAGTGTTGCAAACAGCCGATAATTACAATTTAAACGGTAATCAATTGATATTGAACCGCGCAAGAATGGCGCCTTTAGCACGATTCGAAGTGGTTTATATGTAAATATTGACCTCTGTCATTGCGGGCTTGACCCGCAATCCCCTGCTAATCGTTAATAAGTGTTTAACGGACATCATGGGATTGCGGGTCAAGCCCGCAATGACAGAATTTTTTTTATTGTTTGTAAATTTTGATTTTGTCAAACACCAGCCAGGTAGCCAGGGCAAATAAAAACAAAATACCGGCTGTTTGCCACAAATCCCCTGTCCGTACCGTATTCGGGAACAGGCAATTAGGAACAAGCCGGTAAATCGCCGGTGTTTCAAGGAGAAGCACTAAACTGAGTAACATTGGAAAAGACTTTTTCCGGAATATATTGATAACCGGAAAGGCAAATATTCCATACAGTAATCCTCTTCCGAATTCGATGAGATAGGCTTGAGGCGCATCCAATACGTAAAAGGCTCCCATTTGTCCGGATACAAAATAACCAAACGCGAAATAAATAAGCATGTAAAAGAAGGCTGTCAGCAGTAATTTGACAATCACCTCCAGGATGGTAAATTTCTTGGGTTCCCTTGAATAACGGGAAGGTTTGGAATCATTTCCAAAAAGTTTGATTCCGATCAGCACAGCCACTATAACCGGAATCGCATGACCGGTAATGAGGAATAAAACAGCTGCCGTATCCGACGAAACAGAGACATTCTCCCATAGCAAGGCTTCTATTTGAGTCATCAATGCATAAATAAAGAAAAGCGAAAAAGACAAACTGAGCGCTGTATGCAGTGGCGTAGCATGGGATTTTTGGGTCACATAAAATACAGTCAAACTAATCCAGAAACAAGTAATCAACAGATACACAATATCTTGCATTTGAATATTGCTACTTGCTTCTTTCAAAGAGTGGGAATAAAGAGCCGTAGAAGCCACTATGAAAGTAACGATCAAGCCGATTACTGACAAAAGAAATTTTAAGAGGGTTTTCATAACGATCCGAATTACAGCTACAAAAATAATATAATATTTTGTAATTCAGCTATTTTTATGGATTCAAATTACCGGAATAATGTGTTTTCATCCATTCTTCCAGTTTCAACAATTCGTCCCGGTAGTGTGCCGCATCCAAAAATTCAAGTTTTTTGGATGCTTCCATCATCATTTTCCGGGTTTTATCAATCGCCTTTTGAAGCTGGTTTTTGGTCATCATTTTCACTACCGGATCCGCTGCAATGTTAAACGATTCTTCCGGTTCAATATAGGCTTTACTTTCGGATGGAGTGCTGTTTTGTATCAAAGAGGATTGGGTTGTCTTCCGGATTTGTTGCGGAGTAATATTATTCTGTTCATTATAAAGCAATTGCTTTTCTCTCCGCCGGTTGGTTTCATCGATGGTCTTTTGCATGCTTTCGGTCATTTTATCTGCATAGAAAATGACTTTTCCGTTCAGATTACGCGCTGCACGACCGGCCGTTTGGGTCAACGAACGGTGAGAACGTAAAAAACCTTCCTTATCCGCATCCAAGATGGCGACTAAAGAAACTTCCGGCAAATCCAATCCTTCCCGCAATAAGTTGACGCCAATCAGGACATCGAAAACGCCCTGCCGGAGTTTTTCCATAATCTCGATCCGTTCGAGCGTTTCCACATCCGAATGAATATAAGCCGTTTGAATACCTAACCGGGCAAAATAAGCATTCAATTCTTCCGCCATCCGTTTGGTCAAGGTGGTCACCAAGGTGCGTTCATTTTTTTCCGTCCGCTGTTGAATTTCTTCCATCAAATCGTCAATCTGATTCAAACTCGGACGGACATCAATCACGGGATCCAATAATCCGGTCGGACGGACTACCTGTTCGGTGACGATACCTTCGCTCATCTGCAATTCAAAATCGGCAGGAGTAGCGCTGATAAATATTTTTTGCGGCGTAACGGTTTCAAATTCATCGAAAGTCAAAGGGCGGTTGTCAATCGCCGACGGCAAACGGAAGCCGTATTCCACCAAGTTGATTTTCCGGGAATGATCGCCTCCATACATGGCGCGAATCTGCGGCACAGTCACATGGCTTTCATCAATGACCGTCAGAAAATCCTTGGGAAAATAATCAATCAAACAGAAAGGACGGCTTCCCGGAGGACGTCCGTCGAAATACCGGGAATAATTTTCTATTCCCGAACAGTAACCCAGTTCCCGGATCATTTCCAAATCATACGTTACCCGTTCGTACAAACGTTTTGCTTCCTGGAATTTTCCTTCGGCATTAAAAAACCGGACGCGTTCGCCTAAATCCAGATCAATCTGCTGCACGGCATTGTTAATCCGCTCTTGGGTAGTGACAAATAAGGTTGCCGGATAAATATCGTACTGGTCGTAAATTTCCGAAGGATGACCGCTGACAAGATCGAAGGAATAAATTTCTTCTATTTCATCTCCCCAGAAAAGCACCCGCAAGGCCGTATCATTATAAGCCAGGAAAATATCCACCGTATCGCCATTAACCCGGAAATGTCCGCGCGTAAATTCAATCTGGTTACGCGAATAGAGGCTGGTAACCAATCTATGCAAAAAGGCATTCCGTGAGAAAGTTTGCCCTCGTTGAATAGAAATCATATTCTCCTTGAAATCTTCCGGATTACCGATACCGTATAAACAGGAAACGGACGAGACAATGATCACATCTTTTCTCCCGGAAAGTAAAGCGGAAGTAGCGGACAAGCGCAAGCGCTCAATCTCGTCGTTGATGGATAAGTCTTTCTCTATGTACGTATTCGTTGTCGGGAGGTAAGCTTCCGGCTGATAATAATCGTAATACGACACGAAGTACTCAACTTTATTATGGGGGAAAAACGCTTTAAACTCGCTGTATAATTGCGCCGCCAATGTTTTATTGTGACTCAAAACCAAAGCAGGTTTATTCAATTCCTTGATTACATTGGCAATGGTAAAGGTTTTTCCCGAACCGGTCACACCCAACAAAGTCTGGTAAGGGAGGTTTTGTTTTATACCCTCCACCAATTCGTTTATGGCCTGCGGCTGGTCGCCTGTCGGCTGATAGTCGGATATAAGTTCAAAGTTCAAATTCTCTGTTTATTTGTTCAGTTGAGCTTTCGCCCGTTCAATGAATTTGTCCACTAAAGAGGCTTCCGGAGATTGTGGATACTTCGTTTTAATGGCTGTGTAAGCTTCCAAAGCAGCTTTGTAATCGCCCAGACTTTCCAAAGCTACAGCTTCTTTGTTTAGATAAACCGGACTTAATAAGGAACTGTTGGCTTTTTCGGCTGCTTTCCGGAAATAAGCGATTCCTTCTTTCAGATTGCCCAAGTTCACTTCACAGTCACCGATAGCTCCGGTTACTTGAGCCGCAAATAAGCGGTCTTTTGCGCTATAACTTTTCAAATATTTAGCGGCTTCTTCATAATTTCCCAATTGATATTCGCACAAACCGGCGTATGCTTTCGCTAAATTAGCCGATTTGGTACCGCTGAAATCATGAATTATACCTGTAAAACCAATATAATCAATACTATCTCCGTTCAATGCCTTATCCCATTGTTGGCCGGCATAATAATTCTGACCCGGGAAAAGAGCCGTTTCCGCATTTTTTTCTCTTGGGATAAGATAATAATGACGGAAAACAATAATCCCGACTACGATTAAAATAACCGCGGCGACACCTATCAGGATCTGTTTTAAGTATTTATCTACGAATTGATCTGTTTTTGAAAGAATTTCGCCCACGCTTTTTTCAGCCTGCGTCGGTTGTTCACTCAATTTTGTTTTCTTTGCCATTTTAATAGAATATAATGTAATTTTTGTTTTTCCTATTGGATTCGGACTGCAAAAGTAAATCATTTATAAGAATAAACGAAATTTTTACCCTCCTTTTTTTAGCATATCGCATAAAAGTCCTATATTTGCGCCGTGAAATTTTTATTTGTCGTTCAGGGAGAAGGCCGTGGACATTTAACTCAAGCGATTGCTTTAAAGAAAATGTTAGTCAGGAACGGGCATGAAGTGGTTGCTGTGTTAGTGGGAAAAAGCAATCGCAGGGAATTGCCTGCCTTTTTCTTTGATTCGATAGAGGCTCCGGTGTACCGTTTCGACAGCCCGAATTTTCTGCCGGCGGCCAATAATAAAAAGACCAATATCTGGATCAGCATCATTTATAACTTGCTGAAAACGCCGCAATACCTTCGAAGCATTTGGTTTATTCATTACAAAATCAAACAGTTGGACGCGGATGTGGTGATCAATTTTTACGAAATGATGATCGGATTGACCTACGCCTTTTTTCCTCCCAAAATTCCCTATATCAGTGTAGCGCATCAATATCTTTTCCTGCATCCGGACTATAAGTTTCCCGATAAAAACAAAGTGGAATTGCTGATGTTGAAATTTTTCACCTACATTACCTGCGTCCGGTCTTCCAAATTATTTGCTTTAGCTATCGAGCAAAAAGAAAACGTGCCGGACAGTCGTATTGTCGTAGTTCCGCCTTTGTTACGGAAAGAAATCCTTCAATGCCAACCGGAAAACGGAAATTACCTGCACGGCTATATGTTGAATGCCAATTATGCCGATGAAATCATTGCTTATCAGAAAAAACATCCGGATGTGCAGATGCATTTTTTCTGGGATAAAAAAGACTCTCCGACAGAAACCATTGTGAATGAGCACTTGACTTTCCATAAATTAGACGATAAATTATTTATCCAATACATGGCGGGATGTAAAGGATATGCCACTACCGCCGGTTTTGAATCGGTTTGTGAAGCCATGTATCTGGGAAAACCCATTTTGATGGTACCCACGCATATCGAACAGTCCTGCAATGCGCATGAAGCTTCATTGGCAGGAGCGGGCGTGGTATCGGATCATTTCGATATAGACGCCCTGCTGGCTTATATTCCTGTTTATAAAGGGAATACGGATTTTCACATTTGGGCGCAACAATCGGAAAACTATTGGATGAAAGAATTCGATCAAATCGAGCCATTTAAATGCGTCCCTCGTCTGCGTAAGAATAAAAACTTCCGTCACAAATAATCACATGATCCGCTAAATCCATATCCAAGCGTTTCAATCCTTCTTTTACTTTCATCGTCACCAAATCGTCTTCGTGACTGGGCCGCGGATTTCCGGAAGGATGATTATGGCAAATCACCACACTCGTTGCCAAACGGATCAACGCTTCCTTATAAATGATTTTAGCATCTACTACGGTCGCAGCCACCCCACCCTGGCTGATTTTCAATTTATCCATAATTTTATGGCCGCGGTTCAGGAAAAGCGCCCAAAATTCTTCGTAATACAAATCACACAGCATGGGATGAAAATAGTGATAGATATCTTTGCTAAACAAAATCTTTTCCCGGTTCAAAATATCTTCGGCTTTTCTTCTTTTACCCAATTCGAGGGCAGCCACAATACTAATCGCTTTGGCCTCCCCTATTCCCTTGAATTTCATTAATTGCTTCACGGAAAGTTTTCCTAATTGATTGATATTGTTTTCAGTCGATTGAAGGATTCGCTGAGACAATTCGACAACGCTCTCTTCCCGGTTTCCCGATCCGAGGATAATGGCTAATAATTCGGCATCACTTAGAGAATAGACTCCTTTCAGCAGGAGTTTCTCACGCGGCTGGTCTTCCGGAGACCAATCCTTGACAGTCAGTTTGGCTTGTTCAGTCATGGTTTTTAAATCTTAAGGTACTTAAGCCCCTTAAGATGCTTAAGGGGCTTAAGAATTTATTTTGCTCTTTCTACATAAGAACCATCGCGAGTATCCACTCGAATTTTTTCGCCTTCATTGATGAAAAGCGGCACTCGAACGGTGGCTCCGGTTTCTACTGTTGCCGGTTTGGTTGCATTGGTTGCCGTATCTCCTTTGATACCCGGCTCCGTATAAGTAATGGTCAGCACCACATGGGCGGGAAGTTCGGCAAATAAAATCGTTTCGGAATCGGCATGCACTACCACTTCCGCAACATCCCCTTCTTTCAGGAAATCCACACCGGTGATACTGTCTTTGGCTATGGAAACTTGTTCGTAGGTTTCCTGATTCATAAAATTATAACCCATATCATCCTGATACAGGAATTGATAAGGCCGTCTTTCAATACGCACCTCATCGACTTTCACACCGGCATTAAATGTTTTGTCAATCACGCGACCGGAAGTCACGTTTTTCAGTTTTGTCCGGACAAAAGCAGGCCCTTTTCCGGGTTTTACATGTAAAAACTCTACGATATAAAAGTATTGTCCTTCTAAATCAAGGCACATACCATTCTTAAAATCAGCTGTACTCGCCATTGGATACTGTTTAATTAATTATTTTTTATTATTTGTGTGCAAAGGTAAATATTTTTTATTATTTTTCTTACCTTTGTAGTCCATAAAATATTGATTGTTTTTTATGTCACATATAACACAACCCACAGATATGTGCATCATTGTGACCTATCGCTGTCCGATGCGTTGTAAGATGTGTAATATCTGGGCTAACCCGACTCTAAAGGAAAAAGAAATCACACCTGAAGAAATCAAACTTCTTCCGAATGTGAAATTTATTAATATTACGGGAGGGGAACCTTTCGTCCGTGAAGATTTGGATAAAATTATTGAAATATGTTTTACCAAGGCTTCACGTGTCGTTATTTCTACCTCAGGCTGGTATGAAGAAAAAGTCATCGAAATTGCCGAAAAATTTCCGAATATAGGCATCCGGATCAGTATCGAAGGACTGGCCGAAAAGAATGACGAACTGAGAGGCCGTCCGGGCGGTTTTGACAAAGGACTCCGGATATTGAAGAAACTGAAAGAAATGGGACTCAAAGATATTGGATTCGGGATTACCGTTTCCAATAATAATTCGGCGGATATGCTGGCGCTTTACGACCTTTCCCTTTCGTTGGGAATGGAATTTGCTACGGCGGCTTTTCATAATTCTTATTATTTTCATAAATATGATAATGTGATTGATAATAAGGAGGAAGTTTGCGGTAATTTTGAAAAGTTGGTCAATCTCCAGCTAAAAGAAAACCATCCGAAATCGTGGTTCCGGGCTTATTTCAACCGGGGACTGATTAATTATATTGAAGGCAATAAACGTTTGTTGCCTTGCGAAGCCGGATTGGTGAATTTCTTTGTGGAACCTTACGGAGATATTTATCCTTGCAACGGGCTGGAAGAAAAATACTGGATGGAAAAAATGGGAAATATAAGGGAAACTCCTGATTTCCAACAAATATGGAATAGCGAGCAAGCCGAAAAAGTACGCAATCTGGTACGCAACTGTCCGAAAAATTGTTGGATGGTAGGCACTGCTTCTCCCGTGATGAAAAAATATATTCAAGGACCTTTGATTTGGTCCGGAACAAATAAACTACGCAGTTTGATGGGTAAACCGGCGGTTTTAGACATAAAATATAACACATGAAAATCGTAGTTACAGGTACCCGGGGAATTCCCAACATTTTAGGCGGAATAGAAACGCATTGCGAAGAACTGCTTCCAAGAATTGTAGCAAAAGGCTATGACATTACGATTATCCGCAGGACCAATTATACCCATGATGAACTCAAGGAATACAAAGGAGTAAAATTATATGATTTACAAGCTCCCAGCGCCAAAGCATTGGAAGCGATTGTTCATACGTTAAGAGCCGTTCATACGGCTAAATTCAAGCTGAAAGCCGACACGCTGCATATTCATGCCATCGGTCCCGGACTGGCTATTCCTTATGCTAAATTATTGGGATTAAGAGTCATATCTACTCACCACGGACCGGATTACAACCGGGATAAATGGGGTAAATTTGCCAAATTCATGCTTCATTTAGGTGAAACCATCACGGTAAAATATGCGGATGAATTAATCGTCATTTCCAATGTTATCAACGACAGTATTAAAGCCAGATACGGAAGAAATAACGCTCATATCATTTACAACGGGGTATCGCAACAGGCTTTTCAGGAAGATCCGGATTATCTTCAATCTCTGGGAATTTCCTCCCGGAAATATGTTTTTGCTATGGGACGTTTCGTGCCTGAAAAGAATTTTAATCAGTTAATCCGTGCTTTTGCCGCTGTACCGGATAAAAAAGGCTATCAATTGGTGATTGCCGGCGACGCCAATTTTGAAGACAAATATTCCAGCGATTTAAAAAAATTGGCCTGGGAAAATAAAGTCGTCCTGACCGGTTTCGTCAAAGAAGCCAAATTGCATACATTACTCAACAATGCCGCTGTTTTCGTATTGCCTTCTTCACACGAAGGTCTTCCGATTTCCCTGTTGGAAGCCATGAATTACAATCTGCCAGCCATTGTAAGCAATATTACGGCAAACAAGGAAGTCGGTCTTTCCGAAGAAAATTATTTCAGGGTGAACGACGAACAGGATTTAACCGGAAAATTGCAACAACACATAGACACCGGCTATCAGCGGGTGCTCTACGATATGAACAAGTATAATTGGGATCAAATAGCGGAACAAACGCTTGAGGTTTACAAAATAAAATCATGAAATACGCTGAAAATCATTGTTTCACATAATTAATTTTATACATCCATGAAAACACAAGTAAACAAACACATCTTTCTGTTTTTCTTGCTGGCTTTTACAAGTTTGCCGGCATTTTCGCAATCCTTCTCCGGAGAAAAAACTTCCTGGCACGGATTCGACCGTTACGATTTTGTCATCAATGAAGCAACATTGCAAATCACGCCCATCAAGGCGACACCCGAAGAAGGCAACGGTGTCAAAGCTCCTGTTCCGGGAACCCGGCGCTGCATTGTGGTAGTTCCCAAACAAGCCGCTCCCGGCAATCCGTGGACCTGGCGCGGATGCTATTGGGATCACGCCCCGCAAGCTGAAATTGAACTTTTGAAAAGAGGATTTCATGTCGCCTATATAACGACCGATCCGGACGAAACCTGGGACGTATGGTACCGGTTTCTTACCAAGGAACACGGATTATTCGCCAAACCGGCATTCATAGGCATGAGCCGTGGAGGCGCTAATTCTTATACCTGGGGAACTACTCATCCGGATAAAGTGTTGGCTATCTGCGCCGATAATCCGGGACTTTCCCAGACCAGCCTGATGAAAACGGATTTGCTGGCCCAAAATGATGTACCTCTGTTGCATATTTGCGGAAGCATCGACCCGATTCTTTACAACACGTATGCCATTCAAGGTCTGTACCATGCCAATGGAGGACGCATGTCCGTGTTGATTAAGGATGGTCCTGCGCATCATCCGCACAGTTTGAAGGACCCGAATATTATTGCCGGTTTTATCGAACAAGCGTATAAGGAAAAACAGGAAGCGCTTCCTGCTTTCCTGCCGGAAAGATACAGAAAAACAGCTTTTTACAGTACGAAAAAAGAATACAATTATTTAGCTTCGGAACAATTATGGGCCACCCAATGGGGACCTTATTTTACCGGAAGTTACAATAAATATGCTTTCCAATTGGAAGGTGTGGAAGGGGCGACGACCGTCATTGTTCCCCAAAAAGCGGCGCCCGGCAATCCCTGGGTTTTCCGTACCGACCAACCGGAAGGCCATTCGGCTGTCGATTTGGAACTGTTGGCTAAAGGTTTTTACATCGTTGTCGCTCCTGTTCCATACAATGCAGACGGGCCTTTGTTTAACCATTGGAACATTGTTTATAATTATTTAGTTGGCAAAGGTTTCTCCAATAAACCGGTACTCGCCGGACGCGGAGCCGCCACCGGAGAAGTGTATGCCTGGGCGATTGAAAATCCCGAAAAAGTAGCTTGTATTTACGGAGAAAATCCGATTTTGCGTTCATCGCTTGCCAAAGTTCAACCGATAGAGAATCTTCCGATTTTGTCAAAAGCCGGAATTCCCATCATCCATGCCTGCGGAAGTCTGGATCCGAATCTCAAAACACAAACCTACGAAGTAAAAAAACGCTACGGAGGCAAATTTACGCTCATCCTGGATGCCGGCAGGGGACATTACCCTATCGAACCGGAAGAACCGGCTAAGGTAGCGGGGTTGATTGAAAAAGCTTGGGCAAATTCGGACAAATAACCGAATCCCATAAACAACAAAAAGCCGATAGATGAATGTCTATCGGCTTTTTTAATTAGGTAGTTTAAAAGTAGCGGGTAGCATATCCCATAACAATTCATCAATGTCTTTTCTACTCAAACTGCCATGTTCTTGAATTGATTTCAATATCCAATTGAAATATTGTTGTTTTGTAAAAGCGACATTTTTTGAATAATTCGCTTTTTTGTCGGTTGCTTGCGCTATGGCTTTGCCAACAAAGTAATTAGGTTTTCGTCCTTCTATCAATCTTTCTTTACGCAATATATCGGCAGATTCATCATGGATAGGCTCTTTTTTCTGAACTTTATCTAATAACGCTACTTTCGACAAAGATAAATCGCGCCGTTCAATTAATAATTTGGGGTCATTCTCATCTATCGTTTGATCATAGTGGCAAGCAACTCATGGTCTGGATAAAATCGAATTTACACATTGAATATCCGTTGCATTACCTGTGTCGTTGTCAGGAGGAAAGTAGTGAAATTCATAAGCCTATTCTACGGACAAAACTTCAACCACAATTCCAAATTCTAATTGCCATGCTTGGCATTGGTAAAAGTTAATGTCGTCCCCTTGATAATATACGTGAGGTCTTCCACGCCCCAAACCAAATAACCGAAAGGCTTGTTTGCCAAGGTTGCCCATTGCTCATGGCACTGATATATTCGCCCATCTGCTCATGGTCAATGCCGTTCGATTTGAACTCCAACCACTGTTGCTCTCGCGGTTGGGCGCATAAATCGTGAAGTAAATCTATTAAATCTTCGTTGGTCATATTATACTTTTTTATCTGAAAAATTTATATTTTTTTACGTCAACAATGATGAACTCAGCCTTGTATCGCCAATTTAGATTTTGAATTGGACGGTTGGAGTTTCGCCTTGGGAGATTATTTGCTTGTAATCTATGTTTTGTTGTCCAAACATAATATTTTATTTTTTTATTATCATTATTTCATTAGATTTTCTACATCACATAAAATTCTTGTATTGAAATCTTGCCATTTCATGTAATTTTCAGGAATATGATAGCCATCAATAGAACGCTTTAATGTAAAATCATAGCATAGTGTCATTTTGCTCTTTTTCAGATATTCAATAAATATGTCTCTTTTTATTTTTAGCGTAAATCCTTCTGCTATTGGCTTAAATCTTCTCCGACCAAATGTATATTCTTCCTTCCAGAATGATGCTTTAATAGGATAGTTATCGTCTTTCAAAAGAATGTCCAACAAACATCTTGATTCAATTTCTAATTCTTTCATAATTGTTAAAAAAGGAATAGCTTTGTGTAATGTTTCCTCTCCACGAAATTTATTTACTGATATTTCCAACAAAGGCTTGATGGTATGCAATGGAAATGTATTGGGGTTGATGGTCGTTGCCGGAAATTCATTGTTATATATATTTTCGCGTTCAAAGAACGGCATAAGTTCTTTTGTCCCATTTTTTAGAATAGAAATATCAGTGTTTTCTTTGGTAAGAAATGAATAGGTATGAAAATAACAAGTAGGGGTTTCCTTCCCATGTCTTTCCTTATTTCGTTGACTCCCACTTTCAAACAAAGTGATATATTCATCTTCTCTGTTGACAAATTCATCACATAGCGTTTTCCTATCTTTAAATGAAATAAAGTCACTCTTTGAAATTTGAGGTAGCCAATTTATATGCACTGGTTTTTTTGTGAATTTATATATAAGTTCGGATGGATCATATAAACGAAATAATAATTTTGCTTCTTCGATAAATTCATCGTCAAAACATCCCCGTTTAATTTTTGAATGAAAAATTCGATTTATACTACTCTTAACTTGGTCATAATAGGGTGTTGTAATTTCTATATAATCAAAGTTTGTGTTTATGTTGTACCTTCTATGTATTGCGCCTTCTTTTTCTTCATTATAATTTCCAAATTGCTTGGATACTAAATCCGCATAAAGATTATCTTGAAAAAACGTAGAGGCTTCTTCGTTTGTATATAACTTATAAACGATATCAGATTGATATTTTGAGTATAAAAAATGTTGCCCTTTCAACGATTTTATAATTGGCGAATTTGTCAAAATTAAGGACGGTCTGTTCAAAGAATCTAACAAAATAGCTTCATTATGAGAAAGAAAATCATTTTTACTTTTCAATAAAATGTGAAATATATCTCGTAGGGATTCCTGAATATTAAAGTGTTCTATTTTTGTGATGTCTAATAATTTTTTTTTATAGTCATATAGGACATAAGGTATCTTTAATGCCAAAGTATGAAGGACAATTAAAGTATATTCAATTTGATTATCTGAACCACTTTTTATACCAAATTCAAATAAATATTTAATCAGATGTTCTTTGGTATATAGTAATTCAAATAAAGCTCTAAGAGCCAAATGTTTGATATATACCACAGGATAATCAAATAGTGGTATTAAATATTTAATCACACACTCTTCAAAACTTAGTTTTTCTGTATGTGATGCAATGAAATTGTAATCTCTTTCTTTTAGTGGTAATCCTTTTGCTAATTCTTTATTATACTGCAAATTGGCATCATAATAGGTTTTAACAATATTACTTTCATCTTTGAAATGCTGTTTGTATTTCGTAAGTTGGTCTATTTCTGAAATCAAATTGTAAGAATAATTGGAATATCTTTTGAGATAATTTTTCAATAGAAATTTCTTTCCATATTCAGGATTTACTTTTAGGAGCATATCGAATAAGTCAAAATCTAATTTAGCAGAGGGAAAATCATCAGAGTAATAGTAGTGAAAATCATCGTTTATAAATTCTTCTAAAATACTTATTGCTTTGTTCTTGTCAATCTCTATCAATCGATGTGCTACTTTTAGTAGTGATATAGCTTTAATTCTATCTTGAGTCCATTCTTCAATGAATTGAATTACCGAATCAATGCTAAGGATGGATGTTTCATCTATAATTTTCAAAATATCTTTTTCTGCAATTACTTCTGAAAAAATATAATCTTTATGTTCATTGATAAACTCTAAAAAATTATCAACCCATTCTTCATATTCAAATTTATTATCTACAAAAGAACAGAACTCATTATTTGAGAATAGTTTATCAACTTTCTCAACAAAATCATCGAAAAATAAATTAAACTCCGAAATCTTTATAGAGCCATTTGATGGTAACTCCATCAATGAAAGCACCATTTCTATATAATACTTTGTAACTTTACGAGATAAAGAGTGTTCTTTTACATTTTTTTTATTTTTAGATGGAAGCGAATTATAGAATTTCTCAAAAATTGATTTAGAACGATAATATTCATTTCGTGCTGTAGATAAAATTCTGTTTTTTAAGCATACATCAAATCCAAAAGATACCGTTTCTTGAAATTTTGGGTAATCATTCTCTATGAGATTGATTAGAGCATTTACAGAACAAGGTTCATAACGAATAAGAAATTTTTCATCCTGAGAAGGTCTTTTGTTATATAAATTCGGTTTATCTTCTTTAATAAACGCAGGCAATCCAAATAACACCGGATTTTTATCATACTTCTCAAGTATGCCGGAAAAGTCATTAAATTGTTTATGGTCGCCTAATTCGACCTCGACAGTATATTTCACTAAGTCAAGGACTTCATTGAAAAATAAAGTGTCATCTAATTGCAGTGCCCTTTCGAATAACAAAGTTAATAGTGCAACCAAATGATTGTCTATGCTACTGCCATTCAATGGTATTGTTTTTATCACACTAAGATATAATGGCAATTCTTCCTTATCTGCGATTTCAATAAGAGGCGACAATACAATCTTTAAGGTTTCTTCTCTTGCAATATATTTTTCTTCACTATTTAATAGTGAAAATCCCAATTCAGGATAATACTTTATTGTAAATTCAATTAGTTCAGAGGTGCAAATATGATGCATTCTACTACGTCCGACATCCACCAATTGATTTTGAATATTAAATATCTCTGCTAACCTAATTAAAGTGTCATTCGGTTCAATTTTGTGTAACTCTTCTAATGGCTTAATAATGTTAGAAGATTGATAATCTTTTTTATATCCTAATCCAAAAGACACATCAAATATTTCTTTGTAAATTCGATTAAATTCTTCAGGAAATTTACATTTTCCATAGCACTCTGCGATGTCGGCTAAGTACCCAACTAAAGTCATTGTTTCTTCTTTATATCGTGCAATCTTCTCCGCATATTGTATTAACTTCATAGTCAAAGATGAAAGTTGAGTTTTTTCATTTACAATGTCTGCAAAAAGTAAAGCAATTTTGTGATTATTAAATGCATATTTTTCTTTTTCAACATTCAACCAATAATTAATTATACCATCTATACTGTTTTGAGAAAGATGCTGTATCGCATATCTGAATATATATTCAAAGATTCTATGAATATCTCTTGCAATAAAGTAACCATCATTATTTCCACCACTAAATAAGCTATGGTTTGTAAACATTAAATCTTTTTCTCGTTCTGTATATAGTTCTTTTATACAATATTGTAATTTCTCTATTCTAAAAACATCTGACAATTGTTCGTTTCTTTCTTTATACCATAACTCCGATAATGTCATTATCGAATTATAGATGTTTCTTGCCAGTATGGGTAATACCGATATTTTTAAATGAAGTTGGTTGATAATTGATGGATTAAATATCCAAATATATTTTAATTGCTTAGGTAGATTAATGATTTCATTTTTAATTTTCATCCCCTCTTTATTAATAATTTCTTCTGATAATACAGGAATTGATATTTCTCCCAAAGGAAAATATTTTTTCATCTCCTTGTCATCAAGAAAATCGCAACAAAATGAGATTAAATCAAGATATTTTACGTTTTCAACAATTTCAGAATCAAGTTTTTCTATCAATTTTAATGTTGATTTTTTGTCATTTGGCAACAATAATTTGATTAAAGCAATTTGGGCATGAATGCATATTTTTTTTTCTGATGTATAATTATCAACAATGTTTTTAAGCTTGTTGAACTGTTTATGTACATACAGGTAATCTACAATGCCGAGTTTTATTTTTTGGTTGATTGCTTTATTTTTTTTCTCTGTATGTATTTCTCTGTGATAATCATGATTCTGCTCACCAGAGGCAGTCCATTTAATTTCATCAACTTGGTTAAAAACAGAAGCTATGTCTTCTGAAACTAAAGATTTGGCTTGCGCAACGGTTGTTATAGCATCAAATTTTCCATGAACTGATATTTTAGAAAAACCTTGTTCAATAATGTTTTGTGGAAGAATGTTTCCTGTCGTTAAATGATATTCGCTAAGATAATGAGCAAAAGCAACTTTGTTGAGTTTCAAAAAATCACCATCCCAGATGGCTCTAATGCTATTCTGTGTTAGGTTTGCTCGTAAAAATAAAAGTGGAAAGTTTATGTCGGATTCATTAATATTCCATTTCGATAACAAGATTTGAGCTTTTACAAATGTTATTCTAATAAAATTAGCCATATCTTGTTCCTCAATGCATGCATTTAATGCAATTGCTATATTATCACTAATTTCTTCCAGTGTTCTATAATTTGCCCATGCTTGCTTTAACCATTCCAAAGTAGTAGTGGAAATTATTTTTTGATAATCTTCAAGATGCAGAAGATGCCTGAAATAATTTCGGTATGCTTCATCGGTATAAGGATTATGCTCATAATACAAGGCTATAGCCTTATTGAAATCGTTTTTGAGATTTGTTGTTTTAGATAAAATAAATTCGCGAAAACTATTGTGGAAAATTGAATAACTTCTACTCTCATTTACCTTCAAAAGATGCGATATTTTTTCTATAGTTTCTGATATTTTTATTTTATCAATTTGTATCTCAACAAAAGATAATATTTCCTTAATTGTATCAATGGCGGTATTTTCTTTTCTATTGGCAAAAATAGCAAGAATCCATTTTGCATATTCATCTTCCAATATTTTTGAACATAGATATTCATGATAAGTATTTATTTCCCCATCCAATAAAGACGGTAATTCTTTCAATATTTTTGAATACTGTTTCTTTTCTGTTTTGAGTAACAATTCAGATATATAGTGTAAATAAAGCGGAATGCCACCAGATACAATCTCTATTTTATTGACAATCTCTTCTTTGACTTGTATTCCTTTTTGATTCAAATAATCAACGATTTCTTTTTGAACGAACGGTGTAACCTTGATGTGTCTAAGAGGATTTGTTGTTATTTCGTTAATAACAGAAGTAGATAAAACTTCTGTATATTGAGAGCTTAAAATAAAAAAGACATTTTTAGGTAATACCCCTTTAATCTGATTTAATAGAGATTCCGATGAAAGTCCAATATCTCTATGAACATGGTCTAAGCCGTCAATGATAAAGATTATCTTTTGATTCAAAGTACCTAATGTGTCAATATAACGATTAAGTTTTTCTTCATATTTATCTGAATACCGATGAGGCAAATCAATATTTGAAAAATTCTGCTCAATCGCAACACACATTGATTTCAAAAAATATTGTGCTTTATGCCTCAACTCTCCAAAATCATTTTGGTCTGGAATAAAACAATAATAGGAGAATGTAATACCAGGGTTTATTTCTTTGTATTTAGTTAAGGCTGTAGATTTTCCAATTCCCGGAAGGCCCTCAATAAAAATGTATCCTCTATCTAATGTGTTAATAGCTCTGTTTAGTTGCTCAATGAAATTGTTGTTGGGCACATAATGTTTTTCTGATACTTTGAAAAAATGAGATAATTTATCTTCAAATCTGTCTGAAATACCAAGTTCTCTTAATACTGTATCTTTTATTATAGACTCTCCAGTACTACTCCATTTAACAACACAATCCAATAATTTTTCAAATAGTCGTTCTTCTATACCAAGCCTATCCAATTTTGATTTGATGGAATTTTGAATTTGTTCAGTCTGTTCATTACTAAAACTGAAAATAAGTTTTTTCATAAAATCATCAAAATCATCTTTCGACAAATTGCATTCTTTACGAATTGTTTCTAATGTATTTTGATATTCATTAAACTTAGTTAGTTTTTCATAACTATCAGACATCCCCTGTAGAGGAGTGATTACATCATTAATAATATCTTTAAGACTGTGATTTAGATTTTCACTGGGACGAGCTTGAGAACTTATTTTTTTACTCGTAAAAAGAATGATAGAAAAATCAATATTTTTATCTTTTATGCTTTTGTAACCATCAGCAAGCTGCCTGAATATTGATTCCTTTTTTGGTGGAGCTGTTAATAAATTGTGAAGCGTATATGACTTTTCTTCATCTTCTGCCCATTTTACTTGATAATATTCAATGCTGTCTTTTCGATAAACAATTATATCATCAATATGATTTCCTTTATCATAATTTTCTAATTCAATATGTGTTATATCTGAATCAAAAAAAAGACTTTCTATTATTTTTAATGCAGCAATATTGTTTTGATAGTAAAACGCAGCTTGCGATGTAGAACCATTCATGATTTTTCATTTTTTTGTTGAGACAAACAACTCTCTAACATCCACATCCAAAACCTCCGCAATCCGCACAAAAGTTTCCACAGATGGCTGTATTACGTTTGAACACCATCTCGAAACGGTGGCTACATCTTTTCCTAAAGCCTCTGCCAACCACTTACCTGTACGTTTTTGTTCAACAAGAACAACCTTTAATCTATTAATATCTTTCATCTCTGAATTTATTGCTGTGAAATGCAAAGATATTGATTTTCATCTAATCTTTATCATTTTGTCATATACTTTTTTGCAGAATCCAATACTCACGATTTAGTCTTAAAAAACCTGCTTTGAAACGCCCATTTTTACATTCTCCTTTAAAACAACAATCCCCGAATTTCATTGAAATTCAGGAACTTGCTTTATTTTCCTAACGTGGTGATTTATTTCAGTGACCCGGTTGGGATTCGAACCCAAGACCCACAGCTTAGAAGGCTGTTGCTCTATCCAGCTGAGCTACCAGGCCATTGTTTTTGCAATTTTGCGACTGCAAAGGTAAGTAAATTCAATAGATTTCCAAAGGGTAGCAGGAAAAAGTTTTGAAATATACCATATATGTGGTATTTCGGAAAAAACGAAAATTTTCTACTTTTGCTTCCTTAAATTCTATTGAATACATTATGTACAAATTACCGGATACATTAGGAGAGGATATTGCCAAATTCGGCAATTTAGCGAAGGAATATCAAGCAAAAAAAATTGAAACGGTTCAGTTCAAAGCGTTTCGGGTGCCTATGGGTATTTACGAACAGCGGAAAGATGAGGTGTATATGTCGCGCATCCGGACAACCGGGGGCGTGATCTATCCCGAACAGTTGCTCCAAATCATGGATATCGCCCAAAAACATCAATCGGATTTGTTGCATATCACTACCCGCCAGGAAATTCAAATCCAAAATTTGAATCTGAACGAAGTTGAACCCATCCTTTCCGAATTGCAGGAAATCGGTTTAAGTACCAAGGGCGGAGGCGGCAATACGGTTCGCAATATCCTGGTTTCGGCCAACAGCGGTATTTCCAAGGAAGAAATTTTTGATACTACGCCGTATGCTATGGCATTGACTACCAAACTGATTGCCGAACCGGATTCATATTTGCTTCCCCGCAAACTGAAAATTGCTTTTTCATCGGATGATACGCAAATTGACTATGCCGGCATCAACGATTTGGGATTGGTCGCTAAAATACAGGATGGGAAAAGAGGTTTCCGGGTCTATGTCGGTGGCGGAGGCGGTTCCAAACCTTCGGTCGGCTGGCTGTTTTCCGAATTTATTCCTGAAAACGAACTTTTTGTGGTGGCGGAAGCGTTGAAAAAAATGTTTTCCGAACATGGAAACCGGAAAAATAAACATAAAGCCCGCATCCGTTATATTTTTTATAAATTAGGAGAAGAAGCAGCGCTCAACTTAATTAAAGAATATTACGAAGAAGCCAAAAAGACAACTCCCTTGTTCGTTTTGGAAGAGTCTTTAACAGACTGTCATTGTGGGCTTGACCCGCAATCCCCTGACAAAACAGCTTCTACCTATCAGGAGATTGCGGATCCAGTCCGCAATGACAATTATTTTCAATGGAAAAAAAGATATGTAACAGCACAAAAACAAGAAGGATACAGCAGTATTTTGGTACCGATTGTCTTGGGGAATATACCCTTGAACGATAGTGGAAAAGTCAACAGCTTAAAAAAATTATTGCATTTTGTGGCTCTTTTCGGAAAAAACACGCTCCGGTTTACCACCACACAAAACATTCAACTGCGCAATATCCCGACTGTGGCTTTGCCGGAACTTTATCAACTCATTAAAGAGGTGGTGCCGGACAGTTCGATTCCTTTATTAGCCAACAATATTATCTCTTGTACAGGGGCAGACACCTGTCGTTTGGGGATTGCTTTGTCTAAAGGTTTGGCTTCGGCTATCCGGCGCGAACTGATACGCAGTTCCTTGGATTTAGACCAGTTGTCAGCCGCTCGCATCCATATTTCCGGATGCCCGAATTCTTGCGGGCAGCAACTGTGGGCGGATATTGGTTTCTCCGGAAAAATCCTGCGAACCGACCGTATTTATCCGGGCTATCAGGTGTATCTGGCAGCCAACCGGAGTGATTCGCCTCGCCTGGCAGAGCCGGTCGGCAATATCAGCGCACACGATGTGCCTAAATTTATTGTTCGTTTATTGGCTGCTTATCAGTCGGTTCAATCGCAATATCCCTCTCTGACCGCCTATCTTAAAACAGAAGGAAAGCAGGAAGCGGAAAAACTCTTAACGGAATATCTCAATGTGCCCTTGTTCGACGAAGACAAAAATTACTATTTCGATTGGGGAGCCGATACGGTATTCAGCATTGTGGACAGGGGAGCAGCCGAATGTTCCGCCGGATTGTTCGATATGATTGATTTGGATTTGAATTTCATTAATTCCTACAAACAATCGCTTGAAACGGAAACAGACCGGCAGAAAATAAACAATCTCCTGTACGAAACGATTTATTCCGCTTCACGAATGCTGCTGATCACACGCGGCGCCGAACCGAAAACGGTAGAAGATACCTTCACACTGTTTATCCGGAATTTTATTGACTTCGGATTTGTGGAAGAAAAATTCCGCCCGGTGGTAGAGCTGGCTCAAAAAGAAAAACAAGCCGATTTTATTTCCCGGAAAATAGAAATTTTCGCCTTAGCCGATGCCGTTATCGAATTGTACCGGAATATGGATGATTCCCTGCAATTCAAAAACATTAAGCCAATACAATCGTCCCAATCGTCCCAATTGTCCCAATTATCTCAATCAGACACTGCCAATACCCCCTCTCCGCACAAATTCAAAGATTTGCGAGGCGTAACCTGTCCGATGAATTTTGTGCAAACCAAAATACAATTGTCGTCCATGCAATCGGGTGAAGAACTGGAAATCTTCTTGGACGACGGACAACCGATCAACAATGTGCCCGGTTCGGTGCGCGGCGAAGGCCATACCATCTTGAAACAAGTACAAATGGGTGAGTATTGGCAGGTAATCATTAAGAAAAAGTAATAAAAATCAGCTAAACTCTGTCAAATTTCCTTAAAATATACCATGTTAATGGTATTTTTTAAGGAAGTAGAACTCCCTATCTTTGTACCGTTTTAATACATTATTCTTTCAAGTATGTCTGTAACATATTCACAACTGATAAAAAAAATATTGATGATTCTGCTTTTATCCAAAGTAGATCGATGTTTTATCTTCGCCTGATCTCCGGTCATTCGCCCGGCGTAAACCAATTACTAATTAAAAAAATGTTTAAATCAATGAAAAAAGTATTTTATAAAGTTTTATTAGTCGCAATTATAACACTTCCTTTTGGAAAGCTTTTCGCTCAGGAAATTCATATTGAAGAAACAAAATTTGTACATCCCATTGTTGAAAAATGGATTTCGGAATATAAAAAAGAAAATCCCAATGCTACCATCCACAGTACGATTGAAGCCAAAGAAAGCAACGCTTCCAACTTGAATATTGTCGCCCAGTCGTTTGCCGGAAACAGTAACGACCGGGTGATTTATGTGGGCCGTTACGCACTTCTGCCTGTCAGCAACCCTCAAAATCCTTTGTTGGAAAAAGCATCCAAAGGTTTGAAGAGAAAAGATGTGATTGATTTGGTTTTTGAAAAAGACATCTTGGATGAAGATTTCGATCCGGATGAAAAAGCCAAATATACCGCTACGGTTTATACGCGCAGCAGTAAATCATCGACCGCTATCACTTTGGCAGAATATTTCGATCAGACTATTGAACGGATTAAGGGAAAAAAGATTTTCGGAGATGAAATTTACCTGTTGAACGCGGTTCAAAAAGATGAAACCGGCATTACTTTCAATACGCTCAATTACGTATTTGACTTAAAGTCACGGCAATTGAAATCCGAAATCTCGCTTGTTCCGCTGCATTTGAAAGCCAAACAAAAAGAAGTCTTGGAGTCCCTCAATATTGACAGGATACTGACTTTATTGGAAGAATCTAAAATAGAAACGATTCCGGTGGAAAACTTCGGATTGCAAATCCCTGCTGAATATTCCAATAACGAAGAGGTAGCCAATTTTATCAACTGGATTTTGGTTCATGGACAACAATACAACCATGAATACGGATTCTTAAACCTGGATCAGGAAACGTTAGCTTCTCAGAAAACGCAATTGGAAAATAACAGACAAGAATACTTATCTTATTCTAACTCTAACAAATAACAAAAAAACAAGTATCCCTCTTTTCCCACGGCAATGGTATCAAGGGATACTTTACACTAAAATTTCTCTTAGATATGGCAAATTTATTCCATTTTTTTGGAAATCGCAAACGATTTCTACAAATTATTCTATGCTCGTTTGTATTGAGCAGTAATATTTCCGTCGCATTGGCGCAGGGAGGCATTACCATACAAGGAAAAGTGATTGACGAACGCGACAACGAGTCCATCATTGGCGCAACGATAACACTCAAAAATGCAAAGTCAAATTCCGGAACAGTAACGGATATAGATGGAGTATTCAGTTTAAATGTCCCTTCGCTTCCGGCTACTATCGTAGTGACTTACGTTGGCTACCGGCCGGAAGAAATAGACATCTACGAAAAACCTTCGGGGATAATTACTATTTCGTTGGGGGAAGATCGTAATGCGCTGGACGAAGTGGTGATAGTAGGTTATCAACAAACCAAAAAAGCAGCTATTACCAGCGCTTATTCTACGGTAAAATTAGATCAAATCGACAATGTGCCTTCGCCAAGCATTACTGAAAAATTACAGGGTGCCGTACCGGGTCTGTTGATTGCTAAAAATTCCGGAGCACCGGGCGCCGGTAATTTTGTTCGCCTTCGTGGTGCGGTTGCATTGGGTGGCGGTGGTCCTCTTTACATTATTGATGGTGTACCTTTTGAAGGAAGTTCACAACAAATCAACCTTTCTCAAGATGCCGATCCTTTGGCGGAATTTAACCCCGAAGATATTGAAACGGTAACGGTATTGAAAGATGCCGGAGCAACAGCAGCTTATGGAACACGAGCTGCCGGCGGTGTTATTCTGATTACTACCAAAAGAGGTCAACGCAATGCTAAAACGCGCGTAAATTTCAAAGGCGAAGTAGGATTATCTCAAAACAATAATCTTTGGGAGTTGACTACAGGACCCGAACATGCTGCAATTGTGAATGAAGTCTATAAAAACGATGGTACCTGGGAAAAGAGAGATTTCAGACCGAAATCAGATAAAGGTTTGGGTCTTCCCGAAGAACAAGGCACTTACGACCGTATTTCTCCGATATTCCGCACGGCTTTTCAAAATACCTATAATCTTTCCATTACGGGAGGTGACGCAAAAACGAACTTTTATATTGGCAGCGATTATACTTTCCAGGAAGCCACTTTGAAATTGGAAGATTTTACACGTTATGGACTTCGTGTCAATATCGACCACTCTATTACGAATAAACTGAAAATTGGTACCAGTAATGCTATCTCTGCAAACAATAGAGGCAATGTGAAAGTGGGTGACGGTCCTGCGGGTTTCTTTCAGGCATCTTTGCATACCCCGACTTTCTTGCCTATCTATAAAGAAGACGGCAGTTTTAATGCAGCAGGCGCTTTCAACAATCCAATTGCGATGCTGGAAAATTGGGACGGCAGTTCAAAAGGATTCCGTGTAACGAACAACTTTTATGCCAAATACGACATTTTCGATTTTCTTTCTTTCAAGTCGTCATGGAGTAACGACCGCAACGAAGGTCATGACACCTATTATTACAGTCCTTTGCTCGCTCAAGGTTCTCCGGAAGGTGCAGCATCCAGTCAAATAGGCATTTCCAACTACTTTACGACAGAACAAACATTAAACTATTTGCAAAGTTTTGACAAACACGATATTTCGGCTTATGCCGGTTGGGCTTATAATAGACAATTTCGCACATCCGTGGGTGCTTCCGGTACTGATTTTGCCGGTGATGCCTTCAAAAAGGTAACTTCTGCTGCTAAAACAACAGGCTCTGCCAGTGGTAGTGTCGAATCCGGCTCCGGTTTGGTTTCCCAATTTGTCGGCGCCAACTATTCGTATGACAAGCGTTATAGCGTGGATGCTTCCGTTCGTAGGGATGCGTCTTCTCGATTCGGTAAAGACAACCGTGCGGGTTATTTTCCTTCTATTGGTGCAGGTTGGAATATTCGCAACGAATCTTTTTTTCCTAAAACGGATAAAATTAACGATTTGCGTATCAAAGGAAGTGTCGGTTTAACCGGTAGAGATGCCGGTAGTTGGGCATTTATAGGTTTGTGGAATGGTGGAAGCGTTTATGATACCAAAGCGTCTCTGACCCCTGCGTCATTAGCTAATCCGGAATTGAAATGGGAATCTACCCGTCAATGGAACGTAGGACTGAATACTTCCTTGTTTCAAAATCGTTTGGACATAGAATTGAACTATTACGATAAATTCACGTCTGATTTACTATTAAACGAATCACTTCCCGGAAAAACAGGTTTTGGCTCTGTACTAAGAAATTCCGGAGAAATGAGCAATAAAGGCTACGAATTGGCTATTACTTCGCAGAATCTGAAACGTAGCAAAACTTATTCCTGGCAAACCACTTTCACAGCATCACGCAATATTAATAAAATCGTGAAACTTCCGGTGGAACAGTTGAATGCAAGTTACGGTAGTATTGCTCGCGAAGGTTATTCTTTACACTCCTTCTACTTGTATGACTATTTGGGCGTTGATCCGGCAACCGGTGATGCTGTGTATGATGACTGGACAGGCGGACCGAACGGAGAACCCGATGGAAAAATCACAGAAGCAGACAAGAAAATCTTCGGAAATGCTTTCCCGCTTGTGGAAGGTCTCTTGAAAAATACGTTAACCTACAAAAGCTTTGCATTAGATTTCACTTTCTATTACAAGTACAAATATGATGTATTCAATTACACCCGTTCTTTCCTTGAATCCGGTGGCACACGCACTGTCAGTCGCAGTATTCAAAAAAGTTCGTTGAACTACTGGAAAGAAGAAAACAAGGATACTTACCATGTAAATGGAAACGGATACATCACAGAGGTATTGCCTCGTCCGAAAGCCAACAAGAATCCGGATGGCTCTACCAACTACGAACAACGTTCGACCCGCAACCTGGAAGACGGATCTTTCATCCGTTTGCAAAACGTTACATTCGCATACTCAATTCCAAAAGCATTGTTGTCGAAATTCAAAATACAACAAGCGAAACTGAAAGTAACCGGCTCCAATCTGCTATTGTTTAGCAAATATACCGGACCCGATCCGGAAGTAAATGCAGGCGACGGTATCGTACAAGGACTTGACTTTGGTACGCCCCCTCATCCTACAACCGTATTATTTGGCATAGATGTTACATTTTAATATTAAAAATAAATAGAAATGAAAAGATATATAATAAATATAAAAGCGATTGTTTTAGCTGTATTATTCTCTATTGCGCTGACCGCTTGCGAAGGAGATTTGCTGGATTTCCAACCGGATACACAAATACAAGATGGAGCCATCATTATCAGTCAGTCTTCTGCCGAAAAAGCATTGAATGGAGTATATGCTTCTCTACGGGGCATTTCCGGCACAGCTATTTTAACGTATGAAACAGCCGCGGACAATGTGATATTGAATAGTTTTAGAACAGTAGTCGTTCCTACATTGAGACCCGATGGTGGCGTTACCGGAGGTGCCGACCGTACAGACGGAGGCGGTTATCCTGCCTATTATGTACTTATCAACCGGGCAAATCACGTTATTACATCTGTAAACGGCTTAGATAACAGTTTGTTTAAGTCCGGAGCCAAAGAGAAAATTTTGGCTGAGGCTCACACCCTTCGCGCTTTTGCTTATTTTGATTTGGCTCGCACGTATGCCAATGTGCCTATTGTTTTGCAACCTTCTACGGCTACCAATCAAATCGGTATCAAGCAAAGTTCCAAAGCCGATGTTTTCAAACAAGTAGAAAACGATTTGGATATCGCCGAAACGAATTTGGCGGGTACTTCTTGGGGTACAAATAAGGGCTGGGTGTCTATTTGGGCTGTATATGCTTTCAAAGCACGCCTTTATCTTTACCAGGAACGTTGGGCGGATGCTGAAACGTATGCTTCCAAACTTATCGGTAATGCCGACTTGAAATTAACAGGCTTAGAAGCCGGAAGTAATTGGTTTGAAACTCGTTTCTCTTCCGAAGGTATCTGGGAAGTGGCATGCAGTAACACAGAGGCAAATCCTGTTCGCACCAATTTTACAACGGCTGCCGAAGGTGGATTAGGTGATTATATTGTAGAACCGGACTTTGCCGAATTGTTGAATACTCCAAGTATTGGTGGTAAAAGATCTATTTACGTGAAAGAAGAATCTTCTATTAATGCTTGGTTATTAAGGATATATAACAAATCAGACAAATCATCCTCTGTATTCCTTTTCCGCCTTGCCGAGCAATATCTGATACGTGCCGAAGCGCGTTTGAAAAAAGCAAATCCTGATTTCCAAGGTGCAATCGCCGACATCAATGAGATAAAGGAAAGAGCCGGAGTGGAATTAATTCCGAATACAACCCCATTGACAAAAGATCAATTGTTGTTAGTGGTTGAAGATGAAAACCGTTATGAGTTTGCCTTTGAAGGACACCGTTACCCGGATATCATTCGTACCGGACGTGCCGGTGAAGTGTTTGGCGCTTTGAATCCGGTGTATAAAGATCCTCGCTACTGGGTGGTTCCCATTCCAACAACAGAGTTGAAAAAAGATCCGGATTTGGTGCAAAATGGTGACGGAGTATATTGATTATTGTAAGTAAACACAAAATGAAAAAGAAAATAATTCTATCCGTTATTATAACAATCCTAAGTTATACCGCATCATTTGCACAGGCAACACCGATTACCATCGAAAAATCCACTACCCGACACGGACCGGAAAACGGTTCATTGGTAATTATTGGCGGTGGAACAGTCGGTACGGAAATCTGGAATAAGATTGTGGAACTGGCCGGAGGAGAGGAAAAAGCACACATTGTGATTGTGACCAACGCTTCGGGCGAAGGGGAAAACTTCTATTCTGCGGCAGTTGATTCTGCGACAGTAAGAATAGGTGCTAAAAAAGTATCGACTCTTCACTTAAAAACCATTCAGGAAGCCAACGATCCAAAGAATTTGGAAGCATTAAGACAAGCTACCGGAATCTATTTCACCGGCGGTCGCCAATGGCGTATTGCGGATGTATATCTTAACACGCTGGCACATCAGGAATTTTTGAATGTGCTGAAACGCGGTGGCGTTATTGCCGGATCATCGGCAGGAGCCAGCATTCAGGGTTCATTCCTGTGGCGTGGAGATACAAAAACAGCGAATATTTTAATTGGAGATCATACACAAGGACTGGGCTTTTTACGAAACTCGGTGATAGATCAGCATATTTTGGTACGTAACCGGCAGTTTGACCTGCATGATTTCGTGCAACTCGCTCCTCAATTTATTGGTATCGGTCTGGATGAATCCACAGCAGTGGTGGTCATAAAAGACAGTTTGGAAGTCATCGGAAAATCGTATGTAGCCATTAACAATGCGGAGAAAAAAGAAAGTAAAGGGAACGATTGGGAAAATTTAGATTCCAAACCTTTCTTTCTCTTGCAAGCAGGACAAAAATACGATTTGAAAGAACATCAAGTAGTTAGACCTCCCCGACGGAATCCGGAGGCAGCTAACGGCAACAATCAAACATCATCAAACAAACAATAATCCATGAAACATTATTTATCAATCATTTTTGTATTAATGGCATTCCTGGCCATTAATGTCCAGGCAGCAGAGCCGGAATCGAAGATCTCCGAACCGAAATTCGGAGAATATACGGTCGGCGATGATTATTTCCTTGCCAACTATACGCAGCTTATCCAGTACTGGGAAAAGTTGGAAAAGGAATCCGACCGCATCAAAATAGTTGATTTCGGGACTACTCCGGAAGGCCGTACCATGAAATTGGCAATTATCACTTCCGCTGAAAATCACAAAAATCTGAAACGCTACCAGGATATTTCCGTGCGTTTGGCAAAAGCAGAAGGTCTGACGGATGAAGAGGCCAAAGCCTTGGCTGCCGAAGGAAAAACCGTGGTTTGGATAGACGGTGGAATACACGCCACCGAAGTGATTAATTCTCAGGCGCTTTTTACAGAAGCCTACCATTTTGTCAGCCGCAACGATGCGGAAACAAAGCGTATTTTGGATAATGTCATCCTGCTTTTAGTTCAGGCAAACCCTGACGGCATGGAGTTAGTGTCCGATTGGTATATGAAAGAAAGCGACCCTAAAAAACGTAACACGAATATTCCACGTCTTTATCAGAAATATGTGGGACATGACAATAACCGCGATTCGTATGCCGTCAATCAGCCTGAAACAGAAGCGATTAATCGCCAAATGTATATTGAGTGGATTCCGCAGATCATGTATAATCAACATCAAACAGGTCCCGCCGGAACGGTACTTTTCTTCCCGCCTTTCCGCGATCCATTCAATTACAATCACGATCCCTTAGTTCCCATCGGTATTGATTTGGTTGGCTCTGCGGTACACAATCGTTTTCTTGCCGAAGGCAAAGGCGGTGCGGTAATGCGTGGTGCGGCTCCTTATTCCACCTGGTTCAACGGCGGCGACCGGACAGCGGTAGGTTTTCACAATCAAATCGGATTAATGCACGAAATCATCGGTTCGCCGACACCCATCAGTATTCCGTTGTTACCTTCTAAACTGCTTCCGAATGGTGAACAACCCTTGCCTATCGGTCCGCAAAAAGAATGGCACCAACGTCAGAGTATTGATTATGTGGTCTCTGCCGATTATGCCATTCTGGATATTGCCGCCAAAATGCGTGAAGATTTTCTTTACCGTATTTATGTGATGGGTAAAAATTCCATTGAGCGTGGCAGTCAAGATTATTGGACATTGACACCCAAAAGCATAACCGCAATAGAAACCGCTTATGCGAAAGAAAAAGAAGCAGAGAAAAGTGATAATTCAGTAGATGCCTTGTTTGGCGACTATTTCGGACGGGGAATTCCGGATAAATTCTTAGATGAATTTAAAACCAAGGAAAATAGAGATCCGCGCGGATATATTATTCCTTCCGATCAAGTGGATTTCTTGACGGCAACTAAATTCATTGCTGCCCTACAAAAAGCCGGAGTAGATATACATCGTGCAACAAGCACATTTACTGTTGACGGAAAATCCTATCCCGCAGGATCTTATGTAGTAAAAGCCGCACAAGCTTTCCGTCCGCATTTGCGCGACATGTTTGAGCCGCAAGATCATCCGAATGATTTGCAATACCCCGGAGGTCCTCCCAAACCGCCTTATGACCTTGCAGGTTATACCCTTGCCTTTCAAATGGGTGTGCAGTTTGATCGTATCCTGGACAAATTTGACGGTCCGTTTGAAAAAATAGACGGTATCGTAAGTCATCCCGAAGGTAAAATTACAGGCTCCGGAAACACAGGCTATCTGCTTAGCCATGAAGTAACGGATGCTTTTTTCGGAACAACTCAATTACTTGCCAATGGCGAAGAAATTTACTGGTTGACCGCTCCATTGAAAACGAATGGCAAAACTTATCCCGAAGGCACTATTTATATTCCGGCAAAAGGCAGCACTCGTGCGAATTTACAAAAACTTGCCGATGCAGTAGGATTGAATTTCGATGCTATTTCAAGCAAACCGCAAGGGGACGCCTTGAAGATTCGTCCGGTAAAAGTGGCTCTATGGGATCGCTACGGTGGCTCTATGGATTCCGGTTGGATACGTTGGCTGTTGGAACAGGCATTTCCTTTCCCGTTTGATGTAATCTATCCGCAAGCCTTGGATGCCGGTAATCTGAAAAAGAAATACGATGTGATCATTCTTCCGGGTGGAGCGATTCCTGCCTTTGGCATTGACACATCCGGATTCGGTAGAGGAGGAAGAGGCGGCAATAACAACAATGTTGTTCCGGATGAATACAAAGACCGCACAGGCAATGTGACCGCAGAAAAAACGATACCTCAATTGCGCCAATTTGCCGAAGAAGGCGGCGTTTTGTTGGCGATAGGCAGCTCAACGGATTTAGCTTATCATCTGGGATTGCCGGTTGTGAATGCTTTGACCGAAATAGATGCTAACGGCGCTGTAAAAAAACTGGGTCGTGAGAAATTCTTTGTGCCGGGTTCCGTTTTGCGCGTAAAAGTAGATAACACTACTCCGGTGGCGTATGGTATCCCGGAAGATTTGGATTTGATGTGCAACAACAGTCCGGCATTCCGTTTGTTGCCCGATGCACAATTGAAAGGAGTAAATACAGTCGCTTGGTTCCCGAATGCAGAGCCTCTGCGTAGCGGCTGGGCATGGGGTCAGTTTTACCTGAATGGAAGTTCTGCGGTGGTAGAGGCGAATGTAGGAAAAGGCAAAGTATTCCTGTTTGGTCCGGAAATCACATTCCGCGGACAACCGCATGCTTCCTTCAAATTCTTGTTCAACAGCATCTATTATGCGGGAGCTACACCTGTAAAGTTGAAATAAATAATAATTGTTTTTCGAGCATAGCTATTTTCCTCATATCTACTCCCGCTTGAAGCGCTTTTTGCAAAGGGCGGGTGTAGATGTATTCTATTTCCATCGGGCGATGATGATCGTAATCCAATTTCATGCTGGGAGAATAGGGAGTCATGTGTCTGGTCATTTCCAACATCTGATGAATGAAGGATTCTTCAATCGGATATTTTATCCCGCAAGCATTGGCGCCGGTCATCACTTCTACCATCAAATCGTACATGAGTTGATAAGTGGCGGGGTTTTCCATCAGCTGTTTAGTTGAGGTATTAAGCACTACCGTAGAACCGTTAAACGGAATATTCCAAACCAATTTCTTCCAGCGGGCGGACTCCAAATCGGGAGCGATTTCGATTTCCAAACCGGCTCTTTTCATATCGGCTGCTACACGCTCTATTATCGCTTCTGCCGGAGGATTGTAAGCAGCTAAAGTCAGTTTTCCATAATCTAAATGCGAAATATGTCCGGGACCTGATTTTTGCGAACAAATAAAACCCAGTCCGCCGGCAAGATTCAAATTTGGAAAATCTTTTATCAAATCTTCTTCCAATCCCAATCCGTTTTGAATCAAAACAACCAATGTATCTTGTTTCAACAAAGGAGGAAGAAGTGTTTTTAAGAGATGATTATTGGTCGTTTTCAAGCAAACCAGAACGACATCACAAGGCGACATATCCTTGGTATTTCGAAATGCAGAAACTTTCGGCAAATGAAAATTACCTGATACGGAATCCACTTGCAAGCCGTGTTGCATCACCTGTTCATAATCCGAATGAAACAGAAAATCTACTTGCTCGCCGGACTTGGCGAGGAATCCTCCGTAAAAACCGCCGATTCCTCCGGAACCGATAATTGCATAGCGTAAAGAACTCATATTGTATTCATTTTTTTTCAGAACGTTTGCTACGGTTAAAACTCCGGTAAGGGTCTTGTTCAATTTCCACCTCCGGTTCAATATAGGTTTCGCTTGGTTCGCAAATAAAGCGGATATATTTGATATTCAGCCCTCTATCCAACCATTGCTGTTCGTAATAGGTTTGAATGGAAAGGATTTCATCGGCTAAATTGCTGTTGTATAAATCGTTGGTTTCCACCAGAACCGGAAAATGATTGGCCTTAATCATCTCGCCGGTATAAGTAAACATGAAATTACTGTCCGTTTTCAGATGAATCAAACCCTTGTCGTTCAATATTTCCCGGTACAATTTCATGAAACGGGTGGAAGTCATCCGTTTATTCACCTTCGCCATTTGCGGATCCGGAAAAGTAATCCAAATTTCCGACACTTCGCCCGGAGCAAAAAAATGATTGATTAATTCGATATGCGTCCGAAGAAACGCCACATTCGACAGTTGGTTTTCCAACGCTAATTTAGCGCCCGACCACATCCGGGCGCCTTTGATATCAATGCCTATGAAATTTTTATCCGGAAACAGTTGCGCCAATCCAACAGTATATTCGCCTTTTCCGCAACCCAATTCAAGCACTATCGGATGATTGTTTTTAAAAAACAGTTCATTCCAGCGACCCTTCATTTCAAACCCTTTTTCCTGCAATACCGAAAAAGGATATTGAAACACATGCGGATAGCCGGTCATATCCTCAAATTTCTGTAATTTATTTTTTCCCACGCGTATTCCATTTTTATCAGTCTGCAAAGATAATTAATAATGAATTTCCTCCCAAAAACTACGTGGAGACAAAATACGAGTTTGATTATAATCGGACATAGTAAAGTCAACGCTATTTCCTGTTATCAAAAAATCTGCATGGCTTTCGTCTGCTAATTCCAATAATTTATTATCGCTTAAATCTTTGATTATCTGCAATTTGACTTTTGGTTTGTAAAATACGGCAATTTTGGCCAATTGGTTTAATACAATATCCGCATTACTCGTAAAGTCGGGAAATCTTGCAAATTTCGGACGAAAAAGTACTTCTTGATATTCCTCAAACAAGGCTTTGGAAAGACACAATTGCACTCCTCCACGAAATACATAATCATAAATAATATAATGTGGATAACTCTTTTGAATTAAAGCTGAAACCACAACATTTGTATCCAAAATCAATTTTTGCATCTTCTCACTGCATGAACTTCTTCGGAAATTTCCTCCATACTTATGGAAGAAAAATTGTATTTTTCTGCTAACTCAACACTACGATTCAACGCTTGCCGTGCAATCTGTCTTTCAATTAGCTCGGCAATTTCGGAAAAAAAGAACTTATCTTTTGACAATCCGAAAGCGTTGTATTCCACATCAGAAATTTGTACATTAATTGTTCTCATAGCTGTACCATTTTTTGCAAAAATACAAAATAATTTTTTTAAATCATTATTGGGTAGAACGATTAACCTATGAATGAAAAATTAGCGAGATGACAGGGAGAGTAAAGCGCCAAGCACCTCTTGCGGGGTCGGTACAATGCCTCCCAAACGACCGTAATGTTCCACTGGGATTTTACATTCCACCGCTAATTTGACATCTTCGATCATTTGTCCGGCATTCAGTTCGACGACTAAGATGCCTTTTACTTTGTCTTTATATCCGTTCAATGCTTTGGTGGGGAAAGGCCACAACGTAACCGGACGGAAAAGACCGACTTTGATGCCTTCTTTTCGCGCCATGTCCACCACTTTTTGACTGATCCGGGCGGCAGAACCAAACGCAACAATCAGGTAGTCGGCATCTTCACAGTCTAATTCTTCATACAATACTTCGTTCTCTTCAATCGCTTTATATTTCGCCTGAAAACGGATATTGTTCTGTTCCATAATGGAAGAATCCAATTCCAGAGAAGTAATAATGTTCGGTTTACGGGAAGCCGGTTTGCCCAAAGTAGCCCACGGCTGTTCCTTGCGTATTTCGTCTTCCGTTTTCCGGGGACGTTGTTCCGGCAGAACCACTTTTTCCATCATTTGACCGATGACTCCATCGGTAAGAATCATCGCCGGATTATTGTATTTAAAAGCTAAATCGAATCCCAGAGCCACATGATCCGCCATTTCCTGAACAGAAGCCGGGGCTAAAGTAATTAAGCGGTAATCGCCGTGTCCCCCACCCTTCACGGTTTGGAAATAATCGGCTTGACTGGGTTGGATGGTTCCCAAACCGGGACCGCCACGCATGACATTGACAATTAATCCGGGCAATTCGGCGCCCGCCATATAGGATATGCCTTCCTGTTTCAAACTGATTCCGGGGCTGGATGACGAAGTCATCACTCTTTTTCCACAAGCGGCGCCGCCATAGACCATGTTGATGGCTGCCACTTCACTTTCGGCTTGCAGCACGACCATACCGGTTGTTTCCCATGGTCGTTCGTCCATGAGCGTTTCCATTATTTCCGATTGCGGAGTAATGGGATATCCGAAATATCCGTCTGCTCCATAGCGAATTGCCGCGTAAGCAATCGCTTCGTTTCCTTTCAATAATTTTACTTCTTCAGACATTAGTTTTTAGTTTTATAAACGGTGATGCAACCATCCGGACATACGTATCCGCAACTGGCACAACCAATACATTCGTCCGGGTTAGCCGGTTGTGCATAATTGTAGCCTTTCGCATTGACTTCTTTTCCTAAAATGAGGACGTCTGTCGGACAAGCTACGACACAAAGGTTGCAACCTTTGCATCTATCGGTATCTATTATAACCGTTCCTTTTATTTTTGCCATCTATTCGACGATTTTTTAATTTTGCTGTTGTAATTTTTCCAATTCTTTTTTCAAATCTCCCTGCTCATCATTGGTTTGCCGGATTCCTTCTTCCAGCGCTAACATCGCTTTGTTTTTTTCGCCTAAGTTACTAAAAAAATTGCTCTTATACAAATACAATGAATCCATATCGGGAACAATATCCAGTGCTGCATCGATATACATAAGCGCATCTTCCCACATTCCCATTTCGGAACAAATATTGGCGGCCAGAATGTTCACCATATAGTTCTCGGGATACAAATATAAGTATTCTTTTGCTTTTTCCAAAGCTTTCAACAAATTCCCGTTCTTCTCATATACGGTAATCAGGCCTAAATAATTGCTTTGTTTTTTGTAATTCAATGATTCGGCAAACTCAAAAGCGTCAATCGCTTTTTCCGTTTCATCCAAATCCATATAGACACTTCCCAGGCGATGCCAGGTTTCTCCATCCAGCGGATCTTTCTGTTGAATTATATTCATTGTTGCCAATGCTTTTTCTTTCTGAGTCAAAGAAAGATAAGCCTGGAGCTGCAGCCAGTAAAACTCAATATGGGGACCCATCAAGGCCATAGCTTCATTGGATACATTGATAGAAGCTTCGAAAAGATCCATCTCCTGTAAGGCTTCACACATTGCCTGGTAAATAATAGAAAGGCTTTCCGTATCCTTTTCATATTTGCGTTTCATCTTTTGAAAGAAAAGAAACGCATCTTCTTCCATTCCCAAGTGCATGAGAGCCGCTAATTTATGCCCGTCCGCCCACACATCCGGCATATCTTTATACTGTTCGGCCAGGGTAAGCAAGTCATTCCATAATTCAAAATCATTCAAGAGAAGAAGAATATCATACACCAAATTGTCATTATCCGGATGAAATTTCAAAGCATATTGAATCGTTTGCTTCGCTTGTTTGATTTCTCCTTCGGTCAAATAGATTTCAATTATTTCACTGAGTTCATCTGCATCAAAAAAACGTATGTTCTGATTCGCCGACAATGATTCGTCCCATTCATAAAAAAAATCGGGATAAGACTCTTGCTCCGAAGCTTCTTCAAAATCAGAATCAAAATAATTAAAATCAAACATATTTATTTTTTAAATAGGTTATTTATTTTTGGAATCTTTCAACGATACCGTCCGGTTGAAAACCAATTTTCCGGCCGTCGTATCCGGATCTACATTAAAATAGCCGATCCGTTGAAATTGGAAATGCTCGAACGGAAGTGCGTTTTCCAAGTCTTTTTCCACCCTGGCACCGGTTTTAATAATTAACGAATCCGGACTCAATAATTCGCGAAAATCGGTATTGACATCACCCGGATTTTCAACGCTGAAAAGCCGGTCGTATAAACGGACTTCAGCCGGAAGACTGTGTTCTACGGAAACCCAATGCAAAGTACCTTTTACTTTCCGGTTGCTTTCCGGCATACCGCTCTTGGTTTGCGGATCATATTCCGCGTAGATTTCTTCAATATTTCCGGCGGCATCTTTTTTAACGCCTGTACATTTAACGATATACGCATTTTTCAAACGGACTTCCTGTCCGGGAGTCATGCGGAAAAACTTTTTCGGAGCCTCTTCCATAAAATCTTCCCGTTCGATATACAATTCGCGCGCAAAAGCAATTTCGTGACTGCCCATGGATTCATCTTCCGGATTATTTACAGCGGGCATCATTTCCACCTGTCCTTCCGGATAATTGGTGATAATCAGTTTTACCGGATCAATTACCGCCGAAACCCGTTTGGCTTTTGCATTCAGGTCTTCCCGGATGGCATGTTCCAAGAGGGCGACGTCAATCAAGGCTTCAAACTTGGTATAGCCGATTTTATCCACAAAATGACGAATGGCTTCCGGCGTATAACCTCTTCTACGCAAACCGGTAAGGGTCGGCATCCGGGGATCGTCCCAGCCGTTCACCAATCCTTCCTGTACCAATTGGAGCAGTTTGCGCTTGCTCATCATCGTATAAGTCAGATTCAACCGGTTGAATTCATATTGCCGCGGACGGTAATCGCCGTCTTCGGGACGAAATTCTTTCAATTCATCGACAAACAAGTCATACAAAGGACGGTGAACCACAAATTCCAAGGTACAAATCGAATGGGTAACTCCCTCAAAATAATCGCTTTGTCCATGGGCAAAATCATACATCGGATAGGCTTTCCAAGTCGATCCCGTCCGGTGGTGCGGATGATTAATCACCCGGTAGATAATCGGATCGCGGAAGTGCATATTCGGATTCGCCATATCAATTTTTGCCCGTAGCACCATCGCGCCTTCCGGTATTTCGCCGGTATTCATTTTTAAAAATAAAGACAGACTTTCTTCTACCGGACGATTCCGGTAAGGAGATTCGATGCCGGGCTGCGTAGGCGTGCCTTTTTGTTTGGCAATTTCTTCAGACGATTGTTCGTCGATATAGGCTTTGCCGGCTTTAATCAATTGAATAGCAAAATCCCAAAGCTGTTGGAAATAATCGGAAGCGTAATACACGTCTTTCCAATTAAAACCCAGCCACTGAATATCTTCCATAATGGAATCCACATATTCGACATCTTCTTTCGTCGGGTTGGTATCATCGAAACGAAGATTGCAGATGCCGCCGTATTCCTGAGCGACGCCGAAATCCATGCAAATCGCTTTCGCATGGCCGATATGCAAATAGCCGTTCGGTTCCGGCGGGAAACGGGTTTGGATTCTGCCGTCATTTTTCCCTTCCGCTAAATCTTTCTCTACGATGGCTTCAATAAAATTGAGGCTTTTCTTATTCTCTTCGTTCACACTATTTTCTAAAAACGACATAATGATTGTATATTAAACTGCAAAATTACATAATTTATTTGGAAATAAGGATTGGATAGCAGATTAATTTCGCTGGGTTTACGCTAAACATGAATTTAACTGTGTTCTATCATTGCGGGCTTGACCTGCAATCCCCTGAAAAACGTTAAACACAATTATGACAATAGCCTATTAACGATTATGAGGAGATTTTAACTTTCCGAAACATTCTTGGCAAAATCGTATACTAATTTTTATGATTCAGCAAAAAAAATTCCATATTATGATAATATTAATGCTTTTATTAATGGTTTTTTATTTACTTTGCAAAAAATATGTCTTATACAAATTATTATCGCGATTCCGGAATGTTTCATGCTTCGATGCCATTGATCATGCATACGAGGCTGGATGTGTTGTTGTTTGAAAAATCCGAAAAGGAATTGGTTGATATTTGGGACGAAGCCGAAAAGGCATTAAAGGCATTGGAAAAAATGTTCAACCGGTTCGATCGCGAAAGTGAAACGGCCAAAGTGAATGCCGGGGCGCAAAGCAAACCGGTTGAATTGTCGGATGCACTGTGGGAGGTCATAATGGAATGTCGCGGGTTTTACGAAAAAACGGATGGGAATTTCGACATCACGCTTTCAAACTTCAAGCACTTGATAATCAAAGAAGAAAACCACAGTGTGCAGTTCGATAAACCGGGCATGTTGATTGATTTCGGAGGCATTGCGAAAGGATACGCCTTGCAGAAAATAGCAGAAATCATTCAAAAGGCGGGTATCCGGAGAGCTTTAGCCAATTTTGGGAACAGTTCGGCGCTTGCAGTCGGGGCGCACCCGCATGGCGACAGTTGGAAAATCGGGATTCACAATCCTTTCAACAATAAACTGTTGGAAACCATTTGTTTATGCGATACGGCGATGTCTGTTTCCGGAAATTCGCCTCAAAACACCAGGCATATAGTGAGTAAGGACAACCAATGGATCCGGGAAAACAAGATAACAGCCATTGTTGCCGGTGATCCGGTGGAAGCCGAAGTCATTACGACCGCCTGGATTGCTTCGCAAGAGGAAAAACCGGTTTGGTTGCAGGAATTTAACATAAAACAATATATCTTATATCATGTATAACGAGTTGGATTTGAATAACATTAACAGGAGGGATTTCTTTAGTACGCTGGGTGTAGGCGGATTAATCGCTATGTTTCCCTGGTTGCAATCTTGTACAAAAGAAAAAAACGAAGCCATCCGCGGCGAAAAAGTGCGCATCGGCATGATCGGTACAGGCTCGCGCGGAATGTATCACCTCAACAACCTGCTGCACATACCGCAGGCCGAAGTAGTTGCCTTGTGCGATAATTACGAACCGCATTTGCAAGAGGCCGCGGCGCTTTATCCCGAAGCCAAACAATATGACAACTATTGCAAACTGCTTGAAGACAAAAATATCCAGGCAGTGATGGTCGTTACACCTTTAAATGAACATGAACAAATGGCGATGGACGCCTTATCGGCAGGGAAGCATGTTTTTTGCGAAAAGTCTATGGCGCTGACATTAGCCGGTTGTAAAAAGATACATGATACGTATAAACAACATAATCAAGTGTTGTATATCGGCCAGCAACGCCTCTTCGACCCCAAATATGTCAAGGCTATGGAAATGATACACAGCGGATTGATAGGCAGCATCACCGGAATGAAGGCGTATTGGTACCGCAACAATGACTGGCGCCGGCCGGTGCCTTCGCCCGAGTTGGAGCGCCAAATCAATTGGCGGTTGTACCGCGAACATTCGGCCGGATTGGTTACGGAATTGGCCGCCCATCAATTGCAAGTCGGCGATTGGGCCTTGGGCGAGCGTCCCGAAAGCGTCACCGGTTTCGGCGACATTGTGTATTGGAAAGACGGTCGCGAAGTGTATGATAATATCAGCCTGATTTACAGATATCCGAGCGGTATCAAAATGTCGTACGAATCGGTTATTTCTAACAAATTTCTCGGTCTCGAAGAATTGATTCTCGGCGATAAGGGCACGATGGAACTGGAAAAAGGAAAATATTATTTCGAAGAAGCGCAACCTGCACCGGGAATCATGCAGCTCATCAACGATATCGAGCATAGCGTATTCGACAATATGGCGTTTGCCGGCCCGAGTTGGGTGCCCGAAACGGCCTCCATCAGCAAAGGCTATCCGGTATTGGAAAATATGCATGTAACCAGCGGGGAATCAAGCACCGGCGCTGTCGGCGACGGCTCGATAGAACTGCTGACCGCCTTTTGCAATTCGGCCATTGTGAACGAAAAAAATGACCGTTTAGTGGAAGAAGCCTATTATTCATCGGTTTACGCACTGCTCGGACTGCAAGCAATGGATGAAAAACGAATCATTACTTTTCCGGAAGAACTGACGATATAACAATTACGAATTACGAAATTTAATACAGATGAAAGACATTATTATAACGGTAAAACAACAAAAAACGGAATTGAAATGGTTGCTGGCTTGCTTTGGCCTGGCTATTCTATTGAATATCGTATCCATTATCATTTATCAAACTTCGTGGACGGAAATTTTCACACAAATTCTGTGGGAATTATTATTTACTTTGGCATTTTATGCTCTTTCGTTCATTATCCGGTTTTTATATAAGCGTATCAAAAAATAAATTTAATACCATGAAAACGAACAAATTAATTTTAATTGCGGCAGCTCTGATGATTGCCGGTTTCCTTACCGGATGTACGGAAAAGAAAGAGAGCAGGATTGTATATGATTCTTATAAAGGATTGGTGATGTGTGGTTATCAGGGTTGGTTCACGGCGCCTACGGATGGCGCAGACATGGGTTGGGGACATTATGGCACCCGAAAGGGGGAATTTCGTCCGGGAGAATGTACGATTGACTTCTGGCCCGAAATGGATGAGTACGAAAAGCAATACGATACACCGTTTAAATATGCCGATGGTACAACCGCCACCCTTTACAGCCCGCACGATGCTTCCTCTGTTGATTTGCATTTCAAATGGATGGAAGAATCCGGGATTGACGGCGTTTTTATGCAACGTTTTGTGAACAATGCGCGACCTGAAAATCCGAAAAAAGCTCATTTTGACAAGGTTTTCGATAATGCCATGAAAGGCGCTCAAAATCACAACCGTGCTATTTGCCTGATGTATGATTTGTCGGGTATGCGCTTTGGCGAACGGGGCGATGATGTAGAGCTATTGCTGAATGACTGGAAAGAAATTTCGGAAAAATACGGTGTCTATAACCGGGATAAAGGATACGATTGCTATTTGCATCACAACGGCAAACCCCTGTTGGCTATTTGGGGCATAGGATTTACCGACCGCCCTTACGGTTTGGAAGATTGCCAAAGATTGGTAGAAGCATTTAAAGAACAGGGTGTTGCGTTGCATTTGGGCGTTCCTACGTTTTGGAGGACACTTACCCGCGATACACGGCCTGATTCGTTATTGCATACCATTATTAAAACAGGAGATATTGTACATCCTTGGACACCAGGACGTTATCGCGACAAAGAAACTTACGAAGCCTATAAACCGAATATTGCCGAAGATATTGCCTGGACGAAAGCAAATGGTTTGGATTACGCCTCCGGTGTATTTCCCGGATTTAGCTGGTACAACAATGCTCTGGAAGAATTTCCGGGTAGGAACAATCCCCTGAATGCTACCCCTCGCGAAGAAGGCCGCTTTTTGTGGATGCAACTCGCCGGGGCGGTGAATAGCGGCGCCGAGATGCTGTATGTCTGCATGTTTGATGAAATTGACGAAGGAACGGCCATTTTCAAACTGTCCGACAACCCGCCTGTCGGGGAAAGTCCTTTTGTAGCCCGCGAATCGACCATTCCGTCAGACCACTATATGTGGCTTTGCGGTCAAGCTTCCAAAGCATTGAAAGAGAAAGCAAAACTGCCTGAACAAATGCCAAGGCGTTAAATTTGAATAAAAATAAATTAATACACAAATATCATGAAAAAACGACTGATTGGAATCTTGTTATGCGCTTGCCTGACCTTTGCGGTATCGGGGCAAACGCAAAATAAAGCTTACATGGTTTCCAATACCCATTTCGACACACAATGGCTTTGGACAGTGCAAACTTCGATAGACGAATATCTCTATCGCACGCTTACGCAAAATTTTTGGCTCATCGACCACTATCCCGATTACGTGTTCAATTTTGAAGGAGCGGTGAAATACAATTGGGTAAAAGAATATTATCCTGCCGAATATCAACGCCTGAAACAATACATCAAAGACGGACGTTGGCGCGTGGTAGGCAGTAGTTGGGATGCCAACGATACGAATATGCCTTCGCCCGAATCGTTTTTCCGCAATGTCTTGCTGGGACAGGAGTTTTACAAACAGGAATTCGGTGTCAAATCCAACGATATTTTCTTGCCCGATTGTTTCGGTTTCGGCTATACGTTACCTACGATCGCTTCCCATGCCGGATTGATCGGTTTTTCCACTCAAAAATTGCAATGGCGGAAATTCCCTTTTTACGGAACGGAAAAACTGCCTTTCCTGATTGGATTGTGGGAAGGTTTGGACGGCGCCCGCATTCTGGCGGTGCCTCATGCCCAAAGTTATATTTCCCGCTTTGAATATGAAGATCTGAGCCACGATGAAAAAATACTGCAAATAGCGGAAAAAGATCCGAATCACATCGTTTATCATTATTATGGTGTGGGCGACCGTGGAGGCTCGCCTACGATTCCAAGTGTGGCTTCTATTGAAAAGGGCGTTCACGGCGACGGGCCGTTGAAAATCATTAGCGCCTGGGCGGGACAGATGTACGAAGATTTGTATCCGTTTGAAAAACATCCGGAACTGCCGGTGTTCAAAGGCGAACTGCTGATGGACGTGCATGCTACCGGCTGTTATACCTCGCAAGCCGCCATGAAACGCTTCAACCGGCGCAATGAACAGTTAGCCGACGCCGCAGAACGTGCGGCTACCTTGGCGGAATGTCTGGGCGGTCTCACCTACCCCGCCGGCGAACTGCGGACTTCCTGGCAACGCTTCCTTTGGCACCAATTTCATGACGATATGACCGGCACCAGTATTCCCGCCGTCTATAAATTTTCGTGGAACGACGAATTGATTTCCCAAACTCAATTTGCAAATATCCTGACAACAGCTGTCGGAGCTGTCAGTCGCGCTTTGGATACGCAAGTGAGCGGAACGCCTTTGGTGGTGTATAATCCGGTTGCCCAAAATCGAAAAGAGATAGCAACAGCCACTATTCCGGTGGATGAAAAAACGACAGCTATTTCCGTCACCAATCCGCAAGGGAAAAAAGTGCCTGCACAGATTCTTTCCCGGCAAAACAGACAAGCGACCATCGCTTTTCCGGCAGACATCGCTTCGGTGGGTTTTTCTGTTTATAATGTGCAACCCGGTAATGCTTCTTCGCAAAAAGCCTTGACGGTATCCAATAGAAGCATCGAAAATACCGTTTACCGTTTGACATTGGACGAAAACGGCGATATCGCTTCCATCATCGACAAACGGCAAAACCGGGAATTGGTGCAAGCGGGACATCCTTTCCGTTTGGCGCTTTTCACGAAAAACGAATCCTTGTCCTGGCCTGCCTGGGAAATTTTCAAAGAAACATTAGACCAAACGCCGGTATCGATTACGGATAATGTTAAAATTTCCGTGGCAGAATCCGGCCCTGTCAGCGCCGCCTTGAAAGTGGAACGTACAGTCGGCACATCCACTTTTGTGCAAACCATCCGTTTGACCAACGGAGGCGATGACGACCGCATTGACATTACCGCCGAAATTGATTGGAACGAAACCAACAGCTTGCTCAAAGCAGAATTTCCGATGAATGTCTCGAACCCCAACGCTACCTACGATTTGGGGTTGGGCTACATCGAACGCGGCAACAATACACAAACGGCTTATGAAATTTATGCGCAACAATGGGCAGACATTACCCAACCGGACGGCAATTACGGCATCGCGGTGATGAACGATTGCAAATACGGCTGGGACAAACCCAACGACAACACCTTGCGCCTCACCTTGCTGCATACGCCCAAAGTGGGAAAAGACCCGAATATGACTCATCAGGATCATTTGGATTGGGGACATCATACCATTCGCTACGCCATTGTAGGACACACATCCAAGCCTGCTGATGCCGGTATTGCCTGGAAAGCCGAAGCGTTCAATCAGCCTTTGCTGGCTTTTGCAACGCCCAAACACAAGGGAAGTTTAGGCCGTCAATTCGCCTGGGTGCAAACCAATTCGCCCCAACTCGCTGTTAAAGCTTTGAAAAAAGCTGAAGACGGAAACAGTTATGTGATCCGGGTCAATGAAATTACCGGCAAGGAATTGACCAACGCACGAATTCATTTTGCGTTGCCCATTGCAAGCGCACAGGAATTGAACGGCATTGAAGAGCCTGTAGGCAACATCCGTTTTGAAGGCAATGATTTGATTTTGGATGCCAAAGGATTTCAACCACGTACGTTCGGTGTAACATTCAAAACACATCCTGACCTCAAACAGCCGGTCAATCAATTTATTGATTTGCAATACAATGCCAACGCACTCACGACAGACGCATTCAACAAATCCGAAGGCGGAAAGTTTGACAAGGAAGGCAACTCATTCGCTGCGGAACTGATGCCGGAAACCGTTCTTTCCGAAGGAATCGCTTTCAAGATGCAAAACCAGCCCGATCAATACAATTATGTTCGTTGCGACGGACAGACCGTTGCTTTGCCCGACAATCATCCGGCAGGAACCTTGTATATTTTAGCCACATCATCCAACGAAGACCGGCAAGCGGTTTTTGAAATTGATGGTAAGGCTAAGGAACTGAATATTCCTTATTATTCCGGTTTTTACGGTCAGTGGGGATGGAAAGGCGAAAGCGAAGGATATATCCGGGACGCTTCCATCGCTTATTTGGGTACGCACCGGCACAACGAAAAGAAGGGAAATGAATCGTATATTTACACTTACTTGTACAAGATGGGCATTCCGGTGGAAGCCAATACAAAAACGCTTACTTTGCCCAAGGATAGAAACATTGCTTTATTTGCGGTCACCTTGTCGGACAATCCGAATGCAGTGCAATCAGCGGGCGAAATGCGGGCATTACCTCAATAAAAACTAATTATTCAAAAATAAATCAATATGAAAATATATTCAAATTTTGTCATTGCGGGCTTGACCCGCAATCCCATGAGCATTGTTAATGGGTGTTTAACGTTTTTCAGGAGATTGCGGGTCAAGCCCGCAATGACAGTTCTGATAATTCTACTGATGTTTGCACTTTCTGTGCAATCCCAAAACAAGGAACTGTTTCGTAATGAAAGCGCTCCCACTCACGAGCGAATCATGGATTTGCTGTCACGTCTTACCATAGAAGAAAAAATCGGACTGTTGCGGGCGACCTCTCCGGAAATCGCCCGTTTGGGAATTGATAAATATTATCACGGCAATGAATCGCTTCATGGCGTTGTCCGTCCGGGCAATTTTACCGTATTTCCGCAAGCGATCGGAATGGCTGCCATGTGGAATCCCGATTTGCACTACCGGATTGCAACGGCTATCTCCGATGAAGCTCGCGCTCGCTGGAATGAGTTGGAACAGGGTAAAAAACAAAAAGACCAGTTCAGCGATTTGCTGACATTCTGGTCTCCTACGGTCAATATGGCTCGCGACCCGCGTTGGGGAAGAACACCGGAAACTTACGGTGAAGACCCTTTCCTGGCAGGCGTTTTAGGAACACAATTCGTCAAAGGATTGCAGGGAAATGATCCCCGGTACCTGAAAATAGTATCCACACCCAAGCATTTTGCCGTCAATAATGAAGAACACAACCGGTTCGAAGCCAATCCGCAGGTATCGGAACGGATATTGCGGGAATATTACCTTCCTTCCTTCGAGTTATGCGTGAGAGAAGGCAAATCCGCCTCTATCATGACGGCGTATAATGCCATTAACAATGTGCCTTGTACGGCCAATCCCTGGTTGATCCAGAAAGTGTTGCGCGAAGATTGGGGTTTCCAGGGCTATGTGGTTTCCGATTGCGGCGGCCCGTCTTTGTTGGTAAGCGGTCACAAATATGTTAAAACCAAAGAAGCGGCGGCAACGCTGTCCATTAAAGCCGGATTGGATCTCGAATGTGGAGACGATGTTTATATCCGGCCTTTGTTGAATGCCTACAAGCAAAAAATGGTATCGGATGCGGATATTGATTCGGCGGCTTACCATGTGTTGCGGGCAAGGATGGCGCTGGGTTTATTCGACGACCCTTCCCACAATCCCTACAACCGGATTTCACCTTCCATCGTTGGCTCACCGGAACACAAAGAACTGGCTTTGGAGGCGGCTCGCCAAAGCATCGTATTGTTGAAGAACAAAAATAATATCTTGCCCATTGATACAAAGAAAGTCAAATCCATCGCCGTCGTAGGCATCAATGCCGCCAGCAGTGAGTTTGGCGATTACAGCGGTTATCCGGTCAATCAGCCGGTTTCGATATTAGCCGGTATCAAAAACCGGGTGGGCGATAAAATCAAGATTGTGCATGCGCCCTGGGTTTCTGCAGCAGACGGTTACGAACTCATTTCCCAATCGTATTTTCCCGAAGGTTTGCAAGCCGAATATTTCCCGAATCAAAATCTGGAAGGACAAGCGAAAACCCGGAAAGACGATTGGGTCAATTACGAACCGGCCAATCAAGCGCCCGATCCGTTCCTCCCGAAAGCGCCTCTCTCTATCCGGTGGACAGGCAAATTGCGCCCCACCGTATCCGGAACTTATACTTTCGCCTTTACCGCCGACGACGGATGCCGTTTGTTTATTGACGAAAAAAATATTATCGATTCCTGGCGCAGTCAAGGCATCAAAACCGATACGGCGCGCATAGAATTAGTTGCCGGAAAAGATTACAAAATCAGGGCTGAATATTATGATAATCGGGATGCAGCGGTAGCCCGCCTGTCGTGGAGGATTCCGGCAGTGGATTTGAAAAGCCGTTTGGATTTGTACGGACAAGCCGGAAAAGCCGTTCGCGAATGTGATCTGGCCATCGCGGTGCTGGGCATCAACAAAAGCATCGAAAGGGAAGGCAAAGACCGGGACGATATCCGTTTACCGAAAGACCAGGAAGAATTTATTCAAGAAATATATAAGGTGAATCCCAATACCATCGTGGTGCTGGTTGCCGGAAGCTCGCTGGCCATCAACTGGATAAACGATCATATCCCGGCCATTGTCAATGCCTGGTATCCCGGAGAACAAGGCGGAACGGCCGTGGCAGAAGCGCTATTCGGAGATTACAATCCGGCAGGAAGATTGCCACTCACGTATTACAACAGTCTGGACGAACTGCCTCCGTTTGATGATTATGACGTCACTAAAGGACGTACTTACCAGTATTTTGAAGGAAAACCGCTTTATCCGTTCGGTTATGGATTGAGCTATTCTTCATTTGAATACAAAAATTTGAACATTTCCGATGAAGGCGATGTTGTCCGCGTTCGTTTTTCCGTAAAAAATAAAGGAAAAAAAGACGGTAGCGAAGTACCACAATTGTACGTCAAACTGCCCGAACTGAATATTTCCTTACCCATCAAACAATTGAAAGGATTCCAACGACTCTCTATTGCCGCGGGAAAGACGGAAAATGTAGAACTCATTGTACAAAAATCCAATCTTCGCTATTGGAACGAAGCGACCGCCGGTTTTGAAGTTCCGCGTGGCAATTACGTGTTTATGGTCGGCGCTTCTTCGGAAGACATCCGATTGACTCAAAATTTTGTTTTACCTTAAAATATTAATGCATCATGAGAAAAGTATTTTTGTGTATTTCTTGTTTGTTGTGCACGATAAGTTTATTGGCACAACCTTCGCAAACGCTCTATACCGTTGCTGTTCAACCGGATAAAGCCAATTGGATTTACAAAGTCGGCGAACAGGCTGAGTTCACCATTTCTGTACAGAAAAACAAAGTGGCTCTCAACAATATTACGGTAGAATGTGAATATGGTCCGGAAGCTTTTCCTGCTGTAAAAAAAATCAGTTTGGATATTAAAAATGCCAGTGCTTCGTTCAAGGTGCCGGGACTGAAAACGCCCGGTTTCCAAACGGTACGCGCCACGTTCAAAGTAGATGGAAAAACCTATTCTTCCTATACGAATATCGGTTACGAACCTGAAAAAATCCAGCCTACACAGACGATGCCCGCCGATTTTCAGGAGTTTTGGAACAAAGCGCTTGCCGACGCCGAAAAGATTCCCTTGCAACCTTTGCTGACCTTGCAACCGGAGCTTTGTACGCCGACTTTGAATGTGTATCATATTCGATTTCAGAACTATGCCTGGGGAAGTTATATTTACGGCATGCTTTGCGTTCCGAAAAAACCGGGCAAATATCCCGCTGTTTTACAGGTTCCCGGTGCAGGACTGCATTCTTTTTCCGGTTACAAATCACTTGCCGACAAAGGCGTTATCACTTTGGAAATCGGCATTCACGGCATTCCGGTCAATTTACCGCAACAACTTTATTCCGATTTGGCAAACACGGCGCTGAACGGTTATGCACAATACAATTTGGACAACAAAGATAAATACTATTTCAAAAGGGTGTTTGTAGGGTGCAAACGTGCGATTGATTTTCTGCTTTCGTTAGAAGAATCCGATGGACAGACTGTTGCAGTGATGGGCGGCAGTCAAGGTGGAGCTTTGTCAATCATTACGGCTGCGCTCGACCCGCGTGTCAAATGCTTTGCCTCGCGCCATCCGGGCATGTGCGACTTGACGGGCTTCCTGAATGGCCGTCCCGGAGGCTGGCCGAGCCTGAAAAACAATCCGAATATTGCCTTGCAACTCGAAACATCCCAATATTACGATGTAGTGAATTTTGCCCGCATATTGAAAGTGCCCGGCTATTACACCTGGGGACTGAATGATACGGCCTGTTATCCTACCACTACTTTTTCGGCATACAATGTGGTGAACGCCGAAAAAACATTGAATGTTTTTGCCGAAACAGCGCATTGGCATTTTCCCGAACAGAATGCGGCATTTGAAAACTGGATATTGGGAAGGTTAGGAGTTAAATAAATTTACCGGATGGGGAAAGCCGATTTGTATTGATTTGTATTCAAAATAATTATTGTGAATCTAACTCTATTCTCAAGTGACTCAACATTCCTTGAAACCAATTCACAATTTGTTGCTCATTTTCCATCTTGTGAATATGAGATTCATTGTTTTGCCAATTTCCATTCATGGCAAAATGGATTCTTTTGACATCAAACACTTTGGTTCTTTCCTCTTCTAATAAGGATATAAAACCGTTATTATCAAGCTCTGAATAATTTTCAAATGTTTTTTCTAATGCTTGATTGGATGTTATATGCCAATGAGGCTGAGAATGTTTTTCTTCGGTGTTATTATAATCATCCCATTCTGCTCTGAATAATTGATATTTTTTATTGTCTAAATCTTCTCCTTGAAACACAGATAACGAAAGGCATATATGTGTCTCTTTTATCGGTTTATTAACAACTTTTTTTTCTTCAATAATAAATTTTATTTCCAAGAATAGCCAAAAGTCATTAAACCACTTTAATACTTTGACAATATCAGCCGGATTATCAAATCTGTTTAATGCTTCTGAAGTTCCGTTAATTCTATACAAACGAATATTATTACTTTGCCCTTGTTTTGTTAAAGCAAAAGATTGCCCCAGAAGAAGTTTACAACTACAATTTATTGCATCAATCAATTTTTGAGAGTCTATCATGGTTTCGTTAAATATTGGAAGGATAAAAAGAGGCTTTTAAAATATCACTTATAACAGGTTTCACAAAAGAGTTTCCTTTTTCTAATTCTTTACCTAACTCAACGAGTCTGCTATATGCACTGCTTTCTCTAACGGCAGACAAATGTACATTGGGGATAGGAATGTTTTTTGTGTATTTTGCGCCTAAATCATACCAATTACCTCCGGCAAGTTGTTTTGAGTATATTGACAGAAGTTTGTCAAATAAATCACTTGAAAAACAAGCTAAATAAAAATAATAATCATCAAGGTCAAATTTCTTTTTTGGAATAAAGGCATTCCCTTCTTCAATCACGCAGTTGCCACTAACATCAATAGCAAATGAATTAGAATTTCCAAATCGATTAGAATACAATCGCATCCCTTTTTCAAATTGCCAATTTCTTGGACGTGTTAATCCCCACCATTCGCTAATTCCCAGCCGTTTATTAAGGATGTCTTTATTCGGAATTAATACATTGGTTGCAAAAGGAATCACTTTTAAATCGCCTTCATTTTTTATAATAATTCCATCTTTATTATAGGGAAACCATACATATTCAGATGTTTTTAATTCTCCACATTTAATTGAGTTATTAACAACGACTGGTCTGAAAAATTTCTGTTCATTCTTAGAAAGAGTGGTATATTTGTCATTTGTAATTTTAAAAACATTCTTAACCCCTAATAAAGCGCCTTGGTTTATTTGAAATATATCTGATATAGGAGATAATTTCCCTTCCATCCTGAATATATCTAAGCTTCTTTTAAATTGGCTTTCTTTTAAAGAAATTACTTTCCAGTCATCAGAATTGTTAGGAAAAATGGAAGGTGTATAAATACTATAATTTTTTTCATCTACGGTTTGCTGTCTATTTGACTCCATTTTTCTCAAATCGCGCAAAACATCTTGAGCTATTCCCTTTTCATTTTTATTCCAAATTAATTTGGGAAGAGTTACAAGTCCTGTTTTTGTTCCAACTAAAAAACAAACATCAGTCAAAGCATCTTCGAAAACATAATTACCGAGTTTTGCAATTAAATTTAATGATATTTCTCCTTTAATTTGATTTCGTATTGTACTGTATGAATCAGAAGTCAATATCGTAGATGGTAAGACACAACCTATTACGCCATTTTTATTAAGTGATTTTGCCGATTTATAAAAGAAAGCGACCGCCAGATTAGGTCTTTTTCGCTCAGAACTTGAGCCTAACGCATCTAAAATGGCATCTCTATTATCCTTATTTTTCAACAATTCCCACGACACAAAAGGCGGATTCATAACAATTAAATCATAATCGTTATCCCATTGTTCGGTTAATGAATCTTTAACCCATTTAACATCAAAATCCAACTTCCCATTATCCCATTGTGTTCTTTTCTCATATTGCAATAAAAATTTGGATGTACTAACGGCGCTTTCAGAAGAGTCCCAACCAATTACTTGCACCTTACCGCCAAATGCTAAGTTTTTTAATTGTTTCAACGTTTCAATAAGAAATTCCGATGATCCACAAGCCGGATCAAAAATTTTCAATGCTGTTTTTGATGTTAAATCAATTTGTTTCAAACTGTTTTCTACAATTGACCTCGCTAAGTATTGTGGTGTATAGTGAACACTTGAATAGGAATTATCTTTTGTGATTAATTTATTAGATGCTCCTCCAAATAATTCTAACTGAGAATTAAAATAAATAACTTCCTTGTGTGCTTCTTGAAATAATGCACCGGATATGTGCCGTAAGATTAAATCCAATTGAGGAGAAATTGAATTTACTCCTTGGCGTATTAAATCAACATAATAATCAAATTGTACAGGGACAGCTGTATCCTCAATATTCCATTTATGATAATCAATTTTTGTATAATCTTCTTTTAGGCTTATCAAAAGTTTAAACAGCACATTTAAAGCTTCAACAGGGCTTTGCTTCCCACTGATATTGCGAAGTTGTCTGAAAATATCTATAATAAAAGGAACAGCGTCACTTGGCGTTTTATACGATTTTGAGGCTAAATATCTATAAAATTTATCGGTATTCTCTTCTATTGATTTTACCGGAAATTGTTCCGTTTTTTTATCGTACCAATTGAATATTTGAACATTGGTACCATCATTTAAAACTACAAAATTCTTCGTATTTGTTGACCAAGAGCAATCAAAATATGATTTTTCAATTTCTTTTTCTGCTGTTTGAATAGCCGTTTGTAAACAAAAATCGTTATGACCACCATTGAGCATAAGGTACTTACTGTCAATATTTTGAGGATCGACAGCAATTGGGAGAAGTCCGAATTTTTGCTTCCAGAAATTTATATCTGCTATTGGTAACATTTCGCAAATGTACTAATTTTATATTATTAACGCAACACCCACATTTTACAAATAGACAAAACTTCTCGGCAAAACGCTGACGGATAAAGATACCAGGAGGAATTAGTACGAATGGAACGATTTTGAGTGGTCCCACTTGGATTCTTATCATAAATCCAACGGACTGTTATTCAGTAAATTGAAAAATCGTATTTTGGCAAGTCCCACTGTTTTACCCACGAATAATCCGCTTTGTTCTGCAACGCATTGCACTACGGCTGAAAGTTGGGCAAAGGTAAGAAAAGTTTTTGAGATAGATGATATTTCGTAAAAAGATTTTATCTTTGCACTTAAAATTATACTATTAGTATGATAAAACAAGATAATATAAAGCAAACAAAGATAAACCGATTGATGCAATCCACTCCCAGAGGGCTGGTATTGCTTTCTCCGTGGCTGTCTTTGGAAGGCTATCCGTATGAACTTCAACAGCGTTACCGGACAGGTGGTTGGCTGAAATCCATTGGGAAAGGCGCTATGGTTAAAACCGGCGATTCGCTTGTGTTGTCGGGGGCGATAGCGGCTCTTCAAAAACAGGCAAATTTAAACGTGCATATAGGCGGACGTTCGGCATTGGAACTGTTGGGCTTGGCGCATTACCTGCAAGTCAATACACAGGAAACAACGGTATTCGTGGAAAGCAAGACATCGCTACCTTTGTGGTTTACCAATAATCAATGGGATACCAATCCGAGAATATTTACTGCTTCCCTTTTCAAAGAAAACGAAACAGGCTTAACCGATTTTCAGGATGGCGAACTGAGCATGAAAATAGCCAATGCCGCTTGTGCCATGATAGAATGTTTATCGCTATGCCCCAGTCAATTCCCTTTGACAGAGGCTTATGAATTGATGGAGGGATTGACATCGCTTCGACCGACACAAGTACAAACGCTTTTGGAACAATGCAAATCCGTAAAAGTGAAACGATTATTTCTGTATTTTGCGGAAAGAACTGGTCATAGCTGGTTTAAGTATATTGATACCAAACAAATAGATTTGGGAAGCGGTGTGCGTAGTCTGGCGAATGATGGGATGTTTGTATCGAAATATCAGTTAGTTTTACCAAAAGAAATTGTACAATGAAAGAAGCGTATAAAAAACAGGTGGCATTGCTTTTGGACATTCTTCCGAGTATTGCGGAAGAAAAGGCTTTCGCCCTACATGGCGGAACGGCGATTAACCTTTTCCATTTGGACATGCCCCGATTTTCGGTCGATATTGACCTGACTTATATTCCGTTCAGCAATGACAGGAACGCGGATTTGAACAATATCCGCAAGTCTTTGGAAGCCGTCAAAGCACGATTAAAAAGCCGGATGCCTGCAATCCGCTTTTCCGACCAGCAACGAGCATCGGAAGAACTGAAACTGATTTGTTCCACGCCGGATGCAATGGTAAAAATAGAAGTGAATCAAATTAATAGAGGATTGATAGCAGAACCGTGTACCAAAGTTTTGTGCAATCGTGCGCAGGAAATGTTTGACCGCTTTTGCGAGGTTACGACCGTTTCATCTGGTCAATTATGGGGCGGAAAAGTGAACGCGGCATTAGACCGTCAGCATCCAAGGGATTTGTTTGATATGAGGAATTTATTCAACGGAGCAGGTTATTCGGATGAAATAAAAACCGGCTTTCTATTCTTCCTATTGTGTGGAAATCGACCGTTTCATGAATTGCTGAACCCAAAACGACTTGACCAGCGGATTGTGTTCAACAGCCAATTCAATGGGATGACCGACCAACCTTTTTCGTATGAGGAATTTGAAGAAATAAGAGAACAGGTAATTTCTGCGGTCAATAAATCGCTGACAAATAAGGATAAAGCACTGCTACTTGCCTTTACCAAAGGCGAGCCGGTTTGGGATGGGGTAAATTACAGTACGTTCCCTGCTATCCGGTGGAAACTGCTCAATATTCGTAAATTGAAGGACAGTAACCCGCAAAAGTATAAGGAACAAGTGGAGTTGATGGAGAAACTGTTTGATTGATAAATTCAGTTATGACAGACATTTGGGATAAACAGAAGCGGTCGGAAGTAATGTCAAAAATCCGTTCTAAGGATACAAAACCCGAATTGGCATTGCGCAAAGCCCTTTTTGCAAGGGGCTTTCGGTATCGTGTGAACGATACGAAACTGTCCGGAAAACCTGATATTGTTTTGCCAAAATATAAAACGGTTATTTTTGTACATGGCTGTTTCTGGCACAAGCACGAGGGTTGCAAATATGCTTACACACCAAAAACAAATACAAAATTTTGGGTTGATAAAATTACTGCTTTTTATCGAGAAACAGCGCATATTTGGCAGGATTATTGAATTATAGGAAAATAATGTGGCTAATGGTTGTTTCTTAAGTAATTGTCCCTATAACTTATTGTGGAAATCTTTCCAAAGGACAAGGCTTAGAATTAGAACAAGGTGGCTGATTTTTGCCTCGTAGTGCTGCGGTTAAATCACCAATGGTATTCACTTTATTGTCTATTTTTTGACAAAAGCCATCCCTCATACATACGAGTAAATCATAGGCAATTGGTGCCATTGGAATGAAATCAGGTACTTTATCCTCATTAGAATACTGACCTTTACATTCGTCGTCAGAACTCTTTTCGATATATGGATTCCCTTTTTTAAATATCTCACTTAACCCTTTATCACTGATACAGGGACGGCTACAAAATGATTCAAAATGCTCATCGCTAATGACATATGTTTTATATTTGGCTAAATGTGACAAAACTATATAAGTTAGAGATGCTTGACATGCATTTTTTACAACGATAATTCTATAATGTTTACCTTGTTGCTTGGCTCTTTTAAAAAAGTAAGATAAATATTTAGGGGATAAAATTAAATCTTGATAAGTATAATGTCTAATTAAATCAAAACTCTCTTTAACAGAACTTGATATACTATAATTGGTATCATCATAAAATGATATTACTTGGGCTGTAATTGCCACTTTGGAATTATGCGGAATTATAATTCCGTGAGTATCTTCTAAATCTTTTGATATTTTTTCTATAGCATTGGCAAAGTCATAAAAAAGAGCAATATAGCCAGTAAGTAAAGAGAATACTACTCCAATTAAAAGGCTTAATATAACATTTGATTTCAAAAGCCAAGTTATGAAGCCAACAATGAAACTGACAACTATTCCGAATAATAAGATGAAAATCCCCCGCTTTATATTATAAGTTTTCTTTTCAGTCATAAATTTCATTCGTGAAATCAGACAAGAACCCATTACATCAAAATTAATAAATCTATGTTTTTTTGACTTTATCACAGCATTATTGATATTTTGGATCTAATAATACAATTGTTTCTAATTCATTTATTGATACTATTAATCTTTCAAATAGGGTGTCATTTATTGGTATGCTATATTCTTTTAGGCAAGACAAAATTGTATATACATCATTTATTATATTAGGGTCAACAATTGTTTTTTTTGATAGCACATCATCGTGTGATTGGTATATTGAATAATTTACCGTGTAAGTTGTTCCATTTTTTTCGATATAAGGATTACCTTTGAATATATTGCACATCTCTTTTTTATTCTTTGACGGGCTATGACTTTCCAGAAAATCCCTAAAATATTTATCTCCAATAATGCGAGTTTCATATCCAGCCAAATAAGATAAAACGACATAGGTTAAAGATGCCTGACAAGCACTTTTAATTACGATAATCCTAATTGGTTTATTGTTTGTATTGTGTTTTTTTATTTTATTAAAAAAATAATTCAAGTATTTCGGTGAGAGAATTAGGTCTTGATAAGTAAAAGACCTAACTAAATCTATACTTTCAAAATCTTCATTATCATAGTCTCCTTTATCGTGAAATTTAAAAATTTTAGCCGTAATTGCCAATTTATTTTCATGGGGCTTTATTACTGCATGAGTCTCCAATACATCATTCTTAATCTCTTCAATAGTGTCTTTTTGTTTTTTTCTCAAACTATACAATGTTGAAAACCAAATTAATATTAATGTTGTTGTAATTCCTATAAAAATACTCACCGATTTATTAATTTGCTCAAATTCATTCGAAAATAACTTCATTAATTGTTCATCAGAAGATATCCCTGAAAACACTTTGCTCAAGTTATGATCAAAATAATACGATGATAACCAGGTAAAAAGAACTCCTATTATAACACTAATCAATCCCAAAAAAATCTCTCTATATATTGAGTCTTTCATTTTATTTATAAATATTTAAGATGGGACGAATAAATTTATATAATTTCTCTATCTTAATGCTTTTCATATAGTCCTCAAACATATTTATCATATCCTCAATAATAATATTTTTATGAAATTCTAAAAAAGAGACTAATATAGTCTTTTTCCCTCTTTCAATATCTTCTTCCAAATCGCACATATCATCGTCAAAAAGAAGAAATGCAGATGCTTTCTTCACATCGCACATTATAGTATTGAAATCGTTTGCAATATGATTCCTGTAATTTAATAAGACTGAGAACCTGTAAAATACCCTATCAACAGAGCATTCGTAAGATTTTATAATGTTATTATCTATAATTTCCCGCTTTTGATTAAAGTAAGAATAATCTTGAATAGATATGGGATAATAGCCTGCTGAACGACTAAATAAATCCTCCCAAAGCTTGGAATAATTACCTTTGTTATAATCATCAATTATCTCACGATAGATAACTAACTCATAAGCAATCTTATGTTGAATAGTTTTTTCAGGTATAGGCAATAAAAAAGGCAAAATTAGGTCAAAACTAATTTCCTCTTTTTGGGGAAATCCATTATGAACTAATTTATCATACACAGCCTCACACTGAGAAAATAGCTCCGGATATTTGTCCACAAATGTTTGCATTACCACATTGCCAACTTGTATTTGTTAAACCGAATTTTAGCTCGTTTTTCTTTGATGTCTTTTGAAAGGGCAATTGCCTCTTTTACATTTTTTTTATCCATTATTATTGTTTCTTTAAAATTTCACCATTCATTGCCTCCAATATGCTTGTATGAGGCGTTTCCAACAAATCCATTTGATGCGTAACAAATAAAATGATTGTTCCATATTGCGATATGGATTGTAATATGTCCATGACCATTTTTGTATTGTTCATATCAAGACTTGCCGTACATTCGTCAAGCAATAAAACATTACTGTTTCGGTACAAACGCATGAATATAGCCAGTAATTGTTGTTGACCAATAGATAATTTTCCGGCATCTTTATCTAAGAGATTTTGAATGTCGATATTCAAGTTGAAAGATTCAAGGAATTCTATTATTTTACCTCTATATTTTTTCAAAGAAGCTGGATATAAACTAAAAAAATCATTTCGCGATAATGACGCTTGCATCATATTTTCGTAGAAAGTCAATTCAGCGGTAATACTTTTCAACGGATTTTGACTAACTATACCTATTAAATCTTGCCCTAAGCGTATATTATCAACTAATATATCTCCTGTATATTCTACTTCTTCGTTATGTGAAATTGCTTTAAGGAGGGTTGATTTTCCACTTCCATTTTTACCTATGAGAAAATTCAATCCGGCATTGATTTCAAAAGAAGGTACTTTTAAGATTATTTCGTTGTAATCCCTATATTTGATTTCTAAGTTATGTAGTATCAATTTCCCCATATTAAAACGAAACTATTTCTTTAACACTCCTTTTGTTGAAAACAAAGAATACAACTATTACCAAGCCGGATATTAGTTTATAATCAGTATGGTCAAATATCCCAAATGACATATAGGAAATCACAAAGTACAAAATAAAATTGTAAAGGAAAATCCCAATTAATATACTCAGGTTTTCATATTTTATTTTGTATGTATTGATGATAAATTGGCTTAGTATTACTGCTGCAACCGAATTTACCAAAATACCAATACCTAATGAAGTATCGGAAAAACGAAAATAAATTGATGTCAAAAAACCAGATGTTGAAATTAGTGCATCACAAAGACCTACGCCTAAAATCAGTAACAATGGATATGATGCTCCAAACTCTTTTAATACATTGGGATTTGTACCCACAGAAACAAGATTTTTTCCGAGAATGGTTTTTAAGAGATATAACAGTCCCGATAAAGCAAGAATATCAACAGCAATGATTATCCACAAAATCTCTGATGAAGAATAAAACAAGTCTTTTCCCAAAGAGATATTGGACTTTCCGAAAAATTTCAAATTAATAGAAAAGAGAATGGTATAGGTTATTATTCCTGCAAATAGTTTGGGGATTTTTATATAAACAAAGAGAGTAGCAGTTAAAGCGCCAATAAGGAATCCTAATATAAAAGTGCCGCCTAATGTTAGTGTTAGTGAGTTTGTATTAACAAGTAAGAATGCCCCGCCCATACTACCAAGAGAAAAGACATTGTCCACAGATATATCTGGAAATTTTAAGGTCTTAAATAAAATATACACGCCATAAACGGCAAGCATATATATTAAACTTTCTTGTATTGGTACAGTAAGGATTTCCATGCTATTTTACCTTGATGTATTCTTCTTTGATGATTTCTTTGTTTATGGAATACCTTTCAAATAATCCTTTATTGATATAAAGATAGTATTTACTGTTTACAAATACAGGAATCTCTGACGGTTGCTTTTTATTAACCAAAATTTCTTTTAAAATATCTGCTGCCGCTATCCCTTCATCTTTGTAGTTCAAACCATAGGTAAATAACGCGCCTTTTTTCACACTCTCTATATCACAAGAGAATATTGGTTTCTTCGCACCTGTTGTAAGGCTTATAATTAATTCGGACGAAGAAGATATTGTATTGTCGTTTATTAAGAATACAGCATCAACTTCCTTGATTAGGCTGCTTGCCACAGGATATACATCTGCCGTTTGGTTTATTGCTTTTTTCACAAGCGTAATTTGAGATTGATTTGCTAACAAGCTATCTTCTAACATTTTTATTATGGATTGGCTGTTTGCTTCGTTTGCAGAATAAATAATACCAATCTTTTGAATATTCGGGAAAATTGTTTTCGCAAATTTAATATTGATATATACAGGGTCTTTACTCATTGTCCCAGTTACATTTTCAAACCCTTTATCAAGTCCTTTTACCAATCCCGCACCAATAGGGTCTGAAACACCAACAAAAATAATCGGTTGTTCTTTGATTTGTTGTTGCGCTATTTGGGCGCAAGGAGTAGTTAAAGCCAAAATAGCCTCGTATTTCTTTTGTTTGAAAGAGTTTACAATGCTATTGATATTTTTAGGCTCGCCGAATGCATTCGCGTACTCAATTTCAACATCTAAGCCAATGTTCGCAAGTTCTTCTACCAAGCCTTGCTTTGCCAAGTCAATAGCTTCTGCATCGGCAATATACACCAAGCCAACTTTATGCTCATTGGACTTGCGCGTAAATATCACAAAACCAGCAACTATGATAATTGCTAAAATCGGTATTAATATTTTCTTATTCCACATAATACATAACAAATTGATTTGTTTAGACTGCAAAGATACAACATTATGCAATTATAAACGAAATACACATAAAATTATTGTCTGGTTTCTTATTTTCCAAACTGCTTTTGCTTTATTTTTTGTATTTCAAATTCGTATTCCAAAATTTTATCATAATAGATTTTCGAATCCACAAAACCTTATGCCCTCAAAGTTATAATAGGCATTGGAATTTATTAGTCTTCAGGAACTATATATTCATATGTTCAAATACTTCTCCTCAAACTCTCTGGTCAAGTCTATAATTCTCTGGTTAATCGTAACCAATTCTATCGTTGCCTTTTCCAGCTTATACAGCATTGCAAGCGCCATTTTCTCTGTAAAAGTCATTTTTAAATGCTTAACTACTTGATTGTAGTTCACTCCGATTGCTCGAAATTGCGAATGGAAAGTAGTCAGGCGCATATAGTAATCCATTGCAGCTTTGTCGAATTTCACATACTTGAGTTCTCGCTTGAACAGGCAAGTCTTAATGAACTTTGCTGCGTTGTATTTCAATCCCGTTTCTTCGAGCATGGATAAAAATTGTGCGTTATCGGCATCGTTTAGCTTGATTGAGTACCGGTGTCGGCATGGGTCTGTTTTCGGCGGTCGCCCACCTTTGTTGAATTGTTTTTCTGTTGCCATAATTATCTGCTTTTAATGATTGGTTTTATAAAAAATAACGACTTCGGAGTGATTTTAGCAAGTGGTTTTGGGTGTCCCGATGAGTTTCGGGGCGCCCAAGACACAACTTGCCGTGTGCCAATGCACACAAGCATCTCCGATGCCAATGTTGAAAAATTGACTGTACACAGTAAACACATTATACTGATTATACGCAGTTTACAATTTACGCCACTGTTCCACATAGTCCCGGTAAGTTTCAAGAAAGTTTCGGGCAAGGTTTTCCATCAGTCCCGAAACACTCATGCCTCGTTCCCCAAACAGCCGGACAATCCTGTCCAAGTCATCGCGGATTGTTTCACTGATAAAAACCGGCTTGTGATTTTCAATTTTGGGTGTTTGCATGAATTGCTGCCCGAACTCGTCCAATGCCAATTTTCTTTGCTTGTTACCTGTTCGCTTGGAATTGTCTGCTTGTATAGTGGGTTCATCGGGAACAGTTATTGCAGTCTGTTCAACCGATGCAGTTTGTTCCATGAAATCTATTCCAAAATTTTTCTCTGCAATTGAATTTAATAATGCCTGCTCATCAATGTCAGAAACTGCTCTGCTTTTTGTTGTCATAACACATCTATTTTAATAAGTGAATAAAATCTGTTCAGTGAGTATATATACTTCACTTTATCCTGCAAATAAAATGATAATTGTTTATATACTAAATACTTGCGATTTTATTGCTGTGATATGCTGCATTTTGCTTTCTATTTATGTTTTCTCTTTTCACAGGCAAAATATTCATTTGTCCTACCTTATCCCGGACAACCCCGGCAAACCCCTGCCACTTGCCGGAAGTTTGATAATTAACCGAAGATGTTATCTTATATTTGAGGCAAAATTTTAAAAATATGGAAATCATAAATATTGAAGCTCGTACATTCGAGGCGATGGTTTCGCGGTTTGAACAGTTTGTAAAACGGATTGACTCACTTTGTGGTCATAAAGACAGAGAATTACAAAAATGGCTGGATAATCAGGATGTTTGCCAAATATTGAATATATCGAAACGAACATTACAGACTTATCGGGATAACGGCACTTTGCCCTATTCTCAAATCAATCACAAAATGTACTATAAGCCCGATGACGTGCAAAAAGTTATGCAACTAATTAAAAACAGGCAATATGGAAAATGAGGTTATCACAAAGGACAATGAAAAAGTCAAATCCTTTTTTCTTTCATTGGAAAGAATGTTAGACGGCGTAGAACGTTTGGTATTAAACTGTAAGCCCTCACTCAACGGCGAACGCTATTTGACTGACAGGGAAGTTTCTGAAAAACTGAAAGTCAGTAGGCGAACATTACAGGATTACCGGACAGAAGGCAAGATTCCGTACTATCAATTAGGCGGAAAAATCCTATATCGGGAAAGTGATATTGAGAAGATGCTTAATGAAAACTATTTCAAAGCGTTTGAATAATTGTTGGCTTTGTCATCTTGTAAACACCCTCCATAATGGAAGAATAAATGAGACAAGGCTTTTGCCGAAAATACGCTTTCAACGAAAGGAAGATTTTCGGCAAAATTTATTTCAGCCTTGACGTTTTATTCTGAAATATACCTTTGTTTACAAGAATGATAAAGCCTAATTCAGATTTATTTTCCTTTCATTGCAAAGTCCAGCCATCAACGGCGATAAAGCGTAACAGGCACGTTTCATCAGCCATTTTCTAAATAAATCCGTATTGCGGGAATGAATACGAAAAGCCAAAGCTGTTATCATTTCCAAATTGTACAAGTCCACACTACCACCGTTTGCGTAATGATGACAGTAGCAAACTTCATTAACTCTCAAAACATCCGATTTCAGAATTGAACGGATATTACTGCTGACTTTGGCTACGAAGACCTCAAACAGTCGGGCAATCTCATGTTCGGACATCCAAATTTCGCCATTCTCGTCGGCAATGGTTATTCTTCTTTCACAGATACTTATTTTTCCTCGTTTCATATTGCCTGATAATTATTCAATACATTTTTCACATTCTCCATATCCCGCATGATAGAACTGTCCAATACTTTGGCATAATGTTTTGTAACATTCGTGCTTGCATGTCCGAGCATTTTGGCAACATTTTCCATGCTCACCCCGTTTGCCAAACAAACGCTTGTTGCGTAACTGTGTCTGGCAACGTGAGTTGTCATATTTTTCTCAATTCCACAAATATCGGCAATCTCTTTCAGGTAGGTATTCATCTTCTGATTACTGATAACAGGAAACAATTTGTCGGTTTTCAGGCAAACTGGGTGTTCTTTGTATTTCTCTATCAACTCAATGGCAACCGGCAATAAAGGTATGTGGCACATGTTCTTGGTTTTTTGTCGGGTTTTCCGAATCCAAATATCCCCGTTATGTCCCTATTACAAGATGTTCAAAAGATAATTGTGCCACATCGCCGAAAGACAGTCCGGTAAAGCACTGAAATACAAATACGTCCCGCACTTGTTCGATACACCGGATAGTAATCTTTTTGGAGGCGATTCTCTGAATTTCTTCCATCGTCAGAAAATCGGGATTGGTTTCGTGGTACTTGAATTTGTAGCCGACAAATGGACTTTTCTTTAGCAAATCGTTCTCCAATGCAATGCGCATCAACTTTTTGAGAATTTTCAACCGCGTATTGGCTGCATTTTGGGCGCAACTCTTTACCGTTTTCAGAAACGTTTCAAAATCATGGACAAACGCAGGCGCAAGTTCATTCAGGGCAATGTCGGAAACATGATACTTGCCCTGCATAAATTCAAGTATATAGCGGTAGGTTGATTCAAAGCGCATGACTGTTTTCGGCGCAAAGCCTTTTCCAATCAATGCTTTGCATTGTGCGTTATGTTCGGCGAACAGTTGCAGCAAAGTTTGCCGATTTTCTTCTTTTCCTTCGTAAATGTTTTTAATTCGCTCTGCGGTAATCAATTTCCCCTTTTCTTCCAGTTCGCGATGAACTTGATACAGTTTCACGCGAATGGATTCGATGTACCTGTTCAGTTCTTCGGCATTTCGCCCCTGACCTTTGGCGCACTCTTTCGTCTGATTCCACTGTTCAACAGCAATACTGCGCTTAATCAGGATGTCGCACATACGACCATCAACTGTAAGACGCATACAAATGGGAGCTTCCCCATTCTTCAACAGTTTTCCCTTGCGCAGGAAAAACAAAACTCTTTTAGATTTTCTTTTCATTTTACCCATTTTTAATGAATTTCCAATAAACAAAATTACTTCTTTGCTTTCAGAATCACGTTGTGCAAAACATTGAAAATCTGCGAATTAAAATCGAATTAGTGGGGCTTTTTCGTGGAATCCAATGTCCCACTGTTTTACCACCGGAAACTTGCTCAAAACCGCTGTTTTTTGCTCTCCCCTCAAAACACAAAATCCCTGAAATCTATTCAATTTCAAGGACTTGCTTTGTTTTTCCTTTTACTTTTGTGGTCCCACTTGGGCTTGAACCAAGGACCCCCTGATTATGAGTCAGGTGCTCTGACCAACTGAGCTATAGGACCTGCTTGTTTTCTTAAAGCGAGTGCAAAATTACTACTTTTATTGAAGAATGCAAATATTTTCGTTAACTTTGTATTGAATTTTTGCGGCATAATTTTTGCATTATAATTTTTACACGGTAATTTTGACACTAATGAAAATAAAAATCATACTAGTAGGCGTATTATCCCTTTTCTCCGTGATGTTTCATTCTGTTTTTGCTGCACCTGCTGTTCCCTGGCCTGTGGAAAAGATACAACCGGATGGAACAAAGATTACCGTCTATCTCAAAGGAGATGAAAAGGTCCATTGGATGGAGTCTTTGGATGGTTATACTTTGATGTATAATTCAAAGAAAAACATTGTATATGCCGAACAAGATGCAGATGGGAATATCGTGCCTTCTAAAGTGAAATTTACAGGGCAACACTCAGATGCTTCCAATATAAAAGAAATTAAGAAAGGCCTTCGATACAGCCGTTCACAGGTAGAAACGTTGAAACAGATCTGGGAAATCGGTAATTCCGGGCCACAGCGGGCTGCACCGAACCGGGCGCCGGAACCGGTTGTGGGTGATAAAAAGGCGCTCTGTATATTAGTCGGGTTTGACGGGAAGCCTTTTTCAAAATCAGTTAACGAATTTACAAACTTGATGAATCAAAAAGGGTACAGTGCAAATGGCGCCCAAGGTAGCGTACAGGATTTTTATTTGGAAAATTCGTATGGGCAAATGACGCTGACAGTTACGGTGGTAGGCGCTTATACACTGCCCAATTCTGCATCTTATTATGCAAGTCGTGAACAGGAATTTGCAAGACTTGCCGCCATGGCAGCGGATGCTGATGTGAATTATAGCGATTTTGCCAATGCGAATCATGAATTGGAAACATTCCATATTATTTATGCGGGTTACGGAGATGAAGCGATTGATAACGGGCAACAAATTTGGGCGCATAAATGGCAACTCGCTTCGCCTATTACGTTAGATGGTGTAAAAATATCCGTCTATTCCTGTTCTCCCGAATTGAGAGGGAATAGCGGCAAAACAATGACAGCGATTGGGGTAATCTGTCATGAATTGGGTCATGTTTTCGGTTCTCCCGATTATTATGATGCCGATTATGAAGGATCCGGCGGACGATATCCCGGAACCGGTGTATGGGATTTGATGGCTGGCGGAAATTGGAATGGGAACGGAGCTACTCCTGCACATATCAACATGTTTCAAAAAATCCAATACGGTTGGGTAACGCCGGTGGAATTAACTTCCTATACGCAAGTAACCAATATGCTTAATGCTGCGAAAAATCCGGCGGCTTATACCATCAAAGCCAATGCTAACGGAGAGATGTATGTGCTGGAAAACCGGCAGAAAGTTGGATTTGACGTTGGACTACCCGGTCATGGATTGGTGATCTATCATGTACATAAAGATGCTTTAGGATCAACGTACCGGCCGAATGCAACTCATCCACAAAAACTGTATGTCGTGGCTGCCTCAAGTTCAACTCCCATTCCGGATTCCAATCCGGCTTCCTATGGAGTAGTTGATGCGTCCGGCGCTCCTTTTCCGGGAACGTCCAATAATACTGCTTTCACAGATAATACAGCACCACAAGCTTTTAGCTGGGAAAATCTACAAGGTATCGGCAAACCGGTTACAAATATTTCGGAATCTGACAGTAAAATTTCTTTTACGTTTATCGCATCCACTTGGTTAGGTCGTAATACCCTTTGGAGTAGCACTGCCAACTGGTCAACAGGACAGATTCCAACTGCAGAAACGGTAGTAACAATTCCAGGAAATGTTCCGCATTTTCCTATACTCACCGAAAGCAAAATCAATAATGTTTGTAAAGAAATCTATTTTGAAGCCGGATCCGAACTTGGTCGCCAAGATTTGTTGACTTATACTAAAGCTCATGTTCAATTGAGTACTAACGGTCTTGCCCGCAACCAATGGCATTTGTTATCCATGCCTATCAGTAAAGTATATACCGGTGATTTTAATTTCGGCGGTTACCCTTATACTTTTTTACGGAAATTTACAGTTACTCCTGGTGAAAATGCCGGATGGGAACCTTTCCGGAATAATAACGAACCCTTGGCTATCGGCGAAGGCTTTGCTTTGTGGGTGAATAGTAATGACGGATTGACGAAAGGAAATAAAGATGCCGGCGAAGGAAGTGACGCCTTGATTGGCGGCGGGACACGGCAATATGGTATAGGCCGGGTAAGCGGGATCATTGATTTTCCTTATTTTGAGGATCCGGTCATCAGCAAAGCCCACCGGGTGCATAAGTACGAGGGAGGAAAAAGTTATTTCTATCCTTTCGCTACCGAAAACGATAACTTGCCGTTATACAATAAACCGGTTTCGGTAACACGCGGAGCGGATGCTTATCGCTTAGCCACTATTGAAGAAGGCAGTGTGAAGATACCTTTGGTATTTGGAGAAGATAACGGCAAATATTTTGCATTGGTCGGTAATCCCTATATGACTACCATCGATTTTGATAAGCTTTATACGGATAATTCAACCAAGATAAAACCGGTTTACCGGATTTGGACGGGAACCGGATTTGTTGTATGTGATCAAAACAGTTATATCGCTCCCATGCAATCGTTCTTTGTTGAAAAAGCGGATAACTATATCGGGGACGATAAATTAACATTCAACATCGCGAACATTACGGCTACGGGCAATGCGTCTGAATTGAGATAAGGAAGAATAGATAGCGAATGAATAAATGAATATGAATATAAATCTAAAAAAAATTATAAAAATGAAAAAGATATTTTATTTGATAGTAACGCTTTTGATAGTGGGTTCGGCAAGTGTTCATGCCCAAGTAACGATAGGAAGTCAAAGTGAACCTCATCCTGCGGCCGTTTTGGATTTGCAATCTACGGACAAAGGGCTTCTGTTGCCGAAAGTATCGCTTACGAATGCCGATACTTTCCTGCAAGAACTTAGCAATGCAGATAAGGAATCGGCTGCGGGCTTGCTGGTATATAATGACGGAAAAGCTACTCCTGTCCATTTGGATGCCGGCATTTATATCTGGACAGGAAAGAAATGGAAAACGGTACTTATCACTTCCAACACAGGTATAGAACTCAGTGATGCTCCGACTGAAGGAGCCAATCCCGACATACTTGGAACCGATGAACCTTAATCAAAGTTAAAAGTAAAAAAAGGGAACGGAAATATGGTTTTTATGTAAGAAAAAATGCTTACATTTGCACGCAATAAAATCTAAAGCATTTCTTTATGTCATTTATTGCAGATAAAGTAGTTATGGACGGATTAACATTTGATGATGTATTGTTGATCCCCGCTTATTCCAATGTTTTACCCCGCGAAGTCGATCTTACGACCAAGTTTTCCAGAAACATCTCTTTGAATATTCCAATGGTTTCGGCGGCCATGGATACGGTGACCGAAGCGAAGTTAGCCATTGCGATCGCCCGCGAAGGGGGAATCGGGGTCATCCACAAAAACATGAGTATTGAAGAGCAAGCCAAGCAAGTGCGCTCGGTAAAAAGAGCGGAAAACGGCATGATCTCCAATCCGGTCAGCATTAAAAGAGGCAAAACGGTTGGGGATGCATTGGCCTTGATGTCTGAATACAAGATCGGCGGTATTCCGGTGGTGGACGATGAGCATCATTTGGTGGGCATTGTGACCAACCGCGACTTGCGTTTCCAAAAGGATGCCACCCGCCTGATTGATGATGTGATGACTTCCGAAAATTTGATAACGACCGATCAATCCACTAATCTGGAAACCGCTGCGGATATTCTGCAACAGCATAAAATTGAAAAATTGCCTGTAGTGGACGCCCATAATAAATTGATTGGATTGCTTACCTATAAAGATATTACCAAAGCGAAAGATAAACCTTTTGCCTGCAAGGACGAACAAGGAAGATTGCGAGTCGCTGCCGGCGTGGGAGTTACCTACGATACTTACGACCGGATTTCCGCTTTGGTGGATGCCGGAGTAGATGCCATTGTCATCGATACTGCCCATGGACATTCACAAGGCGTAATTACTGTTTTAAAAGGAGCCAAAGCGAAATTCCCGGATGTGGACATTGTGATTGGGAATATCGGCACGGGAGAAGCAGCCAACGTATTGGCGGAAGCCGGAGCCGACGGAATCAAAGTAGGTATCGGTCCGGGTTCCATTTGTACGACCCGTATCATTGCCGGTGTGGGCGTTCCGCAATTATCGGCGATCTATGAAGTATCCAATGCGCTGCAAGGAACAGGCATTCCGGTTATTGCAGACGGAGGATTGCGCTATTCGGGGGATATCGTAAAAGCCCTGGCAGCAGGAGGATGGTCGGTGATGATGGGATCCCTGTTGGCAGGAGTAGAAGAATCGCCGGGTGAAACCATCTTATATAACGGACGGAAATTCAAGTCCTACCGCGGAATGGGTTCGCTGGAAGCCATGCAAAAAGGTTCCAAAGACCGTTATTTCCAGGATGTGGAAGACGATATCAAAAAATTGGTTCCCGAAGGAATTGCCGCCCGCGTACCGTATAAAGGTTCGTTATACGAAGTCATTTATCAAATGGTCGGCGGATTAAGAGCCGGAATGGGTTATTGCGGCGCCGCTAATATCGACCAGTTGCACGATGCCAAATTTACACGGATTACGAATGCCGGAATGAATGAAAGTCATCCGCACGATGTGGCTATTACGCAGGAAGCGCCGAATTACAGCGCACACAATAATTTTTAGTTTCATACGTTTATTATAGGTTAATAGAATATTTAATTATAACGGAATGAAGTATATGAGAAAGAGTTTAGTTTCTTTGGTTTTGGTGTTATCAGCGGGTGTATCTTTCGCTCAAACCAACGATCCGGTAGTCATGAAAATCAATGGCAAGGAGGTTAAAAAATCGGAATTTGAATACATTCACAACAAAAACAATAGCGAAGATGCCATTGACAAACGTTCGTTGGACGAGTATCTCACCCTTTTTACCAATTTCAAATTAAAAGTAGCCGAGGCGGAAACGCAAGGAATAGATACTACGGCTGCTTTTCGCAAAGAATTGAAAGAGTACCGGGCACAAATCACCAAGCCCTATTTAGAAACGGAAGAAAATGAAAATTTGCTGTTGCAAGCGTATGACCGGGCCTTGGGATGGTCGGAAGTAAGCGCTATTTTAATCCCCTATTCCGAAGGGAAAGGAACAACGACTCCGTTGACACCGGCTGATACGTTGGCTGCTTATCAAAAAGCGGTTGAAGTACGGAATAAAGCCTTGCAAAAAGGGGCGGATTTTGAAGCCTTGGTGAAAGAATATTCAGCCGACGAAAGAAGCAAACAAGGAGATCGTCCGGGTTATATGGGTTGGTTTTCGGGATTAAATTTGGTTCCGGTTTTGGAAATACCCCTTCAGAATACGGCTGCCGGAAAAATATCCCTGCCGGTTCGTACCACCCAAGGTTATTACCTCCTGAAAGTGCTTGACAAAAAATCCAATCCGGGCGAAGTACATGCCGCCCATATTTTAATAAAACCGGCAGAAGAGACCGACAGTATCCAAGCGCCGGATCCGGAAACCAGAGTAGCGGAAATCTATCAAAAATTGAAAGGCGGCGCTAATTTTGGCGATTTGGCAAAAGAATATTCCGCAGACCAAGGTTCAGCGGGAAAGGGCGGTGACTTATCCTGGTTCCAATACGGACAAATGGTGCCCGAATTCAACGATGCCGTTTTTGCCAAAAAAGATACCGGATTGATTCCGCAACCGGTTAAAACTCAATTCGGATACCATATTATTAAGGTGTTGGGACAAAGACCGGGAGCATCGTTCGAAACCTTGCGTCCACAATTGGAAACCAAATTGGAACGGACAGGCGGTTTTTCGGATCTGCATCAGCCGGGTATTGATAAATTAAAAGCAAACTATCATTACACCTTGAATGACAATGCTTACCGGACCTTAACCGAAGCAGCGAACCATCAATCGCCTATTGATAGTTTATATATTTCCCGGTTCGAAAAAAATACGGAAACACTGTTCACTCTGGATAATAAACCGGTAACAGTCGCTGATTTTGCTGCTTACTTAAAAAGTAATCCCCGGTCTTATTTCAATTTATCCACAGAAACTTTCAAGGAAAAATTCGACCAGTTTGTCTATTTAAAACTGATTGAAACAGAAGACGAAAACCTTGAAAATAAATATCCCGAATTCAAAAACCTGATACAGGAATATCGCGATGGAAGCCTGCTTTTCGAAGTCAGCAATCGCGAAGTCTGGGACAAAGCATCGACCGATACGATCGGACTGACAAAGTATTTTGAAGCCAATAAAGCCAAGTATGCGTGGGACGAACCGCATTGGAAAGGATATGTAGTGTTGGTGAAAGATGCCAAGGCAAAGAAAGCGATGCAAAAAGAAACGGCAAAAATGACTTCCGAAGAGGCTGTTCAATATTTATTGGATAAATACAATACGGAAGACAATGCACAGGTAAAAATAGAAAAAGGTTTATTCACCCAAGGACAAAACAAATACGTGGACGAATCGGTTTTCAAAGCAGGAAAAGCGGAAATTCTCGCCGGTTATGCCGATTTCTTCCTGTTGGGCAAATACCTTCCGGATACGCCGGACAGCTATACGGATGTAAGAGTCTTGGTCATTACCGATTATCAGGACTATCTGGAACAAGAATGGTTGAAGAACCTGAACAAAAAGTATCCGGTGGAGATATATAAAGATGTTATTAAAAAAGAAATTAAATAATCGTTCTTCTGTCATTGCGGGCTTGACCCGCAACCCCCTGATGTCCGTTAAACACCTATTAACGATGTTCATGGGGTTGCGGGTCAAGCCCGCAATGACAGGGTTCTATTTGTGTTTTTGTTTGTTTGTATTTTCCTGCACACAGGAATCAGCTAAAAACGCGGAAAATATTGTCAAGGTCGGCAACGAAATCCTGACCCAAACGGAGATGGACGAAAGTCTTCCCCCGTTTTTAAATCCGGAAGACAGTCTGATGGCTACGGAGCATTTTATCCGGATGTGGATCAACGATCATCTGCTGTACGACATCGCTCAAAAAAATATTTCCGATAAAAAAAATATCGACCAGTTAGTGGAGAATTACCGCCGGTCTTTGGTCATTTACCAATACCAGGAGCAGTTGGTCAATGAAAAGTTAGGGAAGGAAATTCGCGAACAGGATTTAGTGAATTATTATCAGGCCAATAAAGATAAATTTCAATTAGATAAAGTATTGATACAGGGGCTTTTCCTGAAAATTCCTGTAGATGCTCCCCAGATTGACAAAGTAAGAGCTTGGTCTAAATCCATCACCCCGGCCTCTATTACCAATATCGAAAAATACAGTGTGCAAAATGCGGCAAGTTATGATTATTTTGAAGATAAATGGTTGGATTTTAATGAATTGATGGATAATTGGCCGGTAGATTATAATAATGATGAGGAAGTAGTGAAAAAAAACAAATTTATCGAACAAAAGGATGAGCATTATTATTATTTTCTGAACATAACCGGCTATCTGCTTCCTGGGGACAATGCTCCTTTCGAATATGCCGAACCGATTGTCAAAGAAATCTTAATCAATCAAAAAAAGATAGACTTCTTACGGAAAACCGAAGAAGATTTATACAATAAGGCGCTCAAAAACGGGCAAATTAAATTTTATAATGAATAGAATATGAAACAAATTTTCTCCTTGATACTCTGCTTGACTGCATTTGCAGGATTCATGCAAGCCCAGGACAATGTGATTGACGAAGTAATCTGGTTAGTGGGCGACGATGCCATTCTTCGTTCCGACGTGGAAAATATGCGCTTGCAAATGCAAGTGGAAAAGCAGCGTATGGAAGGTGACCCCTATTGCGTTATTCCCGAACAAATGGCTATTCAAAAACTGTATTTGCATCAGGCCAAATTAGATAGTATTGATGCTCCCGAATCACAGGTATTTAGTGAGGTGGAAGGCCGGATTAACTATGCCGTCAGTCAGGTCGGTTCGAGGGAAAAATTAGAAGAATACATCGGAAAACCGTTAAATGCTATCCGGGAAGAATGGAGGCAATCGGTCAAAGACCAACTCCTGGTCCGGGAGATGCAGAAAAAGTTAGTGGGCAATATTAAGGTGACTCCTTCGGAAGTCCGTACATTCTACAACCGGATTCCGCAAGACAGTTTGCCGATGATTCCGACTACCGTAGAAGTGCAAATTATAACCTTGGAACCCAAAATCGCCTTGGAAGAAACGGACGACATCAAGCGGAGATTACGGGAATATACCGAACAAATTACCTCGGGACAAAGGGAATTTTCAACCTTGGCCCGTTTGTATTCGGAAGATACCGAATCGGCCAAAAACGGCGGAGAACTGGGATTGCAGGGAAAAGCTACATTTGTTGCTGAATTTGCCACCGTTGCTTTTGAATTGAACGATCCGAAAAGGGTTTCCCGTATCGTAGAAACGGAATATGGATACCACATTATCCAATTGGTAGAGAAAAGAGGCGACCGGATCAATGTCCGTCACATCCTGTTGAAACCCAAGGTGACCAAAGAAGAATTGGCGGATGCGACTCTGCACATAGATACCATTCGAACGGACATAGTAAACAAGAAATTTACATTTGAAGAAGCGGCCACTTACATGTCCTTTGATAAGGACACCCGCAATAATAAGGGTTTGATGGTCAACCAGGGAGAACCGGGAAGAATGTCATCGGAACGTACCGGTACCTCCCGCTTTGAAATGGAAGAATTACCTGCTGAAGTCGCCAAAGCGGTGTATGGATTGTCCGTGGGCGATGTTTCCCAACCGTTTACCTGGATTAATTCCAAACAAAAGGAAGTGGTGGCGATCGCTAAATTGAAATCGAGAATCGAAGGTCATAAAGCCAGTCTCACGGAAGATTACCAGGCATTAAAAGGAATGGTAGAACAGGAAAAAAGGGAACAAATCTTAGAGAGATGGTTGGCTAAAAAACAACAGGACACGTATATCCGGGTCAATGAGAATTGGAAAAATTGCGATTTTCAAACAAAAGGTTGGCTCATTGAATAAAATTCCGAAAACGGCTCTTTTTTGTCTGCTCTTTATTTTTTCCGTGGTATTAGTGGGAATGCAGCAGAATCCGGCTGCTCCCCCGCAGAAAGGAAAGACCAAGGTGACGATGGAATATGCCGATTCCACCGTATTCCAAAAAGATAACAATCCCGATATCCATGTGATGCGGGGAAATGTCAAATTCCGTCACGACAGCACTTACCTGTTTTGCGACAGCGCTTATTATTACGAAACAAATAATTCGCTGGAAGCATTCGGCAATGTCCGTATCGAACAAGGAGATACCCTTTTTATTTACGGCGATTACCTGATTTATGAAGGAAACCTGAACTTGGCCAAGATGCGGGAAAGCGTCCGGATGGAAAATCAAAACATGACCTTGTTCACCGATAACCTTGATTTTGACCGGAATCTCAATCTGGGTTATTTTTTCGACGGAGGAATGCTGGTGGATTCCATCAATGAACTGACTTCCATTTACGGACAATATTCTCCCCATACGAAAACGGCCGTTTTCAAAGAGAAAGTAGTCCTGACGAATCCGCAATTTGTCCTGAATTCGGATACGCTCGAATACAACACGATGGATAAAGTAGCGACCATTGTCGGACCTACCGTCATCGAAGCCGATAGCGGAACCATCCATTCGACTCGGGGCTGGTATAATACGGAAACAGAGCAATCGACTCTCTACGACCGTTCGGTAGTGACCTCCAAGGACAAAACCAAAACAATGACGGCCGATACCTTGTTTTACAACCGCCAAACCGGTTTTGGCGAAGCGTTTAGCCACATGGTGTTGAATGATACCGTCAAAAAAATGATATTAACCGGAAATTACGGTTATTACGATGAAAACACCGACTTTACTTTTGCAACCGATTCCGCCCAATTCATTGAATATTCACAAAAAGATTCCTTGTTCCTGCACGGCGATACGCTTCAGATGCAGACCTTGGGCGAAGAAAGGGAATTAAAAGCTTTTTATGGCGTTCGTTTTTACCGCGTGGATTTACAGGGCGTTTGCGATTCCTTGCAATTCAATACGAAAGATTCGACCCTTTATCTGCATAAAAATCCCATTCTTTGGAATACCGGTTACCAGATTTCCGGCGATACCATCAAGATACTTTTCAACGACAGTACGGTGGAGCGGGTTGATGTACTCGAACGTTCGTTTGCCATAGAAGAAAAAGATACGACTTATTTCAACCAGGTAAAAGGAAAAAACCTGACGGCTTTTTTTACCGGCGGCGAACTCTCCCAGATTGATATAGAAGGGAATACCGAATCCATTTATTATCACATGGAAGAAAAAGGCTTGGAATCTCTTGAACTGAATAAGACGGAGAGTATGTATATGACTATTTGGATAAAAAACCGCAAAGCCTCGCGTATCAAGTGGATGCCGGAACCCAAAGGTGATATGATTCCCGTTCCGGATTTAAAACCCGAACAGAAATTTCTGAAAGACTTTGTCAATTACAATTACCTGCGTCCGAAAGACAAAGAGGATATCTATAACCCCACCGTCCTCAAAACGGAAGACATTCCGGCGCCAAGGCGGTCGCACCGGTCCAGACGCTAAGCGATGCCCTTCTCTGCCGCTAATTTCAGCAAGTATTCGCGAGCCGCTTCGTATTCGTTGGGAATTTCGCCGTCCAATATCGCTTCCTTGATGGCGGATTTTAATTCCCCTACCAATCTCCCGGCGGGAAGATGAAACATTTCCATGATTTCCAAGCCATCTATAGGCGGTTGGAAATTCCGTACACGGTCTTTTTCTTCTATTTCTTTCAGCTTGCTGCGAACCAACTTAAAGTTATATAAGAAGCGTTTGACTTTTTCCGGATTTTTAGAAGTGATATCGGCTTCGCACAACGACATCAAATCGTCAATCTCATCACCGGCTTCAAAAAGCAAACGGCGTATGGCAGAATCGGTTACCTCTTCATCCGCCAACACAATCGGACGCATGTGCAGGGAAACCAATTTTTCGACGTATTTCAGTTTATCATTCAAAGGCAGTTTCATCCGCTGGAAAATATTTTTCAGCATCTTCATCCCTTTGTATTCGTGCCCATGAAACGTCCAACCCAACTTATTATCAAACCGTTTCACCCGGGCTTTTCCAATGTCATGAAATAAAGCCGCCCACCGCAACCAGAGATTGTCCGTGGTTTGGGACAAATTGTCCAGCACCGTCAATGTATGGCTGAAATTATCTTTGTGTCCAATGCCTTCTTTGGTTTCAATGCCTTTCAATGCCACCAATTCCGGGAAAATAATAGACAATAAACCGGTTTGTTCCAACAATTCAAAACCGATGGAAGGTCGCGGAGCTAAAACAATCTTATTCAATTCGTCCACGATACGTTCTTTGGAAATAATGGTGATCCGGTCTTTATTCCTTTCGATGGCCTCAAAAGTATCATACTCAATAAAAAATCCCAATTGAGTGGCAAAGCGGATCGCGCGAAGCATCCGTAAAGGATCGTCACTAAACGTAATATCCGGATCCAAAGGTGTTTTGATCAAGCATTCGTCCAAATCGAGCAAACCGTCAAACGGGTCGATCAATTCCCCGAACCGGTCTTTATTGATGCAGATAGCCATGGCGTTAATCGTAAAATCCCGGCGATTCAAATCATCCTGCAAGCTTCCGTTTTCGACCACCGGATTGCGGGAATCGTGCGAATACGATTCTTTACGGGCGCCCACAAATTCGATTTCCGTCTCCTGATACTTGACTTGTGCCGTTCTGTAATTCTTGAAAAAGGCAAAATTCGCTTTTTTACCCAAACGGTTGACCACTTCCTGAGCCAATTCGATCCCGCTTCCGACGCAAACGACATCAATATCTTTGGAAGGACGGCGGATAATTAAATCCCGCACAAATCCGCCAATGATGTAGGTTTCCAATTGAAGTGCATCTGCCGATTCGGTAAGGACATCAAAAACAGGTCCGGATAATTTGCTTATTATATACGATTTTTCTATTTCCATTATGCAAAGATACAATGAAAATTCAATTGGCAGTTGAATTATTCGCTTTTTGCCTCATCGATTTTGTTTATTGTTTCGCGAAGAAAACTTTCGAAAGGAGCGGCAAAATCAGGACGTTTGAGCGCAAATTCAACGGTAGTTTTCAGAAAATCGAGTTTATTGCCCATATCGTAGCGTTTTCCTTCAATGATAGATGCCACAATGGGTTCTTGCGTGAGAAGCAACCGCAGCGCATCGGTCAATTGGATTTCGTTCCCTTTCCCGCGCGGCGTTCTTTCCAAAGCCGAAAAAATTTGAGGAGTGAGTATATATCTTCCTGCAATAGCATAATCGGAAGGCGCTTGAGCCGGAGCCGGTTTTTCCACTAATTGAGTCAGTTGCAGGATATGGTCGTTCAGTTTATTACCACCTACAATACCGTATCGCGATACTTTTTCGTGGGGAACCCGTTCAACGCCCAAAACAGGTTGATGGTATTGTTCGTAAGCATCGATCAATTGTTGTGTCACAGGGATGATCGAAGAATTAACCGAGTCGCCCAACAGGACGGCAAACGGTTCGTTCCCGCAATGGAAACGCGCATGATAAATAGCATCGCCCAGTCCATTCAATTCTTTTTGACGAATAAAATGAATATTTGCCATGCTGTCGATGTAACGCAATTGATTGTACAGGGCTTCATCTTCCTGCTCACTCAATCGCGATTCCAACTCATAATTCCGATCAAAGTGGTCTTCAATAGAGCGTTTTCCTTTACCGGAAATGATTAAAATATCTTCAATTCCCGAATCAACACATTCCTGAACAACATATTGAATAGTAGGGGTATCAATAATGGGCAACATTTCTTTGGGTTGCGCTTTGGTAGCCGGAAGAAAACGTGTTCCTAATCCTGCTGCCGGAATAACTGCTTTTTTGATCATGGCATTATTATTTTTCTAAAGATGTTATTATTGAATATAGGGTTTTATGACTCGTGCATTGATTTTTTTAAGATTCACCACCAACCGGCTCAGTACATCATCGTTTGGATAGGTGCCGATAATGGCGCCTCCCGAACCTGAAAATTTGGCGGTTGCACCTGAATTGCGAGCGGTTCTCACCAATTCCATATTGCTGTCTGAAATGTTCATTATTTGGCATCGCAAGTCGAAATTATGGTCTATCAGTTCGTTGAGCAATTTTAAATTGCCGTTTTGTATGGCTTGTTTACCTTGTTCGGCCACATCGGCAAGCGCTTTTATTGTTTGACAAGTATGTTCATCGCCGGCATTGAACCGTTCCTTCAGATTGTTGAAAACGGCTCCCGACACTTTGCTCAAATCTGTTTTGTAGGCAAGATAAAGCTTGGGCAGTAGCCTGACATCTAAAGGCTCGTATTTTCCAAAGCCTGTTTTTTCTAAATTTTCCTTATCAAAATCCATATAGACACAACCTTCGTAAACCTGTATCACCCGGTCTTGCAAGCCGGCGTTAATGCCTAATTCGCGCGTTTCCGCTTCCAAAATGAGGGTAGGTTGAATTTCTATTGGAATTTTCACTTCGTAAAATTGCATCAAAGCGCGCAAGGTAGCCGTTGCTATGGCGCTCGAACCGGCCAAGCCTACTTGTCGCGGTATGGACGAATTGTAGCGAATGGTGAAATTTTTATTGGCCAGACCCATTTTATTTTCATCGCAATATTCGCTAAAACGTTTGATGATGGCTTTAATGATTCGCTGTCCGCCATAGTACCCGTTTTGGCGGATGGTTTCCGAAAGATGAAAAATATTGCGAAACTGATTTTTATCGGTTTCCATTTCTTCAATAACTAATTCGGGCGTTTGATACAATGAAACTACAGCTCCGAAATTTTTCACTATCAGCGAAATAGCCTTTCCGAAATAACCATCGGACGGATTACCCAACAATCCTGCGCGGGCGTATGCTCTGCTTTCGATAATCATGCTAAGTATATTTTTTGAAACACAAAGGTAATAAATAAAATGATTTTTCTATAAAAAGCAGAAAAAATGATTACATTTGTACGAGATTTTTAAAAAATAATATTTTTTTGCACCCTAATTATGCGTTATGCAAAGCAAACACTATGCAAAGCCTAAAATTAATTTGTGATGAAACCAATTCTATGGCATTGGGACTCATCAAAGAATCGTTGGAATCAACGGGAAAGTTTATTGTTTTACTGGAGAAAGCCAATCTTACAAGTAATATCCTGTTTTTTGGTCATTTTGTGCTGAATGCTGAAACCCGGATGTTGCAATGGAAAGAAGATGAGCCTATACCTGTCACTTGCCGGGAAAACAAAATTCTTTTTTTACTGTTGGAAAACGCCGGGAATGTAGTGAAACGCCGCTCTATCTTAACTTCATTTTGGGGCGATGAATCGGCGTATGCCTCGCGAAGCCTGGATATTTTCATTCACCGTTTACGGAAAAAACTCAACAAGGATCCGTCGGTTACCATCCACACCATCCGGGGAGAAGGATTTATGCTGACCTATTGATTAAAACTGGAAATAAATAAAGGTCTGTAAATCGGCAGTGATAAACTGGTAGATAATAAATACGGCGACAACAATGACCGGTACCATCACTTTCAAGGGCATTTGGGCAAAAAGGAGGCGGTAGCGGCGCTTGAAATTTTCAGGCAGCCAATGGATGATCATGCCTATCAACAACAACGAAAATACGGAACGGTACTCGTAAATCATCGTGCCTGTCTGCGAAAAATTCCATGTTCCGCCAATCTGGTTGACCATGTTTTTGGCAGTGTTCCAAGCCGTTTGGTTGGCTTCGGCGGGATTCAGGTTGGAACCGGCACGAAAGAACAAACGGGTAAAGGAGATAAACACGAAGGTTTGGAAAACAGCCCAGGCCGTTTCTAAAAACTGAAAAGAACAGTTGCCGTCGAAAAGCGCTTGTTCTTCCTTCAAATATTTATAAATCATACGGATAGAGGTTCCCAACAGGAGAATACCCACCCAAACCGCAACAATATTAAATAGCGGGGAAGAAAGAGTAAGGTTCAACGCCAGAAAAAACAAGGTGAAAGTGACCAGAATGAGGACCCGCAGATACACATTCCAATTTTTCCAGAACTTGTAAACCACAATTCCCAAGCCGTTTAGACCGCCCCAAATCATAAAATTCCAACTCGCCCCATGCCAGATTCCGCCGATCAGCATCGTATTCATCAGGTTCAGGTTCGTGTTGATTTTTTTTCTCGATTCCGGATATTTATACGCTACATAACAAAGGCTTGCGGCCAGCAACAAAATAATGACACCCACCCAAACGCTTCCTGAAAGGATCAAAGCGATGATTGCAATCGTCAAAATGACCAAATATGTAGCAAAAGTTGCACTCCGGTTGCCTCCCATGGGAATATACAGATAATCCTGCAACCATTTGGAAAGCGAGATATGCCAGCGTTTCCAAAAATTGCCCGGATTAGTCGCTTTGTACGGAGAATCAAAATTTTTCGGCAGATAAAATCCCATCAACATGGCCACGCCAATCGCAATATCGGTATATCCCGAAAAATCGGCATAGACTTGCAGGGAATAACCGAACAAGGCAATGAGGTTTTCAAAGCCGGAAAACATGGTCGGATTGTTAAAAACCCGGTCGATGAAATTCACCGCTATGTAATCGCTTAAAATAATTTTCTTTGCCAAACCATTGATAATCCAAAAGACAGCCAAACCGAACTGTTTTCTTCCCAAGTGGTATTCCTTATAAATTTGCGGCACAAATTCGCTGGCGCGTACAATCGGCCCGGCTACTAACTGCGGAAAAAAACAGACATAAAAACCAAAATTCAGCATTTCTTTCACCGGCTCGATCCGTTTCCGGAATATATCCATCAAATAACTGATATTCTGGAAAGTATAAAAGGAAATTCCGACCGGCAACAGAATATTGGAAACATCGAAGCGTTGGCTTCCACTTAACACATTGCCCATCCAGGCAAAAGCATCAAAAATACGCAAATCCGTCCCGAAAATATTGTTGACTATATCCGTAAAAAAATAAGCGTATTTGAAATAACAGAGGAAAAACAGATTGACAGTCAAACCGATAAGCAAATCTTTTCTTCTTTGTTTTTCCGTACCGGCGTGATACATCCGTTGCGCCTGATAGAAATTAAAAACCGTCGTAAACACTAAGATCAACAGGAATAGACCGCTGGTTTTGTAATAAAAGAAAAGGCTGGCAAAACAGAGGAAAGCATTCCGCAACAGTATTTTCTTTTGCAACAGGGCAAAGCCGGCAAATACCAACGCAAAAAAGGCCCAGAAATAAAACTGGGTAAACAAGAGTGGAGAGTTTGCATCAAATGTAAACAGATTTTTCATTCCGTCTTATAGTAATCTATCAATGCATTGTAAAACATATCGCCGATCAAAAGATAGCCGTTTTTTGTAAAGTGCACCTTATCCCGTTGTGCCAAACCGGCATTTTGCCATTTTTGCATGGAACTTAAGCCGCCCATCAGCGAAAAAAGATCCCACACAGCGCCTTGATGCTCTTCGGCTAATTTATAAAACGATGTCCGGGCAACCTGTCCGTTTTTGTTCACGCTGTATTTTCGCCGTGAAATCCGCCGGAACGAATCATTATTTGTAATAAAAATAAAAGCGCAATCGGGATTGACCCGTTCGATTTTCGCAATTAATTCGTCGTAATTCCAGCGGAACGCTTCATCCGTAAAATCGGCGGAGGCAGCATCATTTATTCCGATCGCAAAAATAATCAGATCGGGATTTAACAAAGGCAGTTCCTCTTCAAAATGCTCGCTATTCAAGTAAGAAGGAACAGAAGCGCCATTCACTCCAATGGCATGATACACAATGCCCGGTGTTTCTTTTTCGGGAATAAATCCGTTCACAATAAAGGTATGCGGAACCGTATCGGTTTGCAAAAATCCGACGCTAAAAGCATAATCCGGTTCGGGCAATTCAAAAAGATAGGTTTTACTGATGAAATCCAGATTTCCTTCGATCGTATCATTATTGTAATACAAGACCGGTCGAACCTGGTCGCTGCCATCTTCCACATAACCGAGCAAGCGGAGTTGGGTAAACTCCCATCGCAAGATTTCATCCGGATTCAATAGTATATTGATCTGCGCCGACGGATCGCGGGTATAAACAGCTATTCCACTCATTCCCAAGGGGATTTCCCGATTTTTCTGTACATTCCGCGCCGTATGCCAGTCACCGGAATAAGTCACTTTGTAGTTGGAAGGATTATTGGTTTTCGCCACGGAATACGGAAAGATAAGCCCGCGCGGCGTTTGAAACTGTCCGTTGACGGCATCCAGATTCCGGCGCACTTCATGCGAAAACATATCCGCCTGCACATGGGAACCGCCAATGTGCAAAATATTGATTTTCCCTTCCCCAAATTGAACGAGTGTATCTATTTTTTGAAAAAAACGGTTCAAACGGGTGGAATCTCCGCCGGGAACACGAAGGCCGGCGTAGTCCTGATCCAAAAAATCATATTCCGGAACAAACACGTCAGCCAGATCGTACTTGGTCCGTTGCGCCTGTGATTGAATACAAAAACCGGCTAATACTATTATCATTAAATACTTTTTCATGCTATTTCTTATGTCCGCTGACGAACCGGTAATAATCGTAATAAACCATCAGGGATTCGTAAAACAAATCCGCAATCCGTTCAGCGCCTTTGGTGGTAAAATGAATATAATCCGGCGCCGCCAGCGCAGGCGAATTTTTCACCCACTCGATCATGGAATTTTTTCCGCCCATCACCTCATACATATTCCAAAAAGCCGCTCCGTTTTCCAAAGCCGCTCCTTTCAGCGCTTCCACCATTTCTTCCATATAAGGATACGTCCGTAATTTACCGTTTACTTTCGTGGACATATCCGCAGGTCCTATCAATATGATTTTAGCCTCCGGACAAACTCTTCTCAGATAGGCAATCTGGCCGGACATTTTATTCCGATAGATGTCAATCATTTTCTGATTGCGTATTCCCGGCATGGTATTTCCGCCAAATTCCAACAGAATCAACTTAGTATTCAATTCCTCAAGCATAGAAGCCAGAACCGTGGAATCCATCGTGTCGAAAAAAGTACCCGAACTTCCCCGGAACGGCACATTATCCATCGCAATGCCCGATGTTCCGTCCACCGCTATGCCGTAAATCTCGCCCGAACCGGACATATGCAAACTAAATTTCTTCACCGGAGTTTCCAAATTCCAGGAATATACTTTTACCGGCGATTTAGCAGCGCCTTCGACCGTTTCTTTCGGGCTTGCTTTGCCGGAAATTAATTTCGCTTTAAAATTTTTGCCGGGTTGCCCGACAAATAAACGTATTTCTTGAAATTCCTTAACATTTTCGTAGGTATTTTTCAAATTCCGGGCATTCACGGAAATAAAACTTTCGCCCTGCATCATTCCGACCTGTCCCAAAGCGCCATAACGCCTATGCGGCGCCCGGTTTTGATGCATTCCCGAAATGATGTAGCGTTCGATGTTTTCCGAAGCCGTTTGTCCGACCGAAATGGAAGGAATGGGCTGAACGGCAGGCAATAAACCCGGTCCGGATCCGCCGAATTTTTCCTGCAACTGCTGACGGATATAACCCGTGATCCGGTCGCTTTCAATCTGGGAATCTCCGTAATGCAAAATATGAATCACTTCGTTTCGTTCTTCACAGGTATCAAAATCTTTAAAAAGATCATTAAAATAATCCCAATTATTTCCGGGCAAGGCTATCCGGGAAGGACTTTCCTGGAAAAATTGCGTATAGAAAGTGAGTGAATCGGCATAAATAGAATCCTGGTAACGTTGCAGCCGGATGCTTTCTTCAATTTCTTTTACTCGTTGCAAAGCCGAAGCCGAAGAACCGGATTCGTTGGTGAGAATATCCTCAATAGTAGGAAAATAGAGACGTCTTTTCCCAAATGCAACCCCTTCTTCCGGAAAAAGGGCGCTGATCACCCCCAACAAGGATAGTACAATAACAATAAATAAAAGAGTATCTCGTGCTTTCACCTTAAATTTCAAAAATCGCGTAAAGGTACAAATAATTTTTATATCTTTGCAGTCTATGATTTTTTTAGAAACAAAAGACGTTGTCAAGCAATATTCAGGGCATTTAGCTTTGGATCGGGTCAGTATTCAGGTTCCTGAAAAGAAAATATTCGGGTTGTTGGGTCCCAATGGCGCCGGCAAGACTACTTTAATCCGGATTATCAACCGGATTACAGCGCCCGACTCGGGAGAAGTGCTGTTTCAGGGACGTCCCTTGCAGGAAAATGATGTGTATAATATCGGCTATCTTCCGGAAGAACGCGGACTGTACAAAAAGATGAAAGTCGGCGAACAGGCGGTGTATCTGGCTCAATTGAAAGGTTTGTCCGCTTCCGAAGCGGAAAGCCGTTTGAAAACCTGGTTCCAAAAATTTGATATTCTCGACTGGTGGAACAAAAAACTCGAAGAACTTTCCAAAGGAATGCAGCAAAAGATACAGTTTATTATCACCGTGGTTCACGATCCGGAATTGCTGATTTTCGACGAACCGTTCAGCGGATTTGACCCTTTGAATACCGAATTGCTGAAAAATGAAATCCTGGAATTGAAAGAGAGGGGCAAAACCATTATTTTTTCTACGCACAACATGTCTTCCGTCGAAGAAATCTGTGATGAAATCGCCCTGATCAACCGTTCCCAAGTGGTATTGAGCGGCCATGTAACGGAAGTGCGCGCCCGCTACAAAAACCATATTTTTAAGGTGCAAACCACCTCTGATATACTGAAAACGGATGAAACGCTTTGCGAAGTGATTGAATATCAAAAAGGCTATCACACGCATATTTTCCGGGTAAAAAAAGTAAAACCGGTCACCAATTCCGAATTTTTAGCGGCGCTATTGCAAAACAACGAAATCGTATCTTTTGAAGAAGAAATTCCTTCAATGAATGATATTTTCATACAAACTGTTACCAATGAGTAAAATAGGAATCGTAATAAAAAGGGAATACCTTACTCGCGTAAGAAAAAAATCGTTTATCATTCTTACCATTTTGACACCTCTGCTCTTCATAGGGCTGATTGGAGGAACTTTATTCCTTGCCCAAGTGAACGAAAGCGGATCCAATACGATTGTCGTGGTAGATGAAACGGGCGAATATGCTTCTGTTTTTGAAGATACGGATCAATACCGGTTTATTCAGGCCAAAGACGGTTTTGAAGATTTCCGCAAGGATTCCGATGAAGACGTGTATGCTACCTTGGTTATTTCCGGCGATTTATTGAAAGATCCTGCGGCGCTGACCCTGTATTCCCGGAAACAAGTGGTAAGCACGGCGGTGACTACGATTACTTCCCAACTCAATACGTATTTAAGTGAAAAGAAATTAGCGTCTTACAATATTCCCGACTTAAAGAATATCATTGAAGGAAGCAAAATTTCGGTGAATATGCAAACCATTCGTTGGGATGATTCGGGCAAGGAAACCGAATCTTCAGCGGCTGTAGCGATGGCTGTCGGAATGGTTTTCACCTTCCTTATTTATATGTTTATTTTCTCTTATGGGGCCATGGTGATGCAGGGCGTCATGGAAGAAAAGACCAACCGCATCATCGAAGTGATGGTTTCTTCCGTCAAACCTTTCGATTTGATGATGGGAAAACTGATCGGTATCGGATTGGTGGGTTTAACTCAATTCGCCTTGTGGGGTGCGCTGATTGCCGGATTTTTTGTCTTGGGCATTACCACATTGAGCGGCGCCGGAGGAATGATAGGCACGGTTATCCCCTTATTGGCATCCAGCAATATTTTGGAAGTGTGTCTTTATTTTGTCCTGTTCTTTGTTGGCGGTTACTTGATGTACGCCTCGCTTTTTGCTGCTATCGGCGCCATGGTCAACAGTCAGGAAGATACGCAACAATACATGATGCCGATTACGATAGTCATATTATTTGCTTTATATACAGGAATATACAGCGCACAAAATCCCGATGGACCCTTGGCTTTCTGGGCTTCCCTGTTCCCGCTGACTTCGCCCATCGTCATGATGACCCGCCTACCCTACGGCGTTCCCTGGTGGCAATTAGTGTTATCCATTGCGTTATTGGCAGTTACCGTCATTTTGATTGTGCAGTTGGCAGCCAAAATTTACCGCACCGGTATTTTGATGTACGGCAAAAAACCGACTTTTAAGGAGATTGTGAAGTGGTTGAAATATTAATTTATACTTAGCGGTGCAGGGAACTGTCATTGCGGGCTTGACCCGCAATGACAGTTCCCTGCACCTCGCTCTACAATAAATCCACCACCCGGCTACAACCCGCAAGCGATGATTCGCGGTGGGAGATGATTAAAATCGTCAGTTGCCGGTTTCCCGCCGACAGCCTGTTTATGGCATCGGTTATTTCCTGCTCTGTCTGCGAATCGAGGGATGACGTCGCTTCATCGAAAAAAAGAACCTCAGCTTGCTTATACAGCGCGCGGGCAATACCGATACGCTGGCGCTGGCCGCCTGACAGCCTGCAACCGTTTTCTCCTGCAAGCGTGTGAATACCTTCGGGCAGGCTGCGGACAAACTCGTCGAGGTTCGACTGCCGCAAGGCCTGTTTGAGCCGTTCTTCATTTATAGATTCTTCGCCCAAAGCGATATTTTCAGCCAGTGTGCCGTCTAAAATAAATACATCCTGTGGAACATAGCCCGCTATCCGGTGCCATTCGCTTCTGTTTTGACAGTCAAGCCGTACACCATCAATACATATCTCGCCTTGTTGCGGCGTATAAAAGCCCAGGAGCAGATTGAAAAGCGTACTTTTGCCGGTACCCGATGCACCACGTATTCCGATACGTTCCCCTTTATGCAGGATGAGGTTGAAATGGCGGATAACGGCCTGTTCTCTGGCTCCTGCACCGGTAAAGCTGAAAGTAAGGTCCCGTATTTCTATCTGGCGGCGAAACGAAAAGGGAAGGGAAAGCGTGGGTTCACCTTCCTGTTCTTCATTCAGTAAGGCATCGCCTACAATATCTATGGTATAAGCGTTATTTTTCAGCAAAACCAGTCCGTTGAGCAAATTACGTACGGAAGGCAACATCCTCACGGTAGCCACGGCTATTATACCCAAAGTGAGCTTTAAATCATTTCCGCCTTTACTGAGAAGCGCCGCCACGATCCATCCGCCAATAATATATATTTCCATCATACTTTCAGGCAAGCGTTGTATCCTGTCACTGTGTTCCCGGTAACGGGTAATTTCTTCCAGTCCCGCTTTGAATCGTTTAAAGAACAGGGGGAAAGCGTGGCTGAGCGTAACTTCGGCATACCCTTTGAAGGTTTCCGTTACCAAACGCCATTGTTTCCAGTGTATTTCATTTTCAGCCTGTCCATACAGCCGCAGTTTTTTGCGTATGACGAAAAGATAGATCCAAAGCGCCGGAAACAAAGTGGCGGACAGCCATAAGGCCGTCTGATACGAATAGATGAACAAACCGGTCCAGATAAGAAGGAGCAATAAAATTTCTCCGCTTATTGTGAAAAACTGGGAAACAATAGATTGCGAAAAACGGTAGCATACGCCGTTAATCCTGTTTGACAGGGAATCGGATGGCGTTTGCTTGACGAACAGCAAGCCTTTCCGGAAATAACTTTTGTACAGTTTCTCCGAAAAATGGAAGTACAGTTGATTGATATAGTGTATATGAACGCCTCCCAGCCATACGTTCACCATATTTTTGAAGACAATAAAAGCAAAGACAGCCAGACAAAGCGGTAGCGAACTTCCTTTTTCCGGTTCGACAGCTGATGTTACAAGCGGAATCAAGGCTGTCAGTCCGATGAAGTTAAGCAAGGCGCGCAAACAAACCGAAGCGGCTACCCATATCCCCCGCTTCCGGTATTTCACAGGCAGCAGGTGGAATATCCGGCGAATGTTTTTCAAACTGCCGCTTATTTCCTCCATAATATACTTTGCGGATAACGCAAGTGATAACGAACGGACTGCATGATCTTCCAGCGGAAATTCCCGTCAATCAACCTGTATTTCCACCGGTTCGCCATGAAACGGCGGTACTTGAAGATTACAAGCCGTAATACAGGCATATCCTTGTCGATCGGAGTTTTAAGAAGCAGGCGTTCTTTCCGCAGTTGCGCTTCCAATTCCGGTTGCCGTTCAAAAGCAGGCGTAATTCCGGAAGGCAAGTCCCATTCGTTTACCGTCAAGGCCGTCAAGGCATCGGCAAAGGAACGGAACCCTGCATGACCCAAAGCTTCCTCATACGCCTGCATGTTCCACTTCCCGTCGAGGCGGCGAAGTATCATTGCCCAGTCGCAAAAATACCGCCACACCAAATGACCCGAAACGTAATGGTTAACGGCATGAGCCATGAAGAAAAGCACGGTAAAATCAACAGAAGGAAATAAAGGCTGTCCTGCCTGAGAAAATTCGTGGTCTGTTTCAACTGTTTTTTTCAGCCTGTCGTTCAAGTCCCGGTTGAGCGCCGAGCCGTCCATTGTCAGAAAACAGGCATGATTTTCTATCAAAAGCCCTTGCCAAACGAACGAAGAATGTTTTTCGCTCGACCGGTTCTCTTTAGCGCCCCATAACCGGAGCAGTTTGTCTCCCTGCTCTTTTTCCCCGAACAGATAGATATCGATATCGCCAAACTCGCGACGGGAAGGGGCGGGATAGTATTGCGACAGGCTCAAGCCTTTCATCACCAGCATGCGGATGCCGTGTTCGCCGAAACGTCCGGCCAAATCCGCGGCTACATTCCGTGCATGAACGTATTTTTGCTCGATCTGCTCAACGGTAGCGGCCCATGCAAGCCGGAGTTTCCTCGGAGGCATCAACGGTGAAGGCAACCGGAGTATTCCGTCATAAGCGGCAGCTGCCACGCCTCCATGCGCTGCCAGCTGATAGAGTGTATGCCAGTCGTCTTCCGTCATGTTTTCAAAGATTTCACTGGGAGGCGGGGTTTCCAAAATCGCTGTCCGCAGGAAGGCCGACAGGCGTGTATCCATTGTCTTCATGGTTCGAGCAAACGGGTATCCGTCAATTGAACAGTCCATTGATGAGCGTCTGCGGCAGCCTGCCCCGCATCAATTCCGTATTGTTTCACCAATAGATCCGCCACTTCATTTTCAGTGAAATCAATACCTGAAAACGTGTTCCAAAGCCATTCCGCCATCGCGTTGAATGAAATGATTTTTGTCAAATCCATTCCAGCCTGCCCCTGAACGATAACGACTCGCTCGCCGCCTATGGTTTTTATCGTATGTCCTTCCTTAATTTTCATATTTGATATTGTTTTTATTTAAATGTTGAATTTCCGCCATAACCACAGATACCGTCTGAAAGGCCGCAAACGCCGCCAGCATTGCCAGTATAGCCGTGCTTCCGGACTTTGCACGGAAACTTCCTTTCCGCCGGGACGGATAACTGTCCGCACCACGGCGATAATATCCCGCGCAGGCACGGTTTCGGTATTTTTGCAAACGCCGTCGCCCTGAATAACGAAATATTCGCCTTTACGTCCGATAATCCGGTGAAGGAGGTATCGGCCATAGTAAAAAAAGAGTACAATAACGCCAACCTGTAAATCTTCAGGATGATACGGACTTAATATGACTGCGTCCGTTCCTGCCCTCAGGTAGGGGTTCATGCTGTTGCCGCATCCGCGCATGATTACGCTTTCGCCTTTGGACAGGAAGCTTTTCGCTTCGCTGAACAGCCATTCCCGGGTAATCTCAATCATAATCTTCCATCCTTTTTTAAAGTATCGAACACCAGTTCGGCCGCAGCCGCGTCGGGCAGGCAATCCAAAGCGTAAACAGGCGTTTGACCCAATATTTTGGAAAGAATGCCGTGCATGTGTCCCGATAATGTTTTGTCGTAAGCGAACGCGGGTGGAAACGAGGGCAAAACAGCGCCAATCGCTTCCAGTCCGTTCAGCTTCCGTATTTTATTGCAGGGCGCCTGCCGCAAGCGCACCAATGCGGCCACAGGCGTATCCCGGTTTTTATAGCAGGGCGTTTTTCCGCTCCAGGGCGAACCGTAAACGCGGATATCGCCGCTAACGTTCATAAACGGACTGTCGTCGTTCAATAACTCCGTACCGGGAATATTATCGAGCCAGAGCCGCGTATGCGTACTCTTCCCCGTGCCCGATTCGCCGAGGAAAAGAACGGACTTCCCGCCGCACATTACAGCAGACGAATGGATAGCCGCCGTTTGCCGGTGGACGGCCGCTACGCCGAAAGCGATCCAGACGGCAAAGCGCAACACATAGTCCGGCGCGGCATTGTCAAAGTTGCTGAAAGCCCGGAACCCATCGCCATCGGGGTGAATTTCCGTCAGGCAGCATTTATTGTTTTCCGGTGAAACCATGCGGAAAAGATATACATCCCTGTCGCTCGAAAAATCACAAATGAACTGCTCGAATAGAAAGCTGTGCTGCGATCCGGTTGTCCGGCCGGATAACGGGATACCCGTGTCGAAACGCAACAACGGCTTTTCTTTTTGCATATCCTTTTCCAAATGAAAGCGGGAAAACCCCGGAATAATATCCGGAGTTTCCTGTTTCCGCGATGGCAAACCCGCTATAAGATGCCCGGCAATCCGGTATGTACCTTGTAACATACCTGTTATTTATCCCTCGCGGTATCCACTCGGAGCGTCTTCCGAATCAACAACGCTTTGTGCAAAGCCTTTTTCCACTTCCACTTCGATGGTTTCCATTGCCGGAGTCCTATAGGTTTCCGGAGCTTGCACGACTGTTTGCCGTGCCGGTTTGTTTTTTTGTTCCATTTTTGTATGATTTTATTTTGTTTATTTATTTAGTTCACTATCACTTTCCTGCTTACCGTACCGTTTCCGGTTTCCACCTTTACGATACGGATGCCGGAGCTTACATTATTTATAACGCTTTCCTTCGTGCTGTACAGCAATTTGCCGACAAGGTCATAAACCCGTACCCGCTTCACCGGTACGAACGACTGCACATACAGCCTATTATTTGAGGCGTACACCGAAATTTCCCCGCCGACAGGGGCAATGGCAGTCACGTCCTTTTGCTCCCGTAAAATCACGCTGAAACGCGACGTATTATCCGTAATCCCTGAAGTAAACCGGTATGCTTCACCGCCGGTAAGGCTGAATTCGGTGTCCAGGGAGTTATCTTTCAGTATTACATCGAAGCCGTCGAAGTCCTGTACGGCTATCGCCGCAATACTGTATTCCCCGCTGTGACCGGTAGAAAAACCGAGCGGGATTTCAGTTCCTGCACTTATGGCGCTCAGTCCGTTGAATATCAACTTTTCATTTCCGGCTACCGTGTAAATCGCTGCGCCCGAACCGAATATTTTTTCCGAATCGTAGCGGTCGAAGCCATCTTTCGCGTTTTTGTCCGCGAAAATCACGGCGCGGTCTGTTTTCCCGTCGTCTGCCAGTTGCAGGCGGACAAGCGGGCGTATGTTAGCGGTTGCCTGTCTGAGTATGTTTCCGTTGTCTGCCTTTGCCGTCTCATCACTGACCTTTGCGCCTTCGGTAAATTTAAGTGTGCCTGCACCGGCGGCGCGCACCCAGAAACCTTGCATTGGCGGAACATGCTGCAACGAATATCCTAAATCGGCAGGATCGCTCAATTTGCTTTCGTTGTTGTGTGTATGGAACTGGTAGGCATCGGTTTTTGTGCGGTACCAGATTGTCGGCCCCACGAGGCTGCTGTTTTCCGAACTTACCACTTCCCAGTCGATATACGACAGGTACGGGTTGCCCACCAGATTGAAGCCTTCTTTGGCTACGCCTGTGCTACGGGTAAGCTCGACATTTACATCTCCGGTATTCGGCATGCCTGTGAACGTGTAAGTCACGTCGCCATCACCTTCGGCATAAACAACGTAGCCTTTGCCCGGAACAAGCGGGTTCTCGCTGTTCGCGATATTTACCCAGCCGTCAGTTGTCGGGTCGGACGCGCTATATGGCTCAGTACGCGGCTCATCGTAGTATTCCACGAAGTCGGCGGCGGCAAACGCCGTGTTTACTTTGGCATTAGTCATCGGGCTGCTCAGGTACCAGTTGCGACCTTTGGCGAGGGTGAGGGTAACCGTTTCCAATGATGTCACCACCGCTCCCGCCGCACCGTTCGGGAAGGTACGTGCGGCGCCGTTGAAATCCGTCGCCGGGAAGTCCGCCACACCTGCCGGTACAATCTGTACGCTCGCCAGCGTGGGCGCGAAGGTGGTCGTGTTAAACGGCAGGGTGGTTTCCTGCATGTCGCCCGTAACGAAGGTAAAGCCGCTGCCGAGCGTGTTGTCCGTGCCGGTGGCTTTGTCGGATACGTTGTAGCCGCCGGAGGTGCAGGTCGAGTTGGTGTAGTTGTGTACCACATTGCCGCGGTCTGAGGCGGAACCGGTGTTGCCGAAGAAGATATTGCCCGTGAGCGTTACGGCGCCTTCGTAACTGCATATTGCTCCGCCCGCGCTTGCGCTGTTGTTGTAGAAAGTGCAGCCGCGCACATTCAGTGCAGCCGTACCGCCGGTGCTGTATATCGCTCCGCCGTCGGAATTGGTGTTGGTTGTTTGATTGCCGCTGAAGATGCACGATTCGAGGTTGAGCGTGCCGCCACCGTTACGGATGGCTCCGCCGCCGCTTTCGGCTATGCCGTTCCTGAAATGCAGCCCGCTCAAGGTAATGATTTTACCGGGGGCGTTGACACGGAGTATTTGCGAATCTGCGCCCGGGGCGATGCCGCTGCCGTCGAGCGTAACGCCGTTGCCGGCGATGGTTACGCTTTTGGCAATTTCCAGCCCTGCGGTCGTCAGTGCGATGGTTTGCCCTGCCAGTGCGGGGGCAAAGTTGATAGTTCCGCCGTCGGCGATGTCGGCGATTGCCTGCCGCAGACTGCCTGCGCCGTCGTTATCGCCGGTGGTTACGGTAATCATTACCGTCGCGCTGAACGCGGCTGTTATATCCGCCCCCTGTGTTAGAAATTTTGTGCTGCCTGCGGTGCGATACGAGCCGTTGTCGCCGACGGTGAAGGTGTAACCGATGCTGTAAGACGGCAGCAAATCTGTGCCGTTGATGGTAAAGCCCGTCAGGTTGTGGCTGGCGTTGGGGGTTGCCAGGATGTCTAAGGCTTGACCGCCGCGTACAAGGGTTTTGCTCGATAAATCTCCTTCAGCCGACGAGACGGAGAGCGAACCGTTCGCCGGCGAATTAAAATTTACGGTATATCCGAATGTAGCGAAGATACTGTGCGGCAATCCGTCATTGGGGAATGTGTGAACGAAAGTTGCGCGGTCGGTGACTGTTTGCGCCACGCCGTCAACAAACACCTGGTCTATCACATATCCTGCAACTGTGGGCGTAACCGTGTAAGTATCATTAGCGCCCGCGCTGATTACCCCGCCGTAACCCGCCGTGGCGGTGATGTTGCTCGCGCCCGCCGCCGTCGCCGTAATGGTGAGCGTCAGAGTGGTTGTAGTCTGCTCTGTTCCTCCACCCTTGTTCAACTTAACCGTAAAGGTATAGTTGCCGTCCGTGCCGTCGGGATTGTCGGCTGTTCCGGCAACAGGCGCTGTGTAACTTACCTTTGTCACGGTTGGCGTTACTCCGTTGAGCGCCAGATTGCCGATGATTTCGTTTATCTTTGCCAATGCCGCCTCTTCGTTTGCCGCCGCGGCTTGCGTTGTCGTGTATGCCGCGTTTTGTACAAGCGTTTTCGCCGCCGAAATGTCGGCGTTATCCTGTGCCGGGGAATACACCGCGTTCGTTACACTCAGCTTTGACGCTGCCTTTTGCGCGGCTGTGCCGCCGTAAAACACATTTAATTCGGGATAATAGGAATAATCATTGCTTCCGTCTGCGTCATTCGCCCGCTTAGTCCAATCGCTCGTGCCTAACGCGGACAGTTCGCCGGTCAACACGCCGTCAGCCGTCATTTGCGCTGTGGTCAGCCCGGTAATTCCTGTGGAGTTGCCTCCGCCTGTTGCGTTTGCCTGTTCTGTGGCTTGTGTGTCAAAATAGCAGTTGGCTACCGTCGCCGAGTTGTTTCTCGAACCGACCGCGCCCCCAACAGTTGCCGAAGCGGTAACGTGTCCTGCCGCATAGCTGCTTGACAGATTGCCGCTTGCCGTCAGCCAACCGACCAGCCCGCCGACAGTCCCGCTGCCTTTCGCGCTTGCTGTGGAATAGCAGTTGCTGATTGTACCGGCTTGCTGCCCTGTGATGCCGCCGACTTGTGCGCCAACGCTTTCCACACTTCCCGCAGTGAAGCAGCCTGTGATAGCGCCTGCGGCGTTACGTCCCGCCAGTCCGCCGACATTGTTTCCTTGCCCGGTGACTTTGCCGACAACATAGCAGTTTTCGATAGAGCCGCCGTTATGGTATCCCACCAGTCCGCCGACTTCGGCGTTCCCGGCGACGCCCTTTGTTTCTTCGGTTTTCACACCGAGATTTTTGATATCTGCCGTGTTTCCTGTGTACCCGAACAGTCCAATGTTACTGCTTGATGTACGGTCAATCCACAGTCCGGTAATTTCATACCCGTCGCCATCGAAATGCCCGAAGAAACTATTAGCGGAGGTACCGATGGGCAGCCAGCCTGCGCCGCCTCCTGATAAATAATCGGTGAGGTCGATGTTGTTCGCCATCTTAAAATATTTATCCGAGTTTGCGCTGCCGAGATAGTTGCGTACCATATCAAGTTCCGCCGCCGTTGTTATCAGCCACGGACTTGCCTGCGTTCCCTCTCCCGATAGACTAATCGCGGCAAACGCGGCTGTTACATTGTGCGGGGTGGTGATGCCCGCAATCGTGTACGCCGCTGCCGTGCCGTTTACCTCCGCACCGTTGTCCGTCCATCTTTGCATCGCGTAACCCGTGCCGGGCATTGCTGTGAATACGACGTTTTTACTCTGCTGAACAAAATCGCCGGAGGTTACGGCGCCGCCCGCGTCGGCGGTAAGCGAGCCGCCCGCGCCGGTGCTGAACTGAACAAGGTGGTTTACCGTGCCGCTGCCGGCTATCGTGCCGAGTTGGTTAAACGTGCCGCTGTTGTTGATTGTGCCGTTGTTCGTCAGTGTATTGCCGTTTGGAATGGTCAGGGTTTGCCCTGCGCCTATGGCAAGCGTTTTGCCCGCCGGAATGGTAAAATCATCCGTCGGGGTAACGCTTCTGCCGTAAACCGCGCCGTCATTGCCTTTGAAAATCACGCCGCCTGAAAGAGTGCCCGCCACCGCCGACGAGATAGAGGAAGCGAACGCTACGGTGTTGCCGAAAATAAACACCTTGGCGTCATTGTTATCCTCACCCGCTCCGATTCCATAACCTCTATTGCTTGCGGCTTCAACCACGCCGCCGCTGATGGTTACCACGGTGCCGCTGTAATGCGTCCCCCCCATTGAATACCACCCGTCGCCGATACCCGCACCGTCACCGCTTGCCGCCGTGACCCTGCCGCCTGTGATAAATATCATATCAACTTTTCCCGCAGCGCCGCCGCCGATTCCCGCGCCATACGAGGAATTCCTGCCTTTGGCGTCAACCACACCGCCGCTGATTGTGATTGTGCCGCCCGAAGACTTATAAGCGCCGCCGATTGCCGCGCCGACACTTCCGGTTAATGTTGCGGTCACGTGACCGCCGTTGATTATGATTGTGCCGCACTTACTATCCTCAACACCGCCACCACCGCCAATCCCGGCAGCCTGACCTGCGCTTGACACATTTATATTGCCGCCGTTGATGGTTATATTGCCGCCGTGAGCGCGCGCCACGTCATACGTATTTGGGGAACCGGATATCAATCCGCTACCGCCGCCAATAGCCGCGCCATATACGTATGTGTTACCGCTGACCGTAACGTTGCCGCCGTCTATAATCAGCGTGCCGTTGGTGGTGTTAATTCCCGCTTGGTTGCCAAAGGAAGTCGGATTACTGGCGGGCACATTGAGTGTAATATTGAGACTGCCGCCGCTGCCGCCGTCGCTGATGGTAAAGGTAACGCCGGACAACAGTTTTATGCCGTTGCAGTTTCCGTCGGTCAGGTCAATCGACAGCGTTTTGCCGTTTAAGTCGAGGACGAGGTCGCGCCCGATAATCAGCCCCGCTGTTTCGCTGCCTACCGTGTAGAGGTCGGCGTCGGCAATGCTGATGTCGCCCGTCAGCCTGACCGTGCCGCCGCTTGCCGCCGCCGTTTTCAGCGCGTAGAAGTTGTCCGCGTCCGCCGCCAGCGCGGTCTGCGTCAAGCCGAGCAGCATAACCGCTGTAAATACGATAGTGAGGATTTTG
>BNYG01000003.1 GCA_026000155.1 Bacteroidia bacterium | reverse complement strand
GACAATATGGTCACTTATTGTCCCGAAGAGAAAATCCTGTTTTCCAACGATGCTTTCGGACAACATCTGGCAAGCATAACATTTGAAGCATTTGGCTAATTCGTCCGCCCAAAATTGCCAGCGCTCGTCCGATGTCATCGCATCAATTTTCCTAACTAATTCATCTTCTGCCAGTTTAGGCGGCTGAAGCGTTTCCGTCAGGTATTGCTTGATTTCTTCTGCGGAACCGAACAATTTAACTGTGCCATCTTCCGAAATACCGAGCACACGCAGGTTTTCCTCCTTCAACTGATTTTCATCGAACAATTGTGTAATGCTTTTTAGAGCATAATACGAAGCTGAAATTCCGGTCTTTTTCCCGCCAACCAAATCTTTACGGGTAAGATAAACCGCTAAGTTTCCCGAACAATTTTCATCGAAAATCAAATTTTCCGCCTCTTCCGCTTTAGACACAAAAACCGGATGAGGCTTTCTTGTTCCTTTTTCGTATCCGATGAACAGGTCAATTTCGTTTTTTTCGAACAGTTCCCTGACTTTATTTTGTAATTCACGCATGATTAACCTCCATTTCTTCCGTTAATTCATTTTCAGCCAGGAAATCAGCTGCTTTTTGATAGTCGGTATAAGGACCCAATTCCCGCAAGCCGGCAACGGTTTCGTTGACCACTTCCGCCCACCGGGCGCCTTCGGCAGCCGATACCCATGCGAAGCGGATGCGCCGGATGTCTATTCCCAGAAAATCGAGCAGGCTGCGGAACAATATCCAGCGGCGGCGCGCATGAAAATTGCCGGAAGTGTAATGGCAGTCGTTGGGATGGCAACCCGACACGATGACACCGTCCGAGCCATTGGCAAATGCTTTGAGTATCAGCATAAAATCAATGCGCCCTGTACATGGGAAACGGATGATTTTTACGTTCGAGGCATATTTGATGCGGCTCGTACCTGTCAAGTCGGCTCCGGTGTAGGTACACCAGTTGCAGACGAAAGCTAATACTTTGGGTTCAAATTCGTTAGTCATGATATTTTAATCTTTTTTATTCAGCATAGCTTATATTTTACTGATAACGCTTTCGGTTATCGCTTGTAACGCATTTTTATCCGGAATGAAATTCACATTGTACTTGTCGATAAGTTCAATGCCCGATTCCTCAAAATAGCGTTCCATAAATTTCATATTTTGTTGCGCCCAGCCATACGAACCGAACAAAATGCCTTTCTTGGTTTTTGTAACCAATCCTTGCAAATAGGTGAGGAACGCGGCGACCGACGGCATGATATTTTTATTCAGCGTAGGCGAACCGACACAAATATATTCCGCGTCCAAACAGTCGGTTATGACATCGGAAACATGATTGGATTTGAGGTCGAAAAACTTGTATTGGTAGCCCTTTGCTTCAAAAGCATTGCGAACGGCATAAGCTATTTTCTCCGTTGAGCCATACATTGAATCCCAAACAATCACTACTTTCTTATCTGCCTGGCAATGCGCCCATTTGGTGTAAGATTCTATGATGGCAGGAATATTATTTTTCCAAATCAAACCGTGCGAAGGGGCAATCATCCGAATATCCATTTTTTTTACGGCATCTAATGCGGCAACGGCTTGAGAGGAGTAAGGCATGATGATATTGGCATAATATTTTTTAGCTTCCTCCATGATTACATCCAAAGGTTCGTCATCGAAATAGTTGGAACTTGCCAGATGTTGTCCGAAAGCATCGTTGGAAAACAGGATTTTCTCTTCGGGACAATAAGTGACCATATTGTCCGGCCAATGCACCATCGGCGTCATGAGAAAATTTAATGTCCTTTTACCCAAGGAAATACTATCTCCTGTTTTGACCACTTGAAACTTCCAATCGGGATTGAAATGCAATTTGTATTCTTTTTCACCGGATTGACTGGTCAGCACCGTGGCATTCGGCAAACGTTTCATCACTTCGGGCATGGCGCCGGAGTGATCCATTTCCACATGGTTCGACACTACATAGTCAATTTTTTCGAGGGACATGATTTGCGAAATCCGGTCGATTAATTCCTGCGAAAAATGAGTTTTCACCGTGTCAATAAGTGTGATTTTCTCATCAATAATGAGATAAGCATTATAACTCGTCCCTTTTTGCGTAAGATAACCATGAAAATTACGCACATTCCAGTCGGCAACGCCCACACTATAAATACCTTTTGCTATTTCTCTTGTTTTCATTTGCTTAATTTTTTAATATTATTTTCTTACTGGACAAAATTCCCGTTTTTGCATTTAGTGAAGAAATTGCTTTCTTTCCCGTCTTGCTTTCCAATTCCAAGCGGGCATTTTTTGCAATTTCGCCACCTTGTTGTGCTATGTTTGCGTGTTCGTCAAAAGATTCGGGATTGAACGATTCCGAGATATTTTTGGTGGAAAGTTCGGCAAGCATATTCAATACCAGTTCAGTATTAGTCATATTGTCCCGCAAATTTTCTTTTTTCAATCCCTTGTATTGTTTATATTCTTTGGTGGTTTTATCCGACCATGTTTTTGTAATGATATCGGTCAATGTTGCAAATTGAATGCCTTCCTGCAATCCTTTTGATTTCCATTCATCGGTTAATTCCTTTCGGATTTCAATGCTTTTCAAGCGTTGATTAATCCAATTATCGGAATAACCCAGGCGTTTATAATCTGTCATAGCCTGCTCAATGGATAGTTCCGGGTCTTGCAATTGGTCCACACGCTCTTTGGCGACTTGGGCAATCCAATTCTTAAAAGGCTCTGCTTTAGGCGAAGGAATGGATTGAATAAGACGGAAAAGTTGCTGAGTATTAGCAACATCCGTAAAACGCATTTTGCCATCGGGAGCAATTAATTTCAACTGTCCGATTTTTGCGGACAGTTCACTTCCTTCCTGAATCAACTTTCGTTTTAAATCGTCCCAATATTTTCGGGGACGCTCACTTTCAGTAAGTATCTCTACTACGTCCACAATAGAAAAATACCACTCTTCATTTTCTTCGTCCCAAATTGTACGAACTTTTTTCGCTTCAAAAATTTTAATACTCTCTTTCATAATCTTGTATTTTTAATTTGTTATTATTTTTGATAGTTTAATTTTGGGAAATAAAATCGGAATTCCTTTGCCTGTTTTCCACTGGAATAATGTTGTCCACATCAAAAAAGAATAAACCAATAATCAAGCTTATTATGGAAATAAATATTTCTATTTTTTCTTTTGATTGAAACTGCAATAGATATTTCACTAAATATTTTCGCATAACTTTGTGTTATAAATTTTATACCTTTCTAAATAAATCATCCATTTTGATTTCCGACTGAATAATTCCCGAATATTCGTTCCGCTTAACGCCGTAAGTGGATACCATTGTCAAATGAATAGATTTCCGAGTTTTTGTCTCTTCAATGAATGCCGCTTTTTTGTTGCGGAGATTCTCTTCGTATTTTTTATCTATTGTAAATTCCTTTAGAGCGTATTTCATCTCACAAAGGTTGATAACATTATCATTACGTTCTATCAGTAAATCCACCTGTGCGCCCGGGTCTGATTTTTGACTTCTCCAGGAAGCAGTGTAAGTAAGCACTCCCGCAATACCTAACTTGCTTTTTATCTGCTTGATATGCATCAAACAAACCTGCTCAAAGGCATAACCGCTCCAAGCGCGGTGCTGGGCATTGTCCACAAAATTTGTCCAAAAATGTTCATCTCCATGTTTATGGTGACGGATATAATTCAAGTAAAACAACGTATAAAAATCAATTAACTGGTACAAACTGTATTTGTTTTTTTTGTCGAACGCATTGTATTTACGAATGAATCCACATTGTTCCAATTCTTCCAGCGTTTTTGTCAATCCACCACCTTGCAACTTACTTGCTTTGATAATTTCTTCCCGTGTCAAACCTTTTGCTTTCTTGCCCAACACTTCCACCACTTTCACGTGATTTTCCGAATGTCGGAACAACGAAGCATAAAGGCTTGAAAATTCCTCCTGCAATGCGCCTTTTTTGGCGAAACACAAGGCATCTATGTTCTGCGCTAAGCTGAATCCTTTTTTCATCAGGCTCAAATAATAGGGAATCCCGCCTACTATCATGTAACTTTCCAGCATTTGATACCTGTTCATCACAATATTGTTTTCGTGGTAAAATTCTTCGCATTCATTCAATGTAAACGGTTCGATAACCATTCGTTGGGTGACTCTGTTGTGCAACCCGCCATGGTTTTTAATCAATTTGTTTATCATCCACGAAGTAGCAGAACCACAGACAATCAGCAAGATATCCGGCCGGGACGATGCCCATCCGTTCCAAAAATGCTCTAATGCAGTGATAAATCCCGAACGAGCTGTATCTAACCAAGGCAATTCGTCAAAAAAAACGACTTTTTTACCTTTCTTCGATGAGTGTTCCAATAAATGAATCAGTTGCTCAAAAGCATCAAACCACGTATTTGCCACCGGATAAGGCATTTTTCCGTATTTTTGCATAGACGTATTAAAATTGCGCAATTGTTTTTTTGTACCGGTATTCGCTAAACCTGTAAGGTAAAACGAAAACCGATTGTTGAAAAATTCTTTTATCAAGAATGTTTTCCCAACCCGTCTACGTCCATATACGACTACAAATTCCGGAGAACCTGATTCAATATATTCTGTTAGAGACTTTTGTTCTTCTTTTCTTCCAATTATTTTCATAATGAAAATATTTATAAGTTGCCGCAAATATACTAAAAAATATAGATTCGGCAAGTTACAATACATTATATTTCGCCAAAAGTATTGTTTTTTATATAGATTTGGCAGCTTATAATAAATTATATTTCGCCAAAAGTATTGTTTTTTATATAGATTTGGCGAGTTATAATGCCTTTCGATTCGATAATTTTTTATGCTTGCCGGTCTTAATTCTCTAATATCGACATCACTTCAGCAAACATCTGCTCATTAGAAAACCCTTGAATATCAATGGATTTCGAACGACAAAACGATACGCAGGTACCGCAACCCTGGCATAAACCGGGGTTCACTCTCGCTACTGTTTTTATCACTTCGCCGTTGCGATTTTTTATCACTTCGTGTTCGATAGCCTGATAAGGACAAGCCGTTTCACAGAGGAAACAACCAACGCAGGTCGAAACATCATGCGTTGCAATGCGATTCACCACGGCAATAGTCGGTTCGCGGGTCAGTTCGGCATTGGAGAACAAGCCGATTACCTTAGCTGCAGCGCCTGACGCCGTACTTACCGTATCGGGAATGTCTTTCGGCGCTTGGCAAGCTCCGCAAAGATAAATCCCTGCCGTATTGGTTTCTACCGGCTTCAATTTGGGATGCGCTTCTGCAAAAAATTTATAGGGGTCGTAAGAAACGTGCAGTTTTTGAGCCAATTCTTCCGCACCGCCATTGGAAACGCCCGCCGTAGCAAGTACCACCATATCGGCTTCAATCTCAACCGGCTTGGCATCCAGAAGCGTATCTACTCCTTTGACTATCAGTTTGCCGTCTTTTTCATAAATGCGCGCTACACGTCCGCGGACATAGTTGGCGCCGTCTTCTTCAATGGCGCGGCGCACAAATTCTTCATAGTTTTTGCCGCCGGCGCGAATATCCATGTAAAAAACGTACGATTCGCCGTCATGAACCTTGTGTTGATACAGCATGGCATGTTTTGCCGTGTACATGCAACAAATTTTGGAACAATAGGGAAGACCTTTCGCCGGGTCGCGTGAACCGGCGCAGGCGATAAACACTATTTTTTTAGGAATCGTTCCGTCGGAAGGACGGCGTATTTCGCCCAAAGTAGGGCCGGATGCCGAAGCTAAACGTTCGAACTGCAATCCGGTAATCACATCGGTATATTTTCCGTAGCCGTATTCTGGGAAAAAGTCCGTATTAAGAACGTTGAAACCGGTGGCTAATACCACAGCTCCTACCTCTTCTGTAATTAATTCGTCTTCCTTGTCGAATTGGATAGCGCCCGTGGGACATATTTTTTCGCAGACTTTGCATTTGCCGGTCAGGTAATAGCGACAGTTTTCCCGGTCGATAACCGGCTTATTCGGAACGGCTTGCGGGAACGGCGTGTAGATAGCTGTCCTCAATCCCAATCCTTCGTTGAATTCGCTGGGGATTTTCTTGGTTGGGCATTTGGTGGTGCAGGCTCCACAACCTGTACACAGTTTGTAATCCACGCTTTTGGCTTTCAAGCGAATGGTGGCTGTGAAATTTCCGATGAAACCTCCCAGCTTTTCGAGTTCGGCATACGAATAAAGCGTGATATTCGGATGTTGCGCCACATCGACCATCCGGGGCGTAAGGATACATTGCGAGCAGTCGAGCGTGGGAAAGGTTTCCGACAGTTGCGACATGTGACCGCCAATCGACGGGTCGCGTTCGACGAGAATAACTTTTTGTCCGGCGTTGGCAATATCGAGGCTGGCCTGTATCCCGGCAATCCCGCCGCCAATGACCAAAGCCTTTTTGGTAACGGGCACTTTAATCGGATTCAGCGGTTTGTTGCGTTTGACTTTTTCGATCAGCATCTGCACGAGGTCGATGGCTTTTTCCGTGGTTGCTTCACCTTTTTCATGCACCCACGAACAGTGTTCGCGAATGTTCGCCATTTCGCACATATACGGATTGAGTCCCGCTTCGGAACACGCTTTGCGGAAAGTCGGCTCGTGCATGCGCGGCGAACAAGCGGCCACCACCACGCCGTCCAGTCCTTTTTCGCGGATAGCGTCTTTTATTTTCGATTGCCCCGGTTCGGAACACATGTATTTATAATCGGTAGCAAATGCAACACTTTCCATTTGCGAAGCCGTTTTTGCTACTCTTTCGCAATCCACTGTAGCGCCGATGTTTTCCCCGCAATGGCAGACAAATACTCCTATTTTCGACATAATGTATTAATTACAGTATTTTATAAGATACAAAAGTAACGAATTTTTTTCTAAACCAAGCGATAAATTCCTCCCGGCATGCACCGGACAATCCCTTTCATCTCTAATTCAAATAATACCGGCGCTAATTTACTGACCGGCATATTTAATTCAATGCACAAAGTGTTCAATTGCAGACTTTCTTTTTTGGAAAGAATATCCACTACTGTCTGTTCATCCGGAGTCAGTTCCACGAAAATCGTCCGTTGAACCGCCGGTTTTTTCGTTTCTTTTTCCTCGTTCCAGCACATTTCTCTGAAAATATCTTTGGCACAAGTAATTAACGCTGCTTTTTTGTATTTGATCAGCGTGTTGCAACCCGCAGAATACGGGTCGCTTATTTTTCCGGGAACGGCAAAAACATCTTTATTGTACGAATCGGCAATGTTGGCCGTAATCAAAGCCCCACCTTTTTCTGCCGATTCAATGACAATCGTGCAATCGGAAATGCCGGCTACAATGCGGTTCCTTTTCACAAAATTTTGCCGGTCGGGGTTGGTTTCACTCATAAAATCGGTCAATAAACCTCCGTTTTCAAGCATTTCGACAGCAATATTCCGGTGGACGGGAGGATAAATCCGGTCTAATCCATGGGCTAACACGCCTACGGTTGGAAGTTTATTTTTCAAAGCTGCTTTGTGGGAACAAATGTCGATTCCGTAAGCCAGTCCGCTGACAATAAGCGTTTCCGGATAGGAAGCAGAAATATCATGAAGCAAATTTTCCGTCACTTCTTTTCCATAATTGCTGGCATTCCGCGTTCCGACAATGCTGATAATTTTTTTCGTGTTCAAGTCGGCATTTCCCCTGAAATACAGCAGAACAGGAGAATCAACACACTCTTTCAGTCGCTCCGGATAATTTTCATTTTTGATAAAAAGCGGAATGATTTTATTCTTTTCAATAAATAAAACTTCTTTTTCAGCCCTTTTTAATACGTCGGGATGATGGATTTCAGAAATGATTTTCCGGGAAATGCCCGGAATGCGTTCCAACAGAAACGCTTTTTCTTTGAATAACAGGGAAACATCTCCCAAGGTTTCAATCACTTGTTTGGCGGTAATATTCCCGATCCCTTTCACAAGTGTAATACCGATTTGATAAAGCAGGTCTTGATTCATATTATTAACTGTTAGTTGTTCATTGTCAATTATTTAAGTATTCTTTCATTAATTCATCGTAATAATCGCCTCGCGACAAACTCCCATTCATTAAAATCACGGCTTCGATTTGTCCTTTGCAACACAAGGCTTTGTCTTCTTTGCGATGAATGGCTTGGTGGAAAATCATTTTAACCCCTTTTCTTTCCACTGTTAACGAAGAAAGAAAAAGGTCGCTGCCGGTCAAGGATGTTTTGTAATGCAAATCCGCGCGGGTAACGACCGGGTCAACACCTAACACATGCGATTCTTTGAATGAAATACCCAGGCTTTGCATAAATTCGTGCCGGGTAGTTTCGAAATAATGCAAATAATTGGCATTATTGACAATGCCTTGTGCATCACATTCATAGTCGCGCACTTTCATTTCTATTTCAAAAACTTTTTTATTCATATTTCCCGTTTTATGGCACGCGGATGACGCGGATTATACGGATTTACGCAGATAAAATAATATCCGCGATTATCCGCCTGATCCGTGTCATCCGCGTGCCATTTTATACAATTTATCCGACGAGCGTACTTTCTCCGGAACCTTCATCGAAAAGCGTTCGCCTTTTTTCGTTGTTTCTACTGTTTTTAAATCGACACGAATGTCTGTAGCATTGAAAATCAGTGCGCCGGTGGTTGGTCCTGTAATCAATACTTTATCGCCTACTTGCAAATTTTGGGTTTCCATTAAAAATTCGGCCACTCCCAATTTGGAAAAATATTTAATGACTTTACCGATATACAATTTCTTTTCGGTCGCTTTGTTGCCGTATTTATCGCTCCATTCGCCTAAGCGTTGTCCGAGATAATAACCATTCCAAAAACCGCGGTTGAAAACGCTTTTCAGCCGTTCGTCCCAAGCCGCTATTTTTTCTTCCGTAAATTGGTTCTCGCAAACGGCAGTGACTGCTTCTTTGTAGCATTCACTGACAATCCGTACATATTCAGGTCCGCGCGCGCGACCTTCAATTTTAAATACCTGGACTCCGGCATCCATCATTTTATTGATAAAATGAATGGTTTTCAAGTCTTTGGGCGACATAATGTATTGATTATCAATGTCTAATTCAATATCCGATTCTTTATCTTTGACCGTATAACCTCTCCGGCAAATCTGATTGCAAGCGCCGCGGTTAGCCGAGGCATTCATTTCGTGCAAACTTAAATAACATTTACCCGAAACCGCCATACACAAAGCGCCATGGGCAAACATTTCGATGCGAATCAATTTTCCGGACGGTCCCTTGATTTGCCGTTGCTCGATTTCTTCGTGAATGTGCTTGACTTGTTCCAAATTCAGTTCCCGCGCCAAGACAACCACATCAGCAAATTGGGCGTAAAATTGCAGCGCTTCGACATTGGTAATATTCAGTTGAACAGAAAGATGCACTTCCACTCCGATGCTTCGGGCATAAGTCATAGCAGCGACGTCGGCGGCAATAATCGCCGAAAGTTGCGCTGCCTTTGCCGCCTCAATAATTGCCTGCATTTGTGTCAAATCGCCGTCATAAATGATTGTATTAACCGTCAGATAACTTTTGATTTTATATTTACGGCAAATCCGGGCAATCTCGTGCAAATCGTCAATGGTAAAATTATTTGCGGAGCGGGAACGCATATTCAATCCTTCGATACCGAAATAGACCGAATCGGCGCCTCCTTGGATAGCCGCAGCCAAGGATTCGTAAGAACCCACGGGAGCCATAATTTCGTATGGAGTGATTGCTTTCACAGTATATTTGTTTTACAATTTGCAAAACTACAAAAAATATTGCGTAAATTTGTTGCTTTACGAAAACTATCGTTAAAAAAATGAACATCGGTACGATACAATTTGATAAATACCCCGTCTTCCTCGCTCCCATGGAAGATGTGACGGACATTTCTTTCCGCTTGCTGTGCAAAAAATTCGGGGCGGACATGGTCTATACGGAATTTATTTCCAGCGATGCCTTGATTCGTCATATCAGCAAAACAAAAACCAAATTGGAGATAAAGGACGAAGAACGGCCGGTGGCCATGCAAATCTACGGCAGAGAAGTGGAACCGATGGTTGAAGCGGCACGGATTTGTGAAGAAGCCCGCCCGGATATTCTGGATATTAATTTTGGTTGCCCGGTCAAAAAAGTGGCGGGAAAAGGCGCCGGTTCGGGGATGTTGCGTACGCCTGAAAAAATGCTGGAGATTACCCGCGCCGTAGTCCGGGCAGTGAACATTCCTGTAACGGTCAAAACCCGTTTGGGATGGGACCACGATAGTAAAATCATTGTAGAACTGGCCGAGCGATTGCAGGATTGCGGCATTGCAGGTTTAACCATTCACGGCCGTACCCGCTCGCAAATGTACACCGGCGAGGCTGACTGGACTTTGATCGGGGAAGTGAAAAATAATCCGCGCATGCATATTCCCATTACCGGCAATGGAGATATTACCTCTCCCGAAGCGTGTAAACAGGCTTTTGATAGATATGGAGTGGATGCGGTGATGATTGGGCGGGCGAGTATCGGCGCACCCTGGATTTTCCGGGAAATAAAACAGTATCTGAAGACCGGTGAAAAAGCGCCCAAAGAACCGTTTGAATACTATTTGTCCGTTTTAAAGCGTCAAATTTTGCAAAGTGTAAACCGGTTGGACGAAAGGCGAGGCATATTGCATAGCCGGCGGCATATTGCTGTCAGTCCGCTGTTCAAGGGCATTCCCGACTTCAAACCCACCCGGATAGCGATGCTAAAAGCGAATACCGTAAAGGAATTATTTGACATTATGGACAATATTTCGTCTAATTTCGTAACTTTTTGAGAGAATTATATGTTCTTTAACATCTTTTACGGAAAAATATTTGGAAACCCCTTGCACTCATAGTATCTTTGCAAAGTAGTTTTTTCATAATAGTATTAGATTTAAGGTTAACAAAGATTGAATTAGGGGATTCGTGAGAATGCCCTTTTTTTATTTTAAATTTTTCCTGCATCAGACTAAAATAATTAATGGAATATTTGTTTAATAACAAAATTGTTATTATTTTTGTGCGGTGAAATAACCAAAACAATAAAAAATGAATAAACAAAAAAGCAGAAGAAAAGAATTTGAGAAAGACTTGTTGTTTTATCTTCGATATTTCAAAAAATTTCCTCCGGCATCTCAGTGGAAATTTCAATACGAGATAGACAGGTTGATCGAGTTATTAAAAGAAATGGATTAATTAACAAACCCCTCTTTATTGAGGTACAAAAAACAAAAATCATGGAACAAGAAATAAAGGCATTGAAAGAGAAATTTCGCACAGCAAAAGGAAAAAAGCTGGAAGAAATTGATCAAAAAATGGAAAGATTAGTTGAAAGTAATCCGTCTGAATTTGAAAAAAAAATGTTGTCGGCAATCAGGGAAACAAATAATGATATAGAAGAAATTGTGTTGCGAAATAAACTGGAACCCATATTGCCGGTAATTTCAGTATCCTATCTTGCAAAGCAATACTTTGATAAAACACCGCAATGGTTCTATCAGCGGATGAATGGAAATACTGTCAACGGGAAGCAAGCTAAGTTTACCGGCAATGAATTAGCAACACTCGAATATGCCCTGATTGATATTTCAAACAAAATAAAGCAATCGATTGCTTTTGTTAGTTGAATTTTTTATTCCTCTTTTCTACTATCCGTTCCTTCAGTATAAGAAGTTTATTTATTTCAATGACTATTTTTTTTCAAAGTTCGTCCTCATAACTTCAAGAAGACAAAATATCATCTTTGAAGTTAAATTGGTTTGGAGGGGAACCTTTATTATATTTCTATGAAGTGGTATATCCGTTGAGCAAGTATGCCAAAGAGTTGTGTGAAGAAAATGCCATTCCTTTTATTGCTACAATTACAACGAATGGATTTTGCATTGATGAAAAGATGATAGAAAAAATAAAGGAGATTGATTTATCCGAATTTCAGATTACTTTGGATGGTCATCGAGAACGACACAATAAAATACGCAACAACAATGGAGAAGCTTCGTATGATAAAATTATCCAAAACATAAACTCACTGTGTCGTAATATTCAAAAAATAACGGTAACTTTGCGGATTAATTATGATAATCAGACATTAAAAAAGCAACAGGCAGAAAGTATTTTGAATGATATTGACCTTGAAAACAGAAAGAAAATACACATTGATTTGCAACGAGTTTGGCAAACAACCGAACATCGAAATAATGCAGAAGATGGGATTTTCGCTTTGATTTCAACAGCAAAATCGGCTGGCTATAAGAAGGTTAGTTGTTCGGGTGGGCTTAATGCAGGGCAATTTTATAATTGTTATGTAAGTAAATATCATTATGTGGGAGTCAATTATGATGGTCAATTATATAGCAAATCTACTTTTGATAATCCTACATGTCTAAAATGTGCCTATTTGCCATTGTATTGGGGACCATGTCCTCAAAAGATGGTTGAATTGAAAGAATCCGGTATAGATCACTATTGCGTACTCAGCTATACCGAACGTTCGATGAAAGAAAGAATTATTGATTTATATGAAAGTTCAATAAAAGCAATGAAACAAAATGTTATCACATAAACGATTATTATTCACTTTTTTATCTTTTACTCTTGTCCTTTTCGCTTATAGCCAAAAATGCGATTGTAAAAGCGATTTTGATTGGATGAAAAAAACTTTTGAAGAAAACGATGCAGGTTTCCAATATGTTATCGACCGAAAAGGGATACAGGCTTATGATATTCACAACCAATTGTTTGATCAAAAAGTTACATCCACAAAAAATAATGATGAATGTGCAGGAATTCTAAATGAGTGGTTACAATTTTTTAGAAAAGGGCATATAGGAATAGCAGTCCTCAAAAATGATCTACTTGAAAATACACAAAAAACGATACAAACTTTTCCTGATTGGGAAAAAATGGAGGTAGATACCACCGCGTTTAAAAAGTTTTTGGATACAAAAAAAGACTTTGATTTGGAAGGAATCTGGCAAGATGGAGTTTATACTATTGGTATTAAAAAGATAGATGATCAATTTGTTGGATTTATTATTGATTCACAGGCAGAAGAATGGGAAAAAGGGCAAGTCAAATTTAGAATTTATCCCGATAGCGTATTATTTTATATGCGCAATCATTCGTTGAACAAATTAAAGCAGGCGTATTTAGCAAGTAGAAACCTTGTGTTTTTTGACGACTTTTCTAATTTTTGGAGAATATATCCTAAGTATGATGACAAATATTTAAATGCCTTGATTAACTTGGAGCCTTATGTGGAACCAATTGATGATAACACTTTATATTTGCAAATTCCGTCATTTAATACAGGTTACAAAACTGCAATTGACAGTGTATTAAATACAAATAAAGATAAAATTCTATCCACAAAAAATCTGATAATAGATATAAGAAATAATGGTGGTGGTGACGATGGAAGTTTTAGTGAGTTGGTATCTTACTTATACACAAATCCCATTCGTACCGTTGGCGTTGAATACCGTTCCACCAAACAAAACAATGAAGCCATGTTGGATATTGCCAATGATACCATTTATGGTACGACTGAGCTACTCAAAAATTGGGCAAGAGGCTCGTATAAAGTATTGGAAAAAAATTTGGGAAAGTTTGTTAGACTCTCTCCCGCTTTATCAATTGATCAACGTGATACAGTTTATAACTATCCCCAAAATGTGGGAATTATCATAGATAATTTTTGTGGAAGTACGACCGAACAATTTTTACTGGCGGCAAAACAAAGTAAAAAAGTGAAACTGTTCGGTAAAAAAACGGCAGGTGCATTGGATGTTTCCAACCTGCATCGTGTGGATTCTCCTTGTAAAGAATTTCGACTATATTATACAAGGTCAAAAAGTTATCGAATTCCCGATATGGCTATTGATGATGCTGGCATCCAACCCGATTTCTATCTTGACGATACTATTCCCGAATATCAATGGGTGGATTATGTGCGTAGCATTTTAGATTACGACATACAATAATGGTAAAGTCTTTTCCTAATTATGCACAGTTAGACCAAATGGACTGCGGGGTAACTTGTCTGCGTATGGTTGCTAAATTCTACGGCAAATCCTACTCTAACCAAACTTTAAGGGGAAAAAGTTTTATCACTCGCTCAGGCGTTAGTCTGTTGGGTATCAGCGAAGCAGCCGAAAGTATAGGTTTTAGGACAACAGGAGCAAGAATATGCATTAATCAACTTGTCGAAGATGTTCCATTACCGGTCATTTTGCATTGGAATCAAAAACATTTTGTTGTTTTATACCAAGTCAAAAAGGATAAATTTTACATATCCGACCCGGCAGGCAACAAATATACCTTACAAAAAAACGAATTACTCAAATGTTGGGCAAGCACCAAGGAGAATGAACAAGATTATGGCATTGTTTTGATGCTCGAACCGACTCCTGAATTTTATACAAAAGAAAATACGGACGAAAAAAACGAAAAGAAAATTTCTTTTTTCTTTCGTTATCTTCGCCCTTTCCGTTCGCAAATTTTACAACTGCTTATCGGGTTAATTGTCGGCAGTATTTTAGCATTGATTTTCCCCTTTCTTACACAATCTATTGTTGACAAAGGAATTAACAATAATAATTTAAGTTTTGTCACCTTAATTCTTGTTGCACAACTTGTATTGTTTTGCACACAGTTGGGAGTCAATTTTTTGCAAAATTGGATTTCACTACACATTAATACCCGGATCAGTATTTCGCTTATTTCCGATTTTTTGAGCAAGTTAATGAAACTTCCCTTGCGCTTTTTTGATAGTAAAAACGTGGGCGACATTATGCAGCGTATTGGTGACAACGAACGTATCAAATCCTTTCTTACAGGCAATTCGATAACTACATTTTTTTCGTTTTTCAACTTTATTCTGTTTGCCTGCATATTGGCTTATTACAATCTTTCTATTCTGGCTGTTTTCTTTGTTGGTAATGCACTTTATGTAGCATGGATAATGCTTTTCCTGCGCTATCGCCGCAAATTGGATATGGCTCGTTTCGCACAGGCTTCCGCCGAACAAAGCAATTTGGTACAGATAGTTACAGGTATGCAGGAAATCAAACTGAACAATTGTGAAAAACAACAGCGTTGGAAATGGGAACGGATTCAAGTTAAACTGTTTAATATCAGTATCAAAGGGCTTGTGCTTGGACAATATCAGCAATTAGGTTCAGTCTTCTTTTCGCAAATTACTTCTTTACTGGTTTCCTATTTGTCGGCTCGTTCGGTTATCAACGGCGATATGACTTTGGGAATGATGATGTCGGTTTCGTACATAATTGGGCAGTTAAGCAATCCTATTGCACAAGTCATCAATTTTGTACAATCGGCGCAAGACGCAAAAATCAGTTTGGAACGTTTGAATGAAATTCATAACCGCGAAGATGAAGAACAAAGCATTGCCGGAAAAATTACGGAAATTCCGGAGAATAAAGATATTACAGTTAAAGATTTGTATTTCAGTTATGATGGCGCGGAACGAAATTATGCACTGAGCAACGTAAGTCTTTGTATTCCGCAAAACAAGATTACCGCCATTGTGGGCGCCAGCGGAAGCGGTAAAACAACACTGATCAAATTGTTGCTGAATTTTTACAACCCAAACAAAGGCGAAATCCGTATTGACAAATATCCGCTTTCGGACATCAATCCGCATCTTTGGCGACACCACACCGGGGCGGTTATGCAGGACGGTTTTATCTTTTCCGATACAATTGCTAACAATATTGCCGTAGGCGAAGAAAATATGGATAAGTTGAAACTCCTTCAGGCAGTCGAAACGGCAAATATCCGTAACTATATCGAAGGCTTACCTCTAAAATATAATACGAAAATAGGAATGGAAGGCAACGGTATCAGCCAGGGTCAACGACAACGGCTATTGATTGCCCGCTCCGTTTACAAAAACCCCGATTTCCTGTTTTTTGACGAGGCAACCAACGCGCTTGATGCCAACTTGGCAGCGCCCTTGTCAAATATCCCGATGTCATTTCAGGGCAAATTGTCCTGACTGCTTCTACTCCCCCGGTGGCAATTGTTGCCCATGCTTCAGGGAAAATCAAGCAATTATACATAAACGACAATCAAGATGTAAAAACCGGTGATTACCTTGCTGTGATTGATAATCCCGCACAAACCGATAACATCGTCAATCTAAAAAATTATCTGGAACAATTGAATTTGGACACCGATACTTTTTCATTACCGGATAAAAATCTGCATTTGGGTTCCCTGCAACAACTCTTTTCCACTTTCTACACCACTTTGTTTGAATATGCCGAATACAAACGATTATTGTATTATCCGCAAAAAATGGCCATGACAAAAGAAAGGATAAGCCAATACGAAAAACAATACAATAATCTGCTCAATCAACAACGGATTACAAACGAACAGTTTATTCTTGCTCAAAAACAATTTCAACGCGATTCGGTGCTGAATGCCAAAGGAGTAATATCCAATGAAGAATTGGAAACATCCCAAAATGCCTACTTGCAAAGCCTTCTGTCTCGCGAAAACATGCGTTCAAACCTGAACAATATGCGAATTCAAATAGGGCAATTGAAAGAATCTTTGTTGGATACGGAGCAGCAAGACATTGAAAAACTGAATGAACTGCAAACACAACTTCAATCGTTGATTTCGCAACTAAAAACAAATATTCAGGAATGGGAATTGAATTATGCGCTACGGACGCCTGTTAACGGGAAAATCACGTTTGCCAACTATTGGATTGAAAATCAGAATGTTTCCTCCGGAGAAGAAGTATTTATGATTGTCCCGGATACATCTCATGAAGTAATCGGAAAAGCGATGTTACCCATTGCCCGTTCGGGGAAAGTGAAAACAGGACAAAAAGTAAATATTCGTTTACAAAATTTTCCCGAAAACGAATACGGCATTCTTCGGGGAATTGTGAATAACATTTCATTGGTTCCGGTTCAGACCGGAGAAACAGCTTATTATGCAGTAGAAGTAAGTTTACCCCATAAACTTGTAACTACTTATAAAAAAGAATTACCTTACCTGCTCAACATGCAGGGACAAGCAGATATTATTACAGAAGATATTTCGCTTTTGGAACGATTTATTTTGCCGGTGAAAAGAGTCTTGAAAGAAAGCATATAACCTACTTTATTGCCTAACATCCGTCCCCCACAGTAATTTTTTCCGCAAGGTATCATAAAAATTCTGATGCATCCGTTTGACTACTTTAATGGTAAAATCGGCTTTCCGGACTTGAAATTCACTGCCGGAAGAAAGGACTTCCGAACGGCCGTCCAATGAAATCAGAAAATTCGTACTTCGGGATTCTACTTTAAATCGTATTTTATAATCTTCCGGAATCACTAAGGGACGCACATTCAACGAATGGGGAGCTACCGGACTCAATACAAAAGCATCGGATTGCGGAAGGATAATCGGACCGTTTACGCTCAGGTTGTAAGCCGTGGAACCGGTAGGAGTGGCCAATAATAAACCGTCGGCCAGGTATTCGGTCAGAAATTCATCATTTAAATAGGTGGAAATGGCAATCATGGAGGAAGTATCCCGTTTCAAAATAGCCAGTTCATTCAGCGCATAATTGTATTGTCCGTAAAAATTCAGGGAAGAAGATTCCAATTGCAACAAGCTTTTTTCTTCCAATTGATAGGCGCCCTGAAAGATTTCCGCCAAGGTTTCCCGGATGTCGGAAGTACCGATGTCCGCCAAAAAACCCAGACGACCGGTATTGATTCCTAAAATGGGAATATTCTGGCGCCCCACCCAGGCTGCCGTCCGGAGAAAAGTTCCATCGCCGCCCAGACTGAACGCCATATCCAGCGGAAAGGAGTCGCCATCGACTAATCCCGCTATCTCCGGTGTAAAAGCAAATGTTTTGGACAGGTAGTTGTAGAACTGTTTTTCTACCCAAATCCCGGCTTTCCATTCGATTAAATAATCGAAAAGCTGTTTAATGGAATTTTGTTTTCCTGCCTGATAATCACTTCCGAATATTCCGATTTTCATAACTACATTTCCAGATAATACATTAATTCGTTGATGCGGTTGTGCAAGGTTTCGTCATTCGCCTGTTTTTGCCAATAATACCGGACCGTGTAATTAAACCGTTCAAAACTTCGCAAAACAGCGCCGGCATCTTCCAAATCAATTTTCAAAAAAATAAGTTGCCGGGAAGTTTCTTCTTCCATGTAAGAAAAAATATGGAGAACCTTGGCATTGTTTTGCTCCACTAAATGGACCATTTGCGAAAGCACATAATCGTCCGGATTGACTTCCAGGACAATCCAGGCGCCTTCATTTCCTACATTACTGCTCTCATCCAATTTTTCCGTCAGAGCAAAATATTGATTTGTTAAGAATTCTTTACTAAACATTTTGTTGTATTAAAGTAAAATAAACTACTTTTGTGTTATAATTGTTTTTAATAACAATACAAATTTAGTTATTTATTTTAAAATACACAGTGATGAATCTATTACTTTTCATTCAGGAAGGTTTTAACGAAGTCGCAACGACCGTTGACCTTGCTGCAACCCAGTCAACCGAAGTTAAAATGAATATTCTCGACCTGGCCATCAAAGGCGGATGGGTGATGATTCCGATTGTCGTTTTATTTTTTATTGCAGCAGGGGTTTTTATCGAACGGATTTTGGTGATTAACAAGGCCGCGAAAGAAGACGATACGTTCATGGATCGTATCAAGGATTATATTCATGAAGGAAATATCCCATCGGCGGAAAAATTGTGCCAAAAGACCAATACGCCTTATGCGCGTATGATTGGAAAAGGCGTTCAGCGCTTGGGCCGCCCGATGAACGATATTTTAGTTTCTATTGAGAATGTCGGGAATATTGAGGTAGCCAAGTTGGAAAAAGGCTTTCCCTGGGTGGCGACTACCGCTGCCATAGCGCCCATGTTGGGATTTTTCGGAACCGTAACCGGGATGGTTCGCGCTTTTTTCGATATGGCCAATGCCGGAAGCAATGTGGATATTACCCTGTTATCTTCCGGGATTTACGAAGCATTAGTGACCACCGTTGCCGGTCTTTCGGTGGGAATTCCCGCCTTGTTTGCTTACAATTATTTGGTAGCCAAAGTGGATGGGGTGATCACTAAGATGGAAACCGGCACCATGGATTTCATGGATTTATTAAACGAACCTGCAAAACAATAAGCCATGGCCATCCGGAGAAGAAGAAAAACAAATGCGGAATTCAGTATGGCTTCCATGACGGATATGATTTTTTTGTTGCTCATATTCTTTATGATTACCTCTACCCAAATCACGCCCAATGCCATCAAAGTGCTGCTGCCGCAAAGTACGCAGCAATCGGTTTCCAAACCCCTGGCGCGGATCACGATTGATAAGAATTTGAATTATTATGCAGCTTTTGGTACCCGGAAAGAAAAACCGGTGCTTTTTGAAGAGATTGTTCCATTTCTGCAAGACAGTTACAGCCGGAACAACGAAATGTATGTAGCGCTTTACGCCGACGAAACAATTCCTTATTCGGAAGTAGTGCGTATATTGGATTTGGTAAATCGGAATAATTTTAAAATGCTTTTGGTAACGCGTCCGAAATGAAAATGACAAAAGAACAGAAATACGGATTTACCGCTTCGGCTCTTCTTTGCCTGCTGATCGTTTTCATCCTGTCTCTTATTTTTTTACAGACAGAAATAAAAGCGGAGGAAGAGGGTATCCCTGTCAATTTCGGAACCGTTGACTGGGCGGCCGGGACTTTTGAACCTGCCCCTGCAAGAAGCGAATCGGAAACGCCGGTCGAAACTCCGGTTCCGGAAGTTGTACCTGCATCCGTACCTGCACAGCCGGTTCGCCAACAGCCTGTCATTACGCAAAATACAGAACAAACAGCGGCTATTGAAGCTGCAAAAGAGAAAGAGCGGAAAGCCGAACAGGAACGCCAAAAAATCGAACAGGAACGCCGGGAAGCGGAAAGACAACGTTTAGCCGAAGAGCAGCGGAAAAAAGACGCTATTAATCAGCAAATGTCAAATGCTTTCGGCGTGGGAAATACCCCCGGCAGCAGCGAAGGAACAGCAGCCTCCGGTTCCGGCAATCAAGGAAGTGCGCAAGGCAATGCAACGACCGGTCCATATACCGGAGTGGGCGGGGTCGGCAGTTTCGATTTGAGCGGAAGATCGGTAAGAGGAGGAAGCCTGCAACGTCCGGCGTATGATATTCAGGAAGAAGGCTCTATTGTGTTGGAAATTACGGTCGATCCGCAAGGAAACGTCATCCAAGCAGAAGTCCGTTTGCGAGGCACCAATATTGAAAATGCCAATATGCGCAAATCGGCTGTTGAAGCAGCAAAAAGGACCAAATTCAACGCCATTAACGGTACGCAAAATCAAATAGGGACCATTACGTATAGATACACACTAAAATAACACACATAACACATATTATTATAACTTATAAATCACACTCAGTATGGAAGTTTTTCTTTTTTTAGCAGAAGGTTTTGAAGAAACGGAAGCCGTCACTACCATTGATATTTTGTACCGTGGCGGATTGAAGGTAACTACCGTATCTGTTACCGGCGCTAAGGTGGTTACGGGGACACATCGTATTCCGGTAGTAGCGGATAAATTATTTGAAGAAACCGATTTTTCCAATGGCGCCATGTTAATATTGCCCGGAGGAATGCCCGGAGCAAGTAATCTGAATGCCCACGAAGAATTAAAATCGTTGTTGATGTACTATCATAACGAAAGAAAACGGATTGCAGCTATCTGCGCAGCGCCTTTGGTGTTGGGAGGATTGGGCATATTGCAGGACAAACAGGCAACGGTTTATCCCGGTTATGAAGACACGTTACTGGGAGCAAGACTCGTGAATGCCGCCGTAGTGAAAGACGGAAACATCATTACAGGCAAAGGTCCCGGATTCGTATTTGATTTCGGTCTGGTTATTGTTGCCGAATTACAAGGGCAAAAAAGAGCGAACAAAGTCGCCTCAGGTATGTTGTTGGCTTGAAATAGTAAAAAAGTCTTTTATCTCTAAAATAATTTTCGTATCTTTGTATCGCAGCATGGGATTTTGTTTTGCAACAAAAAGTTACTAATTATCAGTAATTTATCAATTTTTTTGCTGCTCTTTTATCTTATTTTCAACAACTTACCGAACTCGCGAAAGTTCAGTAAGTTATATTTAGTATTCATTTAAACTTAAAAGAAAATGAAAAAAGTATTTTTTGCGATGGTTGCGGTTGCCGTTTTATCGGTAGCAAGCTTTGTGTCGTGTGGCGGCGGACAGCAGAAGAAGTCGGAAGAGGTTGTTATCTCCAGCATGGCCGACAACTCGCGTACCAGTTTGGATTGGGGAGGCAAGTACACGGGCGTTATCCCCTGTGCCGATTGCGAAGGCATCCAGGTAACTATTGTGTTGAATCCAAGCACTTATGAGCTGTCTTATCTTTATCTCGGTACGAATGACAACACTCCTACGCAAATAGTGGGCGAGTTTTCGTGGGATGAAACAGGCAGCATTGTCAACCTGAAAAACGACGCGAGCATTCCGCCCTATTACCAAGTAGGCGAAAACAGGTTGATACAACTGGATATGGAAGGCAAGCCCATCACCGGTGAACTTGCAGACAAGTATGAATTGACTAAAAATTCTGCTGATTTGTAAAAATTGTGGGAAATAGTAAGTAGTATCTGAGGCTTTCTCACAAAAAAGTGAAAAGACCGGATGAAAACAAAATCCCTTTTCTGCTGTTATATAAATACAAATAAAAAAAATTATGGATATTATTCAAAAAGACAACGGGAAAGAAGGGGTTTTCAAAGCGATGGCAGACGGAACCGAAATGGGTGAAATGACGTATATCTGGCGGGGGAAAGATAAGATTCTCATTGACCACACCGGTGTTGAACCGGAATTTGAAGGACAGGGCATCGGTAAAAAATTATTCGATAAAGCCGTCGATTTCGCACGGGAAAGGGAGGTCAAGATTGTACCCATTTGTCCGTTTGTAGTGGCTTTATTCGAACGGATACCGGAAACAAACGACGTCTTAGCCGATTAAATCATCAATAATCATTCCGCTGCCGAGGCACAGCCGGCAGGCTGAATCATATACAACGCCGAACTGTCCGGCGGCTATTCCCTGGATCTTATCATCTGATTCGATCCGGTAAATGTCACCGATTTTTTTGAGTTTCCCGAAAGTAAATTCGGGCGTATGCCGTATTTTAAACGCAATTTCTTTTTCGCCGCTGAAATCTCCCCACGGATCTCCGGTAATGAAATGGAAGCCCTGCAGGTTGACGGTTTTGCCGTACTGGGTGTCGGGATCGTAGCCGTTTGAAACATAGATAATATTCCGGGGAATGTCTTTTTTGACGACAAACCAGGGACCTCCGCTCAGCTGTAATCCCCTCCGCTGCCCGATGGTATGGAACCAATAACCCTTGTGTTCTCCCAGTATTTTTCCGGTTTCCAATTCAACAATTTTTCCCGGTTTTTCTCCCAGATACCGCCGGATGAAATCGTTGTAATTGATTTTTCCCAAAAAACAAATTCCCTGACTGTCTTTCCGCAGGGCGCTGGGCAATCCCTGTTCGGCGGCAATCGCCCGCACTTCGCTTTTTTGCAGGTGCCCGATCGGGAACATCAGTTTGGATATTTGCAGATAATCGACCTGTCCGAGAAAATACGTCTGGTCTTTTACTTTATCCGTAGCGGTGGAAAGATAGACTTTATTCTTTATTTCCGTAGTCGTTGCATAATGTCCGGTAGCAATCTTGTCGAATTCATGTCCCCATTTTTGTTCAAAAGTACCGAACTTGATCAGTTTGTTGCACATCATATCCGGATTGGGAGTTAATCCGCGGCGAACCGCATCAATGGTATAACTGACCACATTTTCCCAATATTCTTCGTGGAGCGATACCACCTCCATTTGACAGCCGTATTTTTTGGCAATATACGTAGTGATTTCAATATCTTCTTCCGCCGGACAATCGATATACCCGTCCTTATCTTCCATACCTATTTTAATATAGAAAATAACGGGATCGTAACCCGCTTCTTTCAGTTGGTGAACGACCACCGAACTGTCCACTCCGCCCGATACTAATGCTGCAATTTTCATTTCAGATGCAAAATTACAATTTTCTGTTATAATAATGATGAAATCTGGAAAATCTTCTTTATCTTTGGAACCGTTTATGTAATATTTTAATTTTTTATATAAAATCTAAGTACTTATGTCTAACTCAATGAGTCGAAGATCTTTTCTTCAAAAAAGCGGAACTGCAGCTTTGGGATTAACCATCATCCCCAATGTAGTTATGGGAAAAAGTTTTAGTGGAGTGACAGCTCCGAGTGATAAACTTAATATCGCTGCTGTTGGTATTGGCGGTATGGGTAATTCAAATATCAAGGCGGTAAGAAAAACGGAAAATCTCGTTGCTTTGTGCGATGTAGATTGGAAATATGCTGCCGGAGTATTTGAAGACAATCCGGGTGCAAAACGATACAAAGACTGGCGCAAAATGTACGACGAAATGGGCAAAGACATCGATGCCGTCATCGTGGCTACTGCCGACCATACGCATGCCATCATCGCTGCTACCGGTATTACGTTGGGCAAACACACGTATGTACAGAAACCCTTAACCCATTCGGTATATGAATCCCGTTTGCTGACAAAATTAGCGGCAAAATACAAAGTGGCTACCCAAATGGGTAATCAGGGAGCATCGGGTGAAGGGGTGAATCTTTCCAATGAATGGATCTGGAATGGCGAAATCGGCGAAGTACTGAAAGTAGAAGCCGCTACCGACCGCCCTATCTGGCCGCAAGGATTGAATACACCGGATAAAGTAGATAAAATTCCTTCCACCCTGGATTGGGATTTATTCTCCGGTCCGACTGCCGTACGTCCTTACAATGCTATTTATCATCCGTGGAATTGGCGCGGCTGGTGGCCCTACGGTACAGGCGCTTTGGGCGATATGGCATGCCATATCTTGCATCCGGCATTCACCGGTCTGAAATTAGGATATCCGATTAAAGCGGAAGGTTCTTCTACCCTGTTATTAAATGAATGCGCACCTCAGGCACAACATGTTAAACTGACTTTCCCCGCTCGTGAAAACCTGAAAAAGGTAGGAATGCCGGAAGTGGTTGTACATTGGTACGATGGCGGTATGATGCCGGATCGCCCTGCAGGTTTCCCTGTCGGCAAACAACTCATGGGTAGTGGCGGTGGTTTGGTCATCTTCCACGGTACCAAAGATACTTTGATTACTAACTGTTATGGTGCAAATCCTTGGTTAATGTCGGGTCGTGTTCCTTCTGTGCCTCAAACCGAACGCCGTGTTACCGGTGGTACCGGTGGTCATGAAATGGATTGGGTGCGTGCATGTAAAGAAAGCGCTGCTAACCGTGTACCTTCAAAATCCGACTTCTCCGAAGCAGGCCCATTTAATGAAATGGTTGTCATGGGAGTATTGGCAGTACGTCTTCAAGCGCTGAACAAGGAATTGCATTGGGATGGTCCGAATATGAAATTCACGAATATTGGTCCGGATGAAACCATTAGAACGGTCATTAAAGACGGATTTACGATCAAAGATGGTCATCCTTCTTTCAATAAAACCTGGACAGAACCGGAAAATGCACAAGCATTTGCTGCCGAACTAATCAATCATAAATATCGAGCAGGTTGGTCATTACCGGCCATGCCGTAAAAATCCGTAGGGGCGCACCTGTGTGTGCGCCCTTTGTGTAAAATATAATAATGTAATAGTAAAATGAAGAAAGTTAGTTATTTTTTAAGTATTTTAGCGGTAGCAAGTATGTTTGTTGCCTGTAATCAGAAAGAAGCATTTGATTTTGTGATAGAAGGCGATGAGTCTGAAACTGTTTTTACAACAGAGGATTCCCTAACTTATGTCGAACTAAACAAACCTCAGGTGAGCAATTTAGCTCAAGCTCCAAAAGATAAAGATGGTTTTATTTCTTTATTCAATGGAAAAGACTTCTCCGGTTGGAGAGGTTATGGCATGGACACTGTTCCCGGAAAATGGGTTATTGACGATGGAGCAATTAAAATTAACGGTTCCGGACAAGGTGAAGCCCATGCAGTGGGTGGCGGTGACATTATTTTCGCTCACAAATTCAAAAATTTTGAATTGAGTTTCGATTGGAAAGTATCTCCCAATGCCAATTCAGGTGTTTTGTATCTGGCTCGTGAAATCAAAGGCGAACCGATCTGGATTTCTTCTCCCGAATATCAGGTATTGGATAATGACGGTCACCCCGATGCCAAATTGGGTGAAAACGGCAATCGCCAATCCGCTTCCTTATATGATATGATCCCGGCTGTTCCGCAAAATGCAAAACCGGTAGGCGAATGGAACCAGGGCGCTATTATGGTTTATAAAGGAACGGTCGTTCACAAACAAAACGGTAAAAACGTATTGGAATATCATTTATGGACCGATAAATGGAACGAATTGATCGCCAACAGCAAATTCAAACCGGGTGGTGATTTCCCATTGGCTTATACTTTATTGACCAATCTGGGCGGTGATGCACACGAAGGCTACATCGGTTTACAAGATCACGGCGATGATGTTTGGTATAAAAATATCCGGATTAAAGTTTTAGAGTGACGTTATTTCAAAAAAATTGTTAGTACCGTAATATTCTATAAATCAGCTGTCTAAAAGGATTTTACTCACAGGATACCTTTTAGATAGCTTTTTTTTGTTAAAAAATATTGTTTTTTATAAATATAAATAAAGATATGGCACGATTTTTGTTTTTTAATTAAACGGGAAACAGAGAACAATACTAATTTTTATGGTTTTAAGAATGACAACTATTAAAAAGAGTAAACAAGGCTTTATTGTTATGTTGCTTTTATTTTCTTTTTTGCAGGGACAAGCTCAAGAAAGGAAAACAATTAATAAGACGCCTGTATTTGCCATTAGCAGCAACCTGCTCTATGACGCTACCACCAGTATGAATCTGGGAATTGAATTTAAAACAGGTAAACAGTTCACTTTCAAACTTCCGGTTACCTACAATCCCTGGGAATTTAAGGACAATCAAAAATTTAAGTTCATCCTTACCCAACCCGAATTGCGCTGGTGGTTGTGCGAACCGTTTTCCGGGCACTACTTCGGATTGCATGGTCATTATGCTTTTTTTAATGTCGGAGCAGTGGGAACGGATCACATGAAAAAGTACCGGTACGAGGGCGATCTCTACGGTGCGGGTATTTCTTACGGCTATCAATTCTACCTGGCTCCCCGCTGGAGTCTGGAAGCTTCTATTGGAGCAGGTTACGCTCGTTTGGCTTACGATGTGTATGAATGTGAAACCTGTGGAAAATTCATTAAGAATGAGGAAAAAAATTATTTCGGGCCGACTCAGGCAGGAATCTCTTTAATCTACATTATAAAATAAGTAACCGTATGAAACTCAAACAATATAATATAGCGGCTGTCATCCTTTTTCTTCTTTCCATATCTTTTTCCGGCTACAGCCAAAGCAAATTGCAGAATCATATCCATGTAAAAAGTAATCAACTGCGGCAGAGCAACAATCAACTCCTCGTTGACTGGGACATTCTCCTTAACGGGGTGGAAGTGTCGAGCAATAACCAGTTGACTTTAACTCCCATTATCCGGGCTACTAACGGACAAAAGGTCGAATTGCCTGCTGTCATTGTCAACGGGAAAAAGCGGAATAATTTGTATGAACGTTCTTTACGCTTGAGCGGACTGGAACAGGAGCCGGGCGTTTATTACGTTTACAAGGCTGCAAAAAAGAACACGATCCTGTCTGTTCCTTATAAAGCAAGCGTTCCCTATCAGTCGTGGATGAAGAATGCTTCCATGTTTTTAGTCGAAGACTTATGCGGATGCGGCGGTTCGGAAAAAGAGCATGTGGAACAATTGATTGCCGACCGGATCGGTTCTCCCCGGAAAGTCAATTTTAACGATTATTCGCCCCTGGTTAATTTTATTACGCCTCCAAGGGAAGACAAGAAAGAACGCGCTGAAGTAGGAGAAGCCTTTTTGATTTTTGAACAGAATAAATGGGATATTATTCCCAACCTGTTTAACAACAAGGCAGAACTGGCGAAGATTGACCACAGTTTGAATTATATCAAAGAAGAGCCGACAGCGATTATAACCGGAATTTCGATCAAGGCGTATGCCTCTCCGGAAGGTTCGTATGAAGATAACATGACCCTTTCGAAAGAAAGAGCGAAATCCCTACTCGATTATGTCCGGAAAAACCTTAAACTTCCGGCTAATTTGGAAGTTTTTTCCGAAGGATACGGCGAAGATTGGGACCGGTTGGTCAATTTGATCGAAAAAGACCCGAAAGTGGAAAACCGGGAACAGATATTGCAGATTATCCGTACGGTGGACATCTTTGCCGGACGGGAAAAACAGATTATGGATATTGCCGACGGAAAGCCGTATTTGTATATGTTAAACAAACTTTTCCCGCTTTTGCGCCGGTCTGATTATCAAATTGAATATGTCGTGCCCGCTTTTTCGGTGGAAAAAGGCTTGCAATTATTGAAAACCAAACCGGGGATGCTCAGTCTGGAAGAAATGTACCAGATTGCCAATACCTACGAAAAAGGAAGCGAATCTTTTAATGAAGTATTTGAAATTGCCGGAAGAATCTATCCGAAAGATAAGATTGCCAACATCAATGCTGCTTCTGCTGCGATATTGGAAAAAGACTATCCATCGGCTAAAAAGTTTTTGGAAAAATATCGCGATGATCCTGCGGCATGGAATAACCTGGGTATCGTTTATATGAGTGAATTCAAGTTGGATGAGGCGGAAGATTACCTTCAAAAAGCGAAAGCACAGGGAATCAAAGAAGCCGGACATAATCTGGATATTTTATCGGAGTTAAAGAATACGGTTCAGAGAGAAGAGGAAGCGTCTGACTTTTATTAATAAAAAAAATAAAACTAACTCTTTTAATTTTGTATTTAAATGAAAAGTAATTTAAAAACAATTTTCTTTGTTTGCGTTGCCCTGCTTATGGGATTCGCAAGTTGTAATGATGAAAACAATGTCAATGGAGAGACTGACATAGACAAAGGCGATCCGACATCTGTGGCCATTCATTTGAATTTCCCTAAACCGGAAACATCCCAATTACGTTCGACAAACGACGATCCTTATGCTACGGAAGCTGAAGTAAAGATCAGTACGGTAGATGTATTCATTTACGCGACTGACAAAGGGTATTACCTTTCACATACCTCCTTGACCGGCTCTGATTTTACACAAGTAGCATCCGGTGATAATTCGACCCAATACGTTTTCAGTTCTCCTGCCAAAATAGCGACCACTACGGGTAAAAGAACCGTATTCGTAGGAATAAACCTGCCTCCCGATGTTGTTACAGCCCTTGAACACAAAGGAACAAGTGAATTAACCCAAGTCGCCAAGACATTAACGCGCAGCCAATTGGTTTCTGTCAATGGGATTGCCATGACGAATACTACCTTAAACAATTATACATTCGTAAAGGAAGAAAGTGATCCGGCCAACAACTTGGAAATTACGGTGAAACGGATGGTAGCCAAAGTAACCGTACAAAAAGGAAATCCGATGATACAAGCAGGTGTTCCGGGTAAATTGGGATCTCTTTCATTTGGGATTAATAATTTTAACGAGCGTTCTTACTTCATACAAGATCCGGCTCCCGGATCGAAAGACCCCAATTGGGACCGTTACGATGCTTCCGAATTTTCCCAAATTAATTATCAGAATGCCTATTATCAATTGGTGGGTGATTCGTTGATTTCCGATCCGAAAAAATTGAATGCTTTGTATGCAGCGGAAAATACAGCAAAGACACATACAAAAAGGGAAATTACCCGTGCTACCATTCGCGCCACTTTTATTCCGGATACAATCATCGTATATAGAAATTCGGATTATGTAGCCGTTACTTCCGCATCGGAAGGGATCACCACGCCCCGGACATTCTGGACAGTTACCCTTTACCGTCCCAACCCTGAAATGAAGTTTTTCTATAACGAAAATAACGCAAAAAATTATGCTGCGGCTAACGGATTGACTGCGGCTGATGTCGTGACTTACACCAACGGACTTTGCTATTGGGATTTATTCCTGAACAAAGATGTATGGGATGTATTTCGGAACGATTACTACCGGTCAACCATTACCCGGATAGTTGCTCCCGGCCGTTCTACGGAAGAAATCCCGGATGATGATTTGGATGATGAGCCGTCAAGCGAAACAAACATTACATTTGATTTGGAAGTGCTGGATTGGATCTCCATTACGGGTGAATACGAATTGGAACCCTGATAATTATATAGAATACAAACATTTATACGCAAAAAATAAATGAATCGAATCGAATCTTTTATCTGCATGATCGTTTGCATCGTATTTTCTTTCTCTTCTTGTATCAAAGAGGATTTGGAAAATTGTCCACCGGAGACACAACCGCTGCGATTGGTTTTTTCTTACGAGGAAGCGGAAACCCAGGCAATCCGTCCGGATGAATTACAACAGGCGACGCTTTTTGTATTTGACGAAAACGATCATTTCGTTAGTTCCTGGTCTTTAGACAAGCCGGTTTTAAATACAAGGTATGAGCCGGACTTGAAGCTTCTTCCGGGAAACTATTCTTTCGTGGTGTGGTTTAATCTTCTGGCTCCGTATGCTGTTACTCCTTCACCCGGTGAGTTTCTCGCAGGAAGAACAGTAAGAAGCCAGGGAAAATTCCAGTTGGAAGTTCCCGGAACAAGAATAATAAATGAGCAGGAAACTTCACTGCCGTTATTGCTTTATGGAAATAAAGCCGGCTTGGTCAAAGAAAATGTGGAAAATATCATTACTATCCCGGTAGTTCAAAATACCAATCGAATCAATATAACGGTAAACGGTCTGGCTCCAACCGACCATACCTACCGTTTTGAAATTACGGACGACAACGGTAATTATACTTTCGATAATGACTTTGCATCTTGCGATCCGTTTTCATACATAAACAATACACGCTATTCTCCGGCAAGCAGTGAATTGGCTGCCTCATTGACGGTATTGAAATTAGCGGAAAACCGGCCGGATCCGGTGTTGAAAATACAGGATCAGACAACCGGAGAAGTGATACTCCCTAACCGGGAAGGAGTGGATAACAATTTAATCCGCTTGCTTCAACTGATTTATCCGGGAAATGATTTCAATAAAACACACACATACAACATTGATATTCTGTTTATCGGTACGGATATAGTGGTGAACGGATGGAAATTAAATCAATCGGATAACGAGTTAACACCTGATTAAATAAACAAGAATTACTAATAAAATAAAGAAAATTACAATATGAGAAAGTTAGCAAGTATTTGGTATAGTTTGGTGGTCCTGCTTATAGTATCATTTGTAGCGTCCTCGTGCGTTCGCGAAGACCTTGATTTTAATACGCCGGAAGAACCAGGAACAGAAAAAGATATTACAGTCACAGCAGCCATCCCTGCTGCCAATATGCAATCCATGTTACGGTCTATGAGCGATACGGAGGAAAACACTGTCCGTACAATAGATGTATTGGTATTCCGTGTAGGGAATGACGGTAAGGAATATTATGATTATTCCGGTAAAGCCCGGAAAATAACGCCTGATCCGGAAAAATCCGACACCTACACCTTTACCGTAACCGTAAGGGAAAAAACAAACCAGCAGCGATTGGTTATCATTACCAATACAGGTACAAAAATAGCGGATATGCTTAATTCCGGAGATTGGAAAAATACGGAAAAAAATGCCATGCTTTCCGGATTGGAGTTTGCGCTCGCAGCAGAAGGCGACAAATGGAACACATCGAGCAACTATACGGCTTTTCCGATGTGGGGCGAAAGCGGGAAAGTGACGATTACTTCCACGACATCCTCGTTGGCCACTATTCCGCTTCTCCGGATGATTGCAAAAATCAATGTGCAATTGGATGAAAGCAAGCCGGAAGTGCTCAGTAAATTTAAACTGACCAGTGTAAGGCTTTATAATACAAATACAAAAGGAGCGATTGTTCCTAATTCAAGTGTGGTTTCCGAAGGAACGGGCACGGACCGGTTGAAAGTTACCGGCCCAACCATTCCGGCAGGCGCCGCCAAATACTTAGGTCCCTTGGTTTATACGGATTTTGATAGTCCCGGAAAACCGGATATAGCTATCCGTAATGCGATCTATACGTTCGAAACAAAAGCCGCCGCTCAACATGTAGAAGCTACTTGTTTGGTTATAGGAGGATTATACGAAGAAGATACGAAAGAAAGTTATTACCGGGTTGATTTTTTGGAAAAAGATAATGTGACTTACCGCGATATTCTTCGTAACAATCAGTATGTAGTGAATATAATCGCAGTGAAAGACCGTGGACATGATACTCCCGAAGATGCATTTGATGGTAAATCTGTGAATATGGAAGCCGAGATATTGAACTGGAATGAGAATGGAATAGATGATATTATTTTTGACGGACAATTCTTCTTGAGTGTAAGCCAGGATCAATTCAATTTTTCCATTGATCCCTGTCAGACAAAAGGGAATAATAATGTACTGACCGTTTTGACCGATTATATAGCTACCACCAACTCCGGCTGGTCTATTGTCAACATCGAATCGCTCACAACCGGTTTAACCGCCGGTTGGTTAACGATCACTGACGAAGAAGGACGGACAAACCGGAATGCTCATGGCGATCCGAATAAAAAAACAGAAGTGATATTGACTTATCCGAAAAATACTACAGGAGCAGACCGGTCGGTGAAGATTACGTTTGCAGCAGGCCGGTTGCGCTATTCGGTAACTATCACCCAAAATATCCTGGAAGGCACCGATATAACTCTTACGATGGAAGGAAGTGGAATCGCTACACCGGATACACTCGTATTTAATGATAATCTTGCACAGCATGTGGTGATAGATTGGACGCCCAGTGATGAAAATTTGGTGTTGTATCAAACGGTTCTGCCGGGTTATACATACGCCCATTTTACGACCAACTCCATAGGAGTTATCAGTGGAGACTTTAATCATTTGCGTTTGGCCATAACGCCTCCGTCAATCACTACATTACCGCCTGCTCCTTATGTAGGATATGCAAAATTGGTATTTACCGTGTCCAATGGGGTAAATACGACAGAGAAAGTGGTTATTCTGAAGCGGATTCGATCGTAGGCTTTTGCAGAAAAAATGTTTCGTAAATCAGGAGTAAAACTTGCTCCTGATTTTCCCATAAATAGTGGGTTTTTACACAATGGATGCAAGACGGAATATAGTCTTTATATCTATTTCCGTCCATCAATTCTATCAAGGCGGAGGCTACTTCATCCGCCTTGTGCGGATCAACCGTTATCCCGATGCCGTTCGCTTGAATAATTTCCCGGATATGCCCGAAATTGGAACCGATAACGGGTAATCCGAAAGCGGCGTATTCAAACAATTTAATCGGGAGAATCAATTGGTTGGTACGGTTCAAAGGGAAAAGACAAAAAGCGGCTTTGCTTTTTTGGTAATATTCACTCACTTGGTCCACCGGGACTTCTCCCGTAAAAAAGAGTTGCTTTTCCAATTTTTCCCGGCGAATCATCGCTTCGACTTCGGATTGCAGGGACAGACTGTTGAACGGTCCGACGATTACGAGTTTAAAAGAATGTCCTTTTTTTTTCGCCGCAAGCAAAGCATCTATCATCAAAAATATTCCTTTGGATTCGGCAACCGAACCGCAATAAATGACATCAAATTCCTTCTCTTCCGTTCCTTGGAGGGAATTCAGCGGGTTAAAATGCGAATAATTGTAAAGAACCGAAGTGTTGGAATTTTTCTTCCGGAAACGGGAAGCTACATTTTCTTCCGTGGCAATCAAATGATCGGCATGCTTCATGATCCGTTTTTCGGCAAGCAACGAAGGAATATCATTGAAAAGCACTTTCATCAGGGAACGTTCCCGCCAATAATCCTTCAGGTTATCGCTAAAAGGTTCGTGAGCGTCATAAATGATTTTCGGATGTTGAGGTAATTTTTTCAATCGCCCGGCTATCCGGCACAATTCCATATCATGCAAATGATAGACATCCGCCGACACTTTTTGGGCAGCCCGGAACAAATCATCTAATCTTAACTGATTGAATGCTTTCCACTTGGATTGGAGAGTAGTTCCCTTTTCCAGCCGTTTCAATTGAATGATGCGAATATTTTCCGGAGTGTAATACGCTTCGTCCCTTTTCCCGTAGCCGATATGAACCACATCGTAACCGTTTCGTGCCAGCGTACACGCCTCTTTTCGATAAATCCTGTCATCCAGCAAATGGTGGCGGCAAGAAAGCATGCAAATAATTTTATTTTTTTTATCCGGCATTCCTATTCGTTCTTATTAATTATTTAAACGAATAAAGAGATAAAATATTTGATATTCCATCCTGTACATCCTCATCCAATATACAAACAAAATTTGCACGCTACACCTGCTTTATCGGACGAAGATATTAATCTTTGGGAAGGAGGAGAAACGTTGCAATAATTAATGAAGTTCGTCCGGCAGGATATAATCGTTTTGCCGGACGAACTTCATTAATTAATTATTCGAAATGAAAAATATTTTCTTTTTATATTTCTTTAAAAAAAGCTCTTTGAGGGAACACTTTATACAAAAGAATGAAAAAAATGAAATTAAAGTTTTTTGAACACGCAACACTTGATTCGTTCCCGTCAAAGAGCTTATGTTGATTCATTGGCGTTGTTTCTTATGCAAATGTAAGTATTTTATTTCTTTTTTATGTTTCGTTTAATGACAATTATTAAAATAAAAAATCTCAATTTTTACTACAATTTCGATTAAATCATCATGTGAAACATTTTTTGATATAGATTTAAATACTTATTGCATATTTTACAAAATTTTGACTAAAAATAATCAGATTAAACATTTAATGCCATTGGATTTATGCTTATATTTGCAACTCATTTTGGAAAATAGTTATTTAAATATGAATAAACGCTTTTTAATTTTTTTACTCGTTCTGTCTATCGGAACTTTTTACTCTTTTGGCCAAGACCCGGTTTTTAATACGATAAAAACCGAATTAACCCGGAATTTTGAAATATTGGGCAAGCAGCCTGTTCCTGTCTATTATGGTTTCGTTCGCTTGGACGAAGTGCAATCCGTCAATACGATGGCCGGTTTGGGACGGCTTCAAATGGAAGCTACGCTCAACTCTCCGTCTCGTACGATTACAACCTGTTTACGGGTCGGTGATTATACTTTGGATAATTCCCATGAAATACGTGAATCCGGTTGGGGAGGCTCTCAAGGGGTGAATGTTAAGGGAAATTATATTCCTTACGAGCACAATGATAAATTGCTGAAAAACCAGATTTGGTTGCAGTTCGATGAACTTTACAAAGAGGGCATTCAAACCTACGAACAGGTGAAAGCCAATCTGGCGGTGAAAGTGGAACAAGAAGATAAATCGCCTGACTTTTCCAGGGAACCGGTAGTCAATCATTACGAAAAACCGGTTGCCTGGGCGGATTTACATATCGACCCCAAACAATTGGAAGATAAAGTGCGGAAATATTCGGCGGTATTTGATGAAAACGATGACATCAAAGAAGGGGTCGCTTATTTCACCGCCGGTTTGTCCCGGACTGTTTTCATTGATACGGAAGGACGGGAAATGGCGGGAAATGCGGTCAATATCCAATTGTTTTTGTCGGCCAATGTAGTGGCGGAAGATGGAATGGGTTTGCCGCTGGTCAAATCGTGGATGGGCTTTTCCTTGAACGAATTACCTTCCGACGAAGAAGTATTGAAAACGGCGCGGGAAATGAGCGCCACCCTTTCAGCTTTACGCAAAGCGCCGGTAGTGGAATCCTTCACCGGTCCGGCCATCCTTTCACCGGAAGCGGCAGGCGTATTTTTCCATGAAATTTTCGGACACCGGGTGGAAGGTTCCCGCCTGAAGCAGGAAAATGATGCTCAAACGTTTAAAAAGAAAACCGGCGAAGCAGTGCTTCCGAAACATCTTTCCGTGACTTTTGACCCGACTATCCGATATTATCAGGGTACGCCCTTAGTCGGTTCCTATCCATTTGACGATGAAGGAATCAGCGCTCAAAAAGTAGAAGTAGTGAAAAAAGGCATCCTGAAAAATTTCCTCATGAGCCGGACGCCGATTGAAGGTTTTTATCATTCCAATGGACATGGAAGGGGAAATGTGGGTTACGCCCCTGTTTCACGCCAATCCAATCTGTTGGTGGAAAGCACCCAGCGTTTTTCCGAAGAGGAATTAATGAAAAAACTCCGCAAGGAAGCTAAATCGCAAGGAAAAGAATACGCCTATTATTTCAAGGATGTTTCCGGCGGATTTACCAATACCAGCCGGTATTCTCCCAACTCTTTCAATGTAACGCCCTTGATTGTTTACCGGATTTATACGGACGGCAGACCCAATGAGTTGGTGCGCGGAGTGGATATGGTAGGAACGCCTTTGGCGATGTTTTCCCAGATTGAAGCTTGCGGAGACCGGTATGCCGTTTTCAACGGAACCTGCGGTGCGGAATCCGGTTCGGTTCCCGTGGCTTGTGTGGCGCCTGCCTTATTCGTGAAACAAATTGAAACGCAAAAAAGGCCGAAGAGCCAAACGCAACCGCTGTTATTGCCTAAGCCGGCAGCCGGTACATCCGATGCGTCATTGCCGGGCGAAACCGTTATTTTCAAAGCCATTAAAGAAGAAGTGAACCGGGGTTTGAACAATTTGAAAATGGAAGGTTTACAATCGCCGTTCTTTATTGCCTACAGTATCGGGGACATGAAACAAATGTCCGTTGCCGCTTCACACGGAAGTTTATTGACTTCCGATCTAAGGCATGCCCGCTCGTCATCTGCTCGTTTGCTCATGGGAGATTATCAGTGCACGGATGAAAATTTTCAGGGAACGACCGGTGGTTCTCAAGGCTATGACGGTTCGCCTACGTTAGATAATGACGAACGTGCCATCCGTTACACGATTTGGAAAGATTTGGATGCCATTTATAAAAGCGCTGCGGAAACCTATGAACAAAAAAAGGCAACGATTCAACAGTTGAATATCCCGGCAAAAGAGTTGGAATTGCCCGACTGGGATAAAACGCCGGTGATTCAAATGAAAAATCTTCCGAGGCAACCATTGGATTTTAATCAATCGCGCTACGAAGAATATGCTAAAACAGCCTCGTCGGTATTCAACGAATATCCGGAAGTGCTGGAATCCAACCTTTCTGTTCAATTGGTGGAGGCTACGATTTATTTTTACAATACGGAAGGAACCGAATACACCTATCCTTTGTCCTTCGTTTATATAGACGGAGATATAGCCGGAAAAACAGAAGAGGGAGAAGATGTTAGTTCCAATTTCAATTTTGTGTATCGAAATTCCAATGAATTACCTTCGACAGACCAATTGCAAGCCGAATGTCGTAAATTAGCAAAAAATCTGATAGAAGAAATCCAGGCTCCTAAAATGAGTGAATCGTATTCAGGCCCTGTCCTGTTTGAAGGCTTGGCGGTGCCGATGACTTTCTATTCCAATTTCTTTGGCGGAAGTGATATTTCTTTAATTGCCGAAAGAAAACCCCTTACGACCGGCGGATTTTCATACGGCGGAAACAGTATCGAAGAAATGATGAATAAACGGATTACGGCACGGGAAATCAGCATCGAAGACTTGACCGGAACACAAGAATATAACGGAATAAAATTATTGGGTTATGCCCCGATAGACGGTCAAGGAGTGGTTCCTCCCGAAAAATTAACCTTAGTCGAAAACGGAATACTGACCACTTTATTATCTGACCGGATTCCGACACCGAAAGTGCCCCATTCCAACGGACATTCCTTATTGGGCGCCACCATGACAGGATCAATCAATCCGGGAGTCATTCGTTTGTCGGATACGCGAACCAAAAGTTATTCCGAGTTGAAAAAGGAATTAGTGGAAAGGGCGAAACAAGAAGATTACGACTATGCTTATATTGTCCGGGAAATATCCGGTGTGTATCCTGTCAAGCTATATCAAGTGAGTGTGGCCGATGGTTCGGAAAAACGGGTTCGTTCGGCAGAGATAAACAATGTGGATGCCCAAATCTTCAAAAAGATTATCGGCGTTTCAGACAAAGAACTGATATACAATACGATTGTCGGCAATCTAATGACCACCATCACCCCGGATGCCATTTTATTCGACGACATGCAGATACAAAGCGACCGGATTGATAATTTCAAGAAAGCGCCGGTGGTGCCGGATCATTTGAGATAATATTGGTTTATTTACAAAAACAGGCCAATATATTCTGCCGGTTATTTTCCCCAGTGATTTTTCAATAAATAGGCCAAAGGCGCTAATATCCTGGCCAGCAAACTCCGGTCGTCGGTGATGATTTCCGCAAAAGCATTTTATACAATGATGCGGTTGAAGAAGCCCTTTGCTTCGATTGGATTGACAGTACGATAAAACCGCTTGACAAAGAACATAAAATTCAGCGTTTCACCCCCAGAAACCCTAAAAGCACTTACTCGCAATCCAACAAAGAAAGGCTCAACCGGCTATTGGAAAATAAAATGATACACCCAAAACTTGAGGATAAAATACAAAATGTTTTGTCTGAACCTTTTATTTTTCCAAATGATATAATTGACAAATTGAAAGAAGATAAAATAGTATGGAAAAACTATCAGCGTTTTTCCGGCGCCTATAAGCGTATCCGAATTGCATACATTGAAGCAGCGAGGATACGACCGGAAGAATTTGAGAAGCGGTTAAATCACTTTATAGGTAAAACGAAAGAAAATAAAATAATAAGAGGATTTGGCGGAATTGAAAAATACTATTCAAAATAAAATGCAATGGTTAGAGGAATAGAAAAATTTAAAATAAAGATAAAAATTTACTTGTGTCATTGTGTCAATATGAAAAATATTCACTACTTTTGATGTGCAGAAAAATTATTTTTTATGCACAATTAAACTATTTGAAATAAATGTATTAATTGATAATTATTCCAATTTGGAATGTGGAATAAAACATGAATGAAAGAGTAAAAAATAATGGAATGCGTCCGCACGATATAGTTATTTTGCTAAAAATAATTGCTTGCGGTGGTAAAGTCTTGGGATATCAGGAACTTGCTAATTCGTTGTTAATCAGCATTGGCGAAATCAGTAAATCAATGGAACGCAATCGTATTGCAGGTTTGGTTAATCCCGAAAAAACGCAAGTCAATCGTTTGGCGTTGCGCGATTTTTTGATTTATGGTTTGAAATACGTTTTTCCGCCGCAAATTGGAGCTTCTACACGTGGTATTCCTACGGCACATTCTGCCTCGCCTGTCAAGGAAAAAATTGCCGAAAGCACAGAAAATTTTGTGTGGAAATACTACAAAGGCACGCGACGCGGAAATTTTATTTTGCCGCTGTATGCCAAAATTCCGCAGTTTATTGAAAATGACAGCGAACTCTACGAACTGCTCGCCATTGTCGATACATTGCGCATTGGCAAGAGCCGCGAAAAAGAAATTGCAATCGAAGAATTGGATAAAAAATTAAACGCATAATGAAAGAATTAATCCGATGAAAGAGTATATATCAATTTTTTTTGTATATTTGCACATTATCATTTATGTATGATAATGTGCAAATTAAGTGATAATATATTATAAATGAATATATTAGAGAAATATATTAACGAAAATATTGGGACTGACACAAGTATTTTACCACTTGAAAAACGTTTGTGTCAAGCATTGCCGTTGTATATCACGAGCGTTTTTGATTTGCTGGAAACAAAAATCTTCGAGCAAAAAATTTGTCTTTTGATTGCAAAAAACGAATATGATGTAACGCCTGACAATCTTGCGAAACAAAAAGCATTGATTGAAGAAAAAACCGAAATGATTGCGGTTTTTGTGTTTGATAAAATATTGTCTTACAATGTAAAACGCCTGATTCAAAAGCGGGTAAACTTTATTGTTCCGAACAAGATTATGTTTATTCCTACATTGATGCTGAATTTGCGGAAAATGCCCGAACAACTTCCCGAAAAAGCGGAAAAACTTACGCCGATTGCCCAACTTCTCCTGCTTTTTCATTTACAGAAAGAATTATTAAATGGTTTGACAATTAAACAATTATGCGATAAATTTGCTCAATCGTATTTGAATATCAATCGTGCAGTTAATTGCCTGAAAGATTTGAATCTGATTGAACTTGTCGGCGGAAAGGAAAAGCAAATTATTTTTACTGAAAAAGGCAAAAATCTGTGGCAGAAAGCGCAGCCGTTTTTTCAAAATCCTGTGGAAAGAACGCTTTTTACCGATGAAATTTTAGAATTTCCTAAAAGCAATATCAATGCTCTAGCACATTACACGATGCTGAATGATGAACAAAAACTGTATTTTGCCATTGATAAACAGCATATTAAAAATTTGACTATTGAAACAAACAAATATGCAGGCGATAATGAAATAGAAATTTGGCGGTACAATCCTGCTTTGTTGGCTGAAAATAGTTTTGTGGATAAATTGTCTTTATTCTTATTGCTTAAAAACATTGATAATGAACGCATTGAAATAGAATTGGAAATACTGATAAACGAAATGCAATGGTTAGAGGAATAGAAAAATTCGGATATGTTTACATAATGACCAATAAAAACAGGACAACGTTATATATTGGCGTTACGAATGATTTGTGCCGTAGAATTTACGAACACAAAAATCATTTGATAAAAAACGCTTTTACTGATAAATACAATCTTGAGTATTGTATTTATTACGAGGAAATTCCGTATTTTGATTTGGCAATAAAACGCGAAAAAGAGTTGAAAGGTTGGAACAGGGCAAAAAAAGAGGATTTGATAAACAAGAAAAATCCTGAATGGAAAGTGTTGGTAACTGAACATGGTTTTGTGCGGGATAAACAGCAGATTCCTCACTGCGTTCGGAATGACGGATGTGTCAGTACGGTTGATGGAGAGATTCTTCGCTTCGCTCAGAATGACGAGGCAGACAACAATAGTAAGGGAGTGGAGGGCGGCGAAGCCGCCGCCCTCCACTCCCTCTCCTCTACAATGGCGAGTGTCATTCCGAATGGAGCAGAGCGGAATGAGGAATCTAATGATAAATGATATGACGGCTTTTTGCGGAAACATTTCGACAAATTTGCTACAATTAGATTTGGCTGTTTCGAGTGGAAAGATTTTTGAGGTTTTAGGTAAGGCGTTTAATGTAAAACAAATTAAAAAATAAGATAATTATGAGTAAAAATTATTCAACACTCCAAAAAGAGTGCCAAGCAAAACTGCGCCAAAGCGACCTTCAATTATTCAACAATGATGTAGAAAATGGTATTTTAAGAGGACATGATTATGATTTTGTTCTGCAAAATTGGATAAACAACCTTTTTGAAGGCATTAGAGAAAAGATGCCTGTTTATTGTAAATCAAATGATATAGCAATTCATTTTGGCAGCCCGCATTTGGCTTCTTCCTTTATTGCTTGTTTGAACCATTTATTTCCGTTGCGTAGCGACAAAAATGCTGTTTTGTCAATTGCTAAAATCATTTGTCCTGATTTTACTGAAGTTTTGCCAATGAAAAATGATAAAGACGGCACACAAGGGTATATTTCATTTGAAGTTGTGAGTAACACTGACCATTTGAATGAAAGTTTAGACGGTCAAAAGTTAACAAGAGGAACGATGTGTACTTCGGTTGATGCCTGTATTTTAGCAAAAAAACAAAATGACGTCAATACCTACCTTGTGCCTATAGAATGGAAATATACGGAATCTTATGGAAATGAAGATAAATCAAACGGTGATGACGGCATTGTCAGATTAGGCAGGTATTCAAATTTGATAACAAATTCAAAGCAACTGAAACCATTAGACAATTATAAAAGTTCTGTCTATTTTTTCGAGCCGTTTTATCAACTTATGCGCCAAACACTTTGGGCGGAACAGATGATTGCAAATAAAGCAACCGAAATAATTAAAGCGGACGATTTTATTCACGTTCACGTCATTCCCAATGGCAATCACAATTTATTGCGAGATGATTTGCAGATAAATCAGCGCAGAATAGGATATATGAAAGGTGCTAAAACAAGTTTAATAGAGACTTGGACTACTCAATTAGGATATACGAACAAGTACAAAATTATAGATCCAAAAGTTTTATTGCAAAACATTGACAAGCAAAAATATAGTGATTTGTTAACTTATTTAAAAACAAGATATTGGCAATAATATGACAATCCAATACGCCTCCGACCTCCATTTAGAATTTCCAGAAAACAGGAAATTTCTGAAAGAAAACCTGCTCAAACCTGCGGGCGATGTGCTTGTGCTGGCAGGCGACATTGGCTATTTGGCAGAATACGCGCTGTATGCCGATTTTTGGGATTATGTTTCGGCAAATTTTCGCGAAACGATTGTCACAATCGGCAACCACGAACTTTATACTTATTTCGATTTGGCAGATATTTCCGATGGCTTGGTTATGACAATTCGCTCCAATGTGAAAGTGTATTATAACGCTGTTGTTCAGATAGATAATGTTGATTTTATAGTCTCTACGCTTTGGTCGAAAATCCCGATGGTTGATGCATACATTACCGAAAAAGGCGTAAATGATTTTTACCGCATAATGTACAAAGGCAAGCGATTGAGTTACAATGTTTTCAACGAGGAGCATGAGCGTTGTTTCGATTTTATCCGTAGGAGTGTATCGAATATGCCTGATGATAGAAAAATCGTTGTTGTAACACACCACGTTCCCTCGTTTTCGTTGTCTTCGCCTGATTTTGCTGGTAGCCGTATTAACGGCGCATTTACCACAGAACTTGGCAATTACATTGCCGACAGCCCGATTGACGTGTGGATTTACGGACATTCGCACCGTAATATTGACAAAACAATTGGAAACACAAAATGTGTGAGCAATCAGTTAGGCTATGTGCATTGTCGCGAAAATACAGATTTTGATTGTAGGAAATTTATTGAAATATAGATAAAACTTACGGAAACTTTGGTGAAATGGATTGCCGATTCGTTAAAAGCTACTGTTTCTACTTTCGTTCCCAACCATTGGCACGAAGACTGTCTCGGCGGTTTGGATTATCTTCATTCAAAAGGAGTTAAATCATACGCCAATCAGATGACGGTTGATGCGGAATGGAACCGGACACGTCCAAGCGACAACAGGAATTGACAAATGCCTATAGATAGAGGTGCCGTAGAGATCTGGCGACATAAAAAGAGGATATCTCAAATTATAATTTGAGATATCCTCTTTTTTGTGTTCTATAGTCTGTTAAATTATTTCAACGTACCATTTTTAGCGTCTTGAATCATTTTAGCGTTCGGAAGAATGTAAACTTCTACGCGACGATTTTGTGCTTGACCGGCTTTTGTACTGTTGTCGGCAACCGGTTGGGAAGAACCGAAACCGTCTGTTACTAAACGGGAAGCGGTGATACCTTGTGTTTCCAGGAATTTTTCTACGGAAGAGGCTCTTTCTTTTGACAACGGAATATTGATTTTATCATTTCCGGTACTATCGGTATGACCGTAAATTTCTACATCGGTATCCGGATTTGCTTTCAAAGAATTAGCAAATTGAGTTAATGAAGTTTTAGAAGCGGCATTCAATGTGCTGGAATTGGTTGCAAAAAGAATACCGGATTCGAAAGTCACTTTAATGGCTTGTCCGTCGTTAACCGATTCTACCTGAGCGCCGTTGATGGCTTCCAATTCTTTCTTTTGTTTGTCCATTTTGTTACCGATCAACGCGCCGGCGGCTCCACCTACTACAGCGCCTATTCCGGCACCCCAAGCTGCACCTTTACCACCATTGATCAAAGCGCCAATACCGGCTCCTATAGCTGCACCTCCGCCTCCGCCAATGGCAGTACCTTTAGTGGTATTACTGGCACCACATCCGGAAAAGATAAGAGCAACACACAATAATAAACTTGCAAATAAATTTAACTTTTTCATTTGATCTAAATTTTTAATATAAATAATCTAACTTTATTAACAGCAATTTTCATACCATTACAACAATTTATTTGCTTTTAAGTTCAAAAATTATTCAGGAATTTCCAATGTATCCGAATAAGCGGCTTCTGCCACCAGTACAAGCTTGATTTCTTCTTCGGTAAATTGGCCGATTCCGTCTTTCGCCGCTTGTTCGATGATGAACCGGGTCAATTCCTGTTCTTCTTTTTCTTCATCGTCATCGTCCAACCAATCTCTTTTTTCATAAAATTCACAGATAACGTCCAATATATAATAGACCGTATCGTCCGTAAACTTTTCTTTTAAATCCAAGGGGAGATAATTCCGGATGAATTCTACTGCCATTTCGTCGTCGTATTCAAACATAATATTTTCATTTTTTGTCATTGCGGGCTTGACCCGCAATCTCCTGCTAATCGTTAATAAGTGTTTAACAGTGTTCTTGGGATTGCGGGTCAAGCCCGCAATGACAGATTTGTTTTTATTTTTCTTTTATTTCTTCTTCATTTTCTTGTTCTTCTTTAGGAGCTTCCGGAGTAAAATCCGTTAATCCTTCTTTTACCAACAGGTTATACCACGCCATCATTTTTTTAATATCGGAAGGATACACGCGGTCTTTGTCAAAATTAGGCAGAACCGTTTCAAAATACGCTTTCAATTCATCGGGTGTGATGGATGCACTGTAATCGATCGCCTGACCGTTTTCTTTTTCTTTAATCTTAGTAAGAACTTCTGCCAAAGGGACTTCTTCATCATCTGTGTAGATGGATATATCTCCCAAAGAGATGACTTTATCCCGCATATAGACCGGAATCCGTTTGTGATCGAGCAACGATTCCGCCACAAACATATTTTTGCCTTGAGATATCAATTTGAAAAGCCCGGATTTACCGGATACTGATAAAATTTCTTTCAACATAGTGATTATTTTTAAAATATAAGCGTACAAAGTTAAACAAATTCATTGGGATTTTACTATTTTAAGCAAATTTTCTATCTGCGGCAGCAATGCCTGCCGGTCATCATTGATGATTGTGTAGTTTGCCAAACGGTTTCTTTCCTCCTCCGGCAGCTGATTTTTGATCCGGTTTAGGATGGATTCCCTGTCGAGATTGTCCCTTTTTTGGATGCGTTGGATGCGTGTTTCCAAAGGAGCAGAAACATTCATACTGATATCAATCAATTGATTCAGAAGGGATTCAAATAAAATAGCGGATTCAATTCCGACCCAGGCTTTCTCCTGATGTTCCACCTTCCATTCTAAAAAATCTTTTTCTACTGCGGGATGGATGACGGAATTGGCAAAAGCCAGATGCTCCGGATTACTGAAAATAAAGGAGGCCAGCATTTTCCGGTCTAATGTGCCATTCTGATAAAGAGCCGTACCAAACCGGGCGGATAATTTTTCCCGCACCGCTGGAGAAGTATCGCTTATCTTTTTAGCCGCAATATCGGTATTATAGACAGGAATGCCCATGACTTCCAGCACTTTGGCCACTATGGATTTGCCGCTTCCGATGCCTCCGGTGATGCCCAATACTTTCATAATTTCCGTTTTTGTTCAATGAGATATTCGACCGTTTCGGGAACAATCCGGTAATTCGGCAACCAGTCCGGTTTCCGTAAAAGTTTGAGGGAAATCATGATACCCTGATTCCGGGAAAGTTCGTCATAATCCATTCCCACTTCCAAATCATTTTCTTTCAGTAAGGGATAATTGCTTAATGCCAATTGGCAAACGACTTCCACCGTTGACGGGAAAAAACGGATATGAATATTTTCCGGAAGGTTATGACATACAATGGGCAATTCAAATTTTTTCTCCGTATATTCTTCCACTTCCGCCGTCACTTTTACTTTTTGCGCCGATAAATGAATGCCCTTGGGAACATCCAATTGCAGCGTTATGTCTAACTTTTTTTGTATGTTTTCTTTGTTTACGGCTACCGTTTTTATCCATTTCAGCGTGTCCAAACTTTCTTTATCGCCATAAATCCACACTTTGGAAGGATTGATATGCACACTGTCAATAAACATAAATCCGGCGGCAGGAGATACAGCGCCGGCAATCCGTACCGGTACTTCTTTCTTTTTCAAAAGGGAATACCGGATTTGAATGGTTTCGGGATGAAGAGAAAGAATTTGAGTGGAATTCGGTAGAAGCGCCTGTGTTTGAGCGAGCAAAGTAGAATGTCCAATCGTATAGGTATTTTTATCCGGAGAAAGCGTTGACAAATTAATATTAAAATTAGAAAAAGTATTCCCGAGAAAATGCCGCACCAGGACAGACCCTTTATCGGAGATTTGAAGGGTAATTTGACCGGGTACTGAATCGTTCAGGACAATATCGTCCGGGACATGAACATACTGAATGGGAATAGAAATTTCACGCTCGATTTTTTGCTGGAAATATTGCATTACCCAAAAACAAGAAGCGAGCGCTACAAAAACAAGGAAGACCAACAAATTTTTCCATCGTTGACTTTGGAAAAATGCCTTGGCCTTCTGTTTAATTTCTTCCTTATCTACCGGATGGAGTTTCATTGGAAGCTGCAAATACGGAAGCTTTATCTATTTTCACTTTCACTCCTTCCGCTATTTCAACGACATAATCCGTATCATTGATTTCTTTCAATTTGCCGTGCAATCCGCCGGATGTAATCACTTTATCGCCGGTTTTAAGCGCTGCACGCTGTTTTTCAATATCTTTCTGCCGTTTCTGTTGCGGACGGATCATAAAGAAATACATGATCGCAAATAAAACAACAATCATGAGTAATCCGCTTCCGCCACCACCTAAAAAACCTCCGGAAGCTCCCGGAGCTGCTGCCTGTAATAAAATACTTAATGTCATATTCTTCTAATTTTAATGATTTGAAAGGACAAATATAGTCAATTTTTAAATAATTTCCCTTCGTTTTTCAATTCTGTTACAATACTGTCTAAAATACCATTGATGAAAACCCCGCTTTTGGGCGTACTGTAATACCGCGCTAAATCAATATACTCGTTCAAGGTGACATTGATGGGAATGGAAGGGAAATTTTTGATTTCCGAAAGTGCTATTTGCATGATATACAAATCCATGGAAGCGATACGTTCCAAATCCCAGTTTTTGATTTGCTTGTCGATGAGAGCGGCATTTTCTTCATGCTCCATGATCGACCGGCGCAGTAATTGACCGGCAAATTGATGATCTTCTTCATCCCTGAACATCGGAAGCAGTTCTTGTTTGTTTCCATTTTCCGGTTCGAAACGCTTGATGGTTTTCAATACAAACGTACCGATAATATCCAGATCGTCCGACCAATAAATATTTTTTTCTTCCAGGATGTCCGGCAATTCGCTATTTTCTAAAATAATCACCTTAAACACTTTCCGCCAAAATTCACGGTCGGCTTCATACGTATCGGGCGATTGAATATATTCTTTATAAATAGCGGACTGTAAAATTTCGCTTAACAAACGACGAATAAAACCGGCATCTTCATCGTTCCACAAAGTACCGTATTGATTAGCAAATTTTTCCAAGGTTTCGTTTTTCCGTAATTGTTCGGCAAAACGGTTGTCCATCATGCGGGTATTCGGGTTCCGCTCCTCTTCGGTGGTCAGGTATTTATACTTTAATGCATCCAAGCGTTTTTGTTCCAAATCCGTCAGAACTCCAATCATCAGCAACAGGTAGTGATACAAATCAAACGATTTTTGCAGGCTTTGAGTCAATTCTTTTTCTGCATTATTTAAATTGGTACTGTTTTTTTGATAGTAAGCATATACTATCTGCAGTACTTTTATACGAATAAGGATACGATTAATCATCTCTAAACGAACATTGTTATTTGACAGCAAAGGTAGTGGTTTTCTGTTAATTTCCTACAAAATCCTTAAAAAACTTATTCTTTTGTTTTAGAATCGATAAGGATAGTGACCGGACCATCGTTGATTAACTCCACTTGCATATCGGCGCCAAACACGCCTGTCTGTATTTCTTTATTCAAAGCCAAACTCATATCCTTGCAAAATTGCTCGTACAAAGGAATAGCAATCTCCGGTTTAGCCGCTTGGATGTAAGAAGGCCGGTTCCCTTTTTTCGTAGAAGCATACAAGGTAAACTGGCTGACACACAACAGTTCGCCGTCAATATCCAAAAGCGAACGGTTCATGACTCCGTTTTCATCGTCAAAAATACGCAGGTTGGTAATCTTTTTTACTAAGAAATCAATATCGCTTTGGCCGTCGGCTTCTTCAATTCCCAACAACACTAACAAACCCTGTGCAATCGCCGATTTTAATTGCCGGTCGATGGTGACGGAGGCTTTCAATACTCTTTGGATAACAATGCGCATAATGATTTGTAATGTTTAATGTTCGGTACAAAAATATAATTTTCTTATGAGAATACAAATTTTTAGGTCAGGAGAATGTTAAGACAAGTATTTTTACTATTTTTGTTGGCAGGTATTGTCGATGCCTGTTAATAATCAGTGGAAAAAATGAAAAAAACAATCCTATTTATCTTACCAATCCTAATGTTTCTATCATGCCATGTAAATCGGAAAATTGCTCATTTTTCCGGTTCATTGATAGTTAATCCGGATTTAAATAGGATGATTTACAAGAAGGTTTTAAGTTATGAATAAGATTAATTTATTAATTATTAGCTTATGGCTCTGCATTGGCACTGCAACAGCGCAAACGTATTACTATAATACGACAAAAACATTTGCCATGAGTGGCTACTCTTATAAAGCAGATGCTCAAGAATCTAATGGAGTAATACTCTTCAACGCGGCAAGTACATTGACGTATGCCACCCAAACCTATAAGGATAGCAGTAAACTGGGCTGGGATTATAGCAGAAAAGGTGACACGGAAAATGATGCCGCTATGAGAAACTTGGCTTCTTCTATTGTAAAAGACGCTTTCACTACGGCCGAAAAACAACGGATAAATGGAAAACGGTTAACGGTCAATATGGTTATTAATCCGGAAACAGGAAAAGTACTCGAAGTATATTTTAACTTTTGGAAAGATGAGCTTTTAGCCACTATTTACATATCCACCTATCGAATAATTGAAAAGACGTTGAAAAATCAATTGCAGTTCAATATTACAACGAAAGGGAAAGAGTTGAATTTTGTATATCGTGGTTTACGTATAGAGATAGAGTAATGAGACAAAAGATTGTTCAACAGAATCTATGTGGTTTTGTTGGGCAGTTTTTGAAAGAAAATTGATATGAAAACGAAAAAAGTAATTTTGTTAGCTTTGATATTTGCATGCTATACATTGGGAGTGATGTCGCAAAATTTGGATTCCATTCCCAAACCACAAAGGGATTCTATCCTGCTTGTAAAAGCTAAGGAAACGGTTCTAAAATATGGCCCTGGATATTATAGGGAATACAAAGAGCCACAAATTGAACGAGGTCTAAATCCGTCAAAAGGTTCTATAAATAAAAAAGGTATATATCCAAATAGGGTGTATTATAGAGTTACTTTTCTTTATGATAAAACTCAGGAACAATTAAGTGAAAAATATGCAGCTACTGTGATTTTTTGGGCAGATCAAGGAGGCGAACCTGCATCTATTGGATTTGGGAATGGTATTGCAATAGGCATACCGGAAAATAGTGATTTACGAAGTAATACGGAAATAGAACCAATACCCTATCAACCGATGCCTAAAATTGAAATGATTATTAATGAACAAAGAGTGCCCGATAAATAAATTGCAAAAGGTGCTTTTTATCGTCCGGCAGGACGGCAATGTTTTGCCGGACGATAATATAGAGTATTCAACAAATATCGCAAAATTTGTGCATGTAAAGTTTTTTATCCTTATAGGAGAAACATAAATGATATAACACTCATATATTATGATAATCATAATATAATTGAGCAGGAAGAAAAAGAGATGAAAGAAAAATTATTGGTTTCGTTAGCTATTCTATTTTTATTCTTTGCATGTAATTTTCACGCAAAGAAAGAATTTTTGGAAAGTACGGAAGGATACTTGTTGCCACCATTAGATAACGGTATTGTTTATTGTCAAGATGAATGGCTTGATGATACACTTTTTCATTTGACCGGCGAGAAGATTCTTCCGGAAGATTCTATCCTCAACGAGGTCAGATATATTTCTTTTAGAGACAGTCAAGTGGTATTGCATACAGACTTCAAAAAACAAATGGAGATGATTCCCATCGGCAATAATGATTTTATTTATCACAAAGATTCTTCTATTATTCATACGACAATCATAGGAAACTCTATTCGGGAGAAAACAATTTATCACTTAACGATGCATCCGAGTAAGGGAAAATTAGTTATCAATGCTTCCAAGAATCGAATGGCTTTTGCCTATAAATATTATCACATTATTCAAGTGATGGATTTGGAGGCAAAAACGGTTAAAACAATTGATTTCAAAAATGGGAATCATTATTATGATCATCAATTTGATATCAGTGGTCACATGGATGCGCCTACTCCTCATATAGAATATTATTGTGATGCATTTGGCGGAGAGGAGTATTTTTATGTGCTTTATTGGGGACATTCGAATGAAGAATTTATAAATAATGTTGGTAACGGCTGGAGATGGTCAAATGTAAAAAGAAATTATGTAAAAACGGATGTATATCAAGAGAATTTTCCAAATATCATAGAACAATATGATTGGAATGGAAATCCGGTGAGCAGGTATCTTTTAGAGGGACATCCGGCTTTAGGAGAGGGCTATTTTGTCGTAAATGAAAAAGATCAGCAATTTTATCTTTTGGCTTCCGAATGTTATGATTCTTGGATGTTGATGCTCAGATGTGGCCATCAGTTAATGGCTTATCCATTCCCAGAAACAAAAATAGGAGATTAAGTTATGAATAAATCAATTTTAAAACAAGCGTTTTTGCTGTTATTATCGGCAGGAATCTTCAATTCCTGTATGACCGACGATACATTTTTCTCTAAAGAAAAATTGTCGCCGGAAGGTATGGATGCACAAGTCTGGTACAACCATCAAGGGAACAAGGAGGGTATCCGGTTGATTTCTCCTAACGGACAGAAACACAGTCCCTTGTTGCCCGACTGGAGAATGGTTTTCTCTAATGAAGATGAGCAGTACAAAGTCACAGAAGTAAATTTAAAGCCCATTCGGAAGAAACATCCGTCTAATGAAAAAGGTGATATTATAGAATCCGAAACAGGATTTATAATGATGGATCCCGAATGTGCGGAAAAATTCAGAGAAACGGATGACAAACGCTATATGGCGTGTAATATCCGTCTGATTATTCGAACGAACAAAGAAACCGGCGGGAAAGACGGCTTTGTGATGATCGCTTATCCCGATTTGCCGTATTTGGAAGCGCATTTGGATAATCCGTTGCAGCATATTACCTATTTGGAAAGAGACAAGGAGTTTAGCGGTATGGTCATTTACCACGATATGGATGGCAATTGGGTAAACGCTTGCAAGTACATCGACGGCAAGAGATATAACCTTCGCATCCGTAAAATACAAGATGAAAAATCAGAGACAACAATAACAAGATGAAAATACTGAGATATACTATCCTTTTCTTTTCGTGCCAGCGGTAAATAATATTTTCGCTTTACTTTGCCCGATCAGTTCGATGATTTCCGCTTCCGGCGCTTCTTTGATCCTTTTCACGCTCTTGTATTTTTTCAACAGTTTTTCTTTCATCACCGGACCTATCCCTTTGATGGTATCTAATTCCGAACCCACTTGTTGTTTGCTGCGTTTATTCCGGTGAAAAGTGATGCCGAAACGGTGCGCTTCATCGCGCAATTGTTGGATAAGTTTCAAACTTTCGGAATTTTTATCCAAATACAAAGGAACCGAATCGTTTGGGAAATAAATCTCTTCCAGGCGTTTAGCAATGCCGATAACCGGAATTTGCCCGTACAGACCCAAGTCTTTCAAGGCATCCGTTGCCGCATGCAATTGTCCTTTACCACCGTCAATCACAATCAGTTGCGGAAGCGATTGCTCTTCTTCCGACAAGCGCTTGTAACGGCGGGAAACCGTTTCGTACATCGAACTGAAATCGTCCGGGCCGACCACTGTTTTGATATTGAAATGCCGGTAATCTTTCTTCGCCGGTTTGGCTTTTTGAAAGACCACGCACGAAGATACCGGATTGGTTCCCTGAATATTCGAGTTATCGAAACACTCGATATGCACCGGCAGTTCTTTCAAATGCAAATCGTCCTGAAGCGTTTTCAGAATGCGAGTCGAGCGTTGTTCGGGATTTAATTTTTCAGCCTGTTTTAATTGGTCGATTTTGTATTGCCGGACATTTTTCTCCGACAATTCCAATAATTTCTTTTTCTCGCCCCGTTGCGGAACCAGCCATTCCACGTTATTCAATGCCATATCCGGAAGAAACGGTACAATCACTTCTTTGGCTTGACTGCCGAAGCGCGATCTCAATTCCACAATGCCAATTGCCAGAATGCTTTCCTTCGATTCATCCAATCGTTTTTTATATTCAATGGTGTAACCCCGGATAATGGCTCCGTTCGCAATATGCAAATAATTGATGTAAGCCGATTGTTCATTTTCATCGAAAGAAAAAACATCCACATTATTCATTGCCGGACTGGCTACAATGGATTTGGCGGAATAATTTTCCAATATTTCGTAGCGTTCTTTCAATATTCCGGCTTCTTCGAAACGCATTTCCGAAGCTAAATCCATCATTTGCTGATACAATAACTTACTGACTTCCTTTGAATTGCCTTTCAATATTTCTTCTATCAACCGGACACTCTCATCGTAGGCTTCTTCCGATTGCCATCCGGCGCAAGGTCCCATACATTTTTTGATATGGTATTGCAAACAGACATGAAATTTGCCTTTCTCGATATTTTCTTTGGTCAGGTTATACTTGCATATCCGTATCGGATAAATAGAAGTAATCAAGCGAAGCAGGTAACGCACATTCATCACGGCGGTATAAGGGCCGTAATAATGCGATTTATCGTTCAATTTCCGGCGGGTAAGAAAAATGCGCGGAAACGGCTCGTTTTTAATCACAATCCAGGGATAGGTTTTATCGTCCTTGAGCATGATATTGTAGCGGGGCTTATGCTCTTTAATCAGGTTGTTTTCCAATAAAAAAGCATCTTCTTCCGATTCTACCACCAAATAGCGGATATTCCGGATTTTCCGCACCATAATCCGGGTTTTGGGATTGTCCTGTGTCTTATTGAAATAGGAAGATACGCGTTTTTTCAGGTTTTTGGCTTTTCCCACATAAATAATCGCATCGCTTTCATCCAAATACATATAGACTCCGGGATTTTCGGGAATCACAGAGAGAATAGCGGATAAGTCGATGGATGGGGCGCTGTTCATTATTTATCCTTCAAAATGGAAACAGCAAGGGTAAAACGATGACCATCACCCATTCCGAACTTTCGCCCTCGAGCTGGTGAATATCTTCCCATTTTCCTTGTATCAGGAGGACATCAATATCCAACTCTTTTAAGGGCTTATGAATCAATTCCGAAGCGGCATCTACTAACGTACCATGAATAATCAGGTTGGGCGGGGTACCGATTAAAGTCATCATCCTTCCCATGCTGCCCGCCAGACTAAGTATTTTGGAACTGATCATCCTGGCCAATCCGGTTTGAAAAATACCTCCGCCCACCACAAATAAAGCCGCCATCATAATGACGATACTGTTGGAAAAACCGGACAAAGCTTCTTCTACCGTCAGGATTTTAGTCAACAGCAATGCCAATAAAGCCAGCAAAGCTACAATATCGGAACGGATTTTTCCCCACACGAAAAAAGCCGCCGATAGGATTAAAACGCTTATCGTTATATACATTTTATCATTTTAATTTAATGTAGAAAAGAAATCACAGAAAGTTACTGCTCTAATTCATTGTTTAACAAATTCTGTATTTCTTTATCCGAAATAGTTGCTTGCTCTCCTTTATCATAAATAGCTAGCAGAAAGACTTTTTCAATATCTACTAACACATACTTATTACCCTTGCACCGCCTCGCTTTCCTTTTCCCTTAGAGGCAATCGCAAGTCTGATTTTGAAAACATTATTTCCCAAAGGACTACCTAAGTCGGGTGTTTTTTCCAATTGTTCGGAAAGTTTCTTTATTTCCTGTTTCAAAGAAAAATACTTTTTGACAAGCCTCTTTGCTTCACGTTCAAAATGCGGTGTTGTTTCGACAGTATAGAGCATTTCAAAGTTCACTTAAAAAATTTTCAACAGAGCGCGTTTGCAATTTGCCGGCTTTTATTTGTTTTATCTGTCGAAAACCCTCGGTCAGATTGGCAATAACATCCGCTTTAGCATCACCCTGATTATCGGCTACTTGTACAAAGTCGAAATTTTTAATCAATTCAATGAAGAATGGATATTTGTTGTCTTTGACATTCAATACAACTTGTTTTGTCTTGTCCTTTGTTAATTCTATTGTACTCATACCTTTAAATTGTTTTTAGTAAAAACATTTACAATTACAAAGGTACAAATAATTTTAATACATAAAAAATACTACTTTTGTAAAAGTTATGACAAGAACAGACAACTTGAAACTTGATAGACAAATTAGAGATTATTAAATATAAACAAAGATAAAAGATGAAACAGTTTTTTATTATTGCCGTTTTTCTGACATTTTCTGTTCAGGTATTTTCTCAGGCAAACTCAAACCAACCACTTCCTAATATAGGGTCAGGTCCATGGGATTATGGCATTTATGGAAATACTTCCTTAATACAGTTAATTGCAACTCCGGAAAAGTATGATGGTAAAATGATTCAAATCATAGGCTATTTGCATTTGGAATTTGAGGGGAATGCTATTTATTTACATAAGGAAGATTTTGAAAATAGCATCACTGAAAATGGTTTTTGGGTAAATTTTTCAGAAAAAGTAACTCAAAGAGCCAACATTATGGATTATAGCGATAGATATGTAATCATTATCGGTACATTTAAAATGAATGACAAGGGACACCTGGACTTGTTTGGAGGAACTATTGACGATATCGTGCGATTAGGGAGTTGGGGCGATTGGAGAAAGAAAAAGTAATCTACCAACTTGATTGGTCTCATGTGAGATAATAGCTTTAATTTCCAATGCTAATCTCTACGGACTTGCCGCTTTTCCCGAAACTGTTGAAAAGCGGTAATGATATTTGTACGCCGATGCCATTGTATTGGAAGGAATCGAAAGCAACAAATATACCTGCACCGCCGATACCCATCGGTAAATCGACCGAATAACCCCATTCCGAATAATATTTCTTCTCCGGGGTATGCAGGAAATTCGCGTGTAAGGTTTCGGTAAAAAATTTGCCTTGTAGAAACGGCAGGCGTTTGAGTAGCAAATAATCGGTATTGTAATTCACAAAAGCTTGCAGCCAGTTTTGATTCGTGGAATACCTGTAATAAGGCAATAAAGCATACGAATCTTCCCACGATTTGAAGGTTAATCCGGAATTCGTGGTGCTGAAATGTTTGTAATCAATATAATTGAACGCATTGTCCTTCAAAAATTTTCCGGCAATCAGGGTGTAATTCAAACGGCTGAACAGATTTAATTTTAATTGCTGTTTGACGCTGAGTTCCAAGCGTTGAAAGACCGATGCCTTATCATCATTCAAAGGAAATCCGTCTAAGAAGAGAAATCCTTGTCGATAATCCAGTTCAAAAGTCGGGAAACGGGAACGGACATACTGCTTTTTTTCCTCATGAATCCGGTAATACTGTTCCGGCGTGTATTTTAAATGTACATCGTATTGATGTAATTGGTTGTACTGCCTGTTGAGCGGTTGATCGTAATCGGGATAGTTCGATTTCCATTCTCCTTTTATCCCGTACAAATTCCAGGTCGTATGATTTTCCAACACTCGGCGCTCTGCCGTTTCCACTCCAAGTCCTACTTGTAAACCATTACATAAATCAATCTGGTTGGACAAGCGTCCGTATTTTTTTCCATAAAATTGAGCATAATTATCTCCAAAAAGAAATAAATATTCGAATCCGAGCAATTCGTAAGTATGGGCATCGCCACTATAATCCGCCGTAATATTTCCTGCGGATAAATTGAAAAGTCCCAAGCGTTTGGGCGCATAATCGAACGAGATATCCGTTTGCCAGATAAATTCTTTCCGGGCGGAAGTCCAATAAATGGAAGGACGAAGGATGAAGCCGGTGTTTTTCTTTTTCTTGAAATCCAATTCAAAAGCTTGCCCCAGCCACCAACCGTCCACATAATTGTATTCGGAAATAGTCCCCAGAACACCTGAATAACGGAAATACATCAGCGAAGAATCATTTCCCAATTTGCCGCCCATCAGCAGATCGAAAGGTTTAAACTTCGGATTATCGGCTGCCTGCCGGAGGGAATCGGTATAAGCCTGCATGGAATCTTTCCGTTCGTAACTTTGTAACTCTTCTTCGTTCAAAACCACTGTCCGGATTTCCGACCAATACAGCGAATCGCGATTGACTGCCAAGGAATCGACTGTTTTTTGAACACGGTCTTCCAATTTAATTTCGAGGCTCTTTTTCTTCTTCGGTTGATTTTTTTTCTGCAAAGCAATCAGCGAATCGTTGAGTTGGATATCCTTGTATTGAATGGAAGAAAGGAAATCGGCTTTTATTTTCATTCCAAATATATTGAAATTCGCATTCAATTCGTAAGTCGTGACCAAATAAATATTGTCCACCACCGGATGATAATTGAGCAAGTAATGCGCCGTCAGTCCAATAGGATGTGTAGTGATATCGGCATGGCGGATATTCCATTCATCATCCGCAATATAAATGATTCCCTCCATCAATTTGGGATCTTTCAGTTTGGGGATAATCCGTATTTTATTGATGATTTGATTGTCTTCTTCCTCGTAACCTTCATAACGAAAACGGTAATAGTCAAATGCCTTGGGATTCAGCGGGGAAACAACAGATGCGAACATCGGGTAATACAAAGAAACCATGCCTATCCCCATAGCCTTTTCCGGATCGTTCATATTGGGAAAAGTATTGGAATAAGCAATCACTTTTTGCTCGAATTTGTCAGGAGCCGTGAATTTCATTTCGTTGAAGGATTCCTGCATAAAAAGTTTATCCTCAAACCGGTACATTTCCCCATCCGACATTTTTTGTATTAATTTAGGAATATGAGTAAGTTTTCCCGAACCTTTGGTATAAGTTTCATACCTCGATTCTTTAATAACCGATTGATAATAAGGCGCTTTTTTGATTGCTTGGCGCATAATTTCGTAAGCCGGATCTTCGCCGGGACGAATTTCGACTTCCTGCAATTGCAAATCTTTATTTTTCAATACGATAATCAGATCCAATTCTTCACCGGCAACGCTCACCTCCAATTCGTCGGTTTCATACCCGATGCAACGAGTTTCCAAATGATAGTTTCCGGAAGAAAGTTTGACCTGAAATTCGCCGGAAGTATTGGCAATCAAACCTTGCTTGGTTTCCTTGATAAAGATAGAGGCAGCAGCAACCGGTTTTCCCGAATCATCGATTACACGCCCTTTTACCGCTTGTGAAAAAACGGACACAGAAAACAATAAACCGAGGATAAGCAAGCAGTATTTCATGAATAAAACAATTTGGAGCAATTATATTCTTCCTGCATTTTCAGGAGGTTAACCATGGCGCCGTAGTAATTTCCCAAATGCAAATTACCGGTCGGACGAATACCGCTTAATACTGTCTTCATAAAATTAAGAATTAAGGTGCAAAAATACGATTTTAAGCTATTAAATCCTAATTTTTTATGAAAGTACAAATCAAATGATTAAAAACAATAAACATCAATAAACATCAATAAACATTTTAGGTACTCACTGTAACTACTCTCCCATAAATTAATATTTACAGAGCGCCGTTAACAAAGAATTAACCAAATGATAACATTCATTTGTAGTTTCTTCTAAAATATTGTCATTATATTTGCATTATAATTATGAATTTAAAAATCAATTCAGCTACGATGTCAATGACAAAATTTGTGACAGTTAGAATAAAGTATTTATAAACACTTAATTATGAGTAAGAAAGACGAAATAATATTGTATCAACCGGACAATTCCATCCGGTTAGAAGTAAGATTAGAGGATGAAACAGTCTGGCTGACACAAATGCAAATGGTTGTTCTTTTTGATAGAGATAAATCTGTCATATCCAGGCATATAACAAATATATATAAAGAAGGAGAATTGGAGGAATCGGCAACTGTTGCAAAATATGCAACAGTTCAAAATGAAAAGAACAGATACGTTGAACGTCAAATTGAGTTCTACAATTTGGATATGATTATATCTGTTGGTTATCGTGTAAAATCAAAACACGGAATATTGTTTCGACAATGGGCTACAAAGACATTAAAAGAATACATATTAAAAGGTTATGCGGTTAATCAACGGTTTGAACGGATAGAGTATCGTGTAACCGAAGCGGAAAAGAAAATTGATTTTTTTGTCAGAACCGCCCTGCCACCGGTTGAAGGTATTTTTTATGACGGACAAATTTTCGATGCTTATAAATTTGCTTCCGATTTGATAAAATCTGCTAAAAATTCTATCGTTCTAATAGACAACTATATAGACGAAAGCGTTTTAATACTTTTGTCCAAACGGACAACCGGCGTAGATGCGAGTATTTATACGGCACATATTTCACAACAATTACGACTTGACTTACAAAGGCACAATGCGCAATATCCACACATAAATGTTCTTCTGCTGACTCGTTCGCACGACCGTTTTCTTTTTATTGACAACGATGTCTATCATATCGGCGCATCGCTCAAAGATTTGGGAAAAAAATGGTTTGCTTTTTCAAAATTGGAATTGAAAGTGCAAGAATTGTTAGAGAATATTATCTAAGATAAATGAATATTTAGAAGGACTGAGTAGTCACCTACTAAACGCAGATTATTTAACGCAGGTATTTGTTGTATTCTTTTCAGAAGTACATCGAAGCGAAAATCATCCGAGTTTTTTATAAAACTCCTCTTGATAATTTTTCCCGATAGGAATACGTTGTTCCCCGATTTTCACCACATTTCGTTCGATACTTTCTATTTTGTCCAAGGAAACAATAAACGATTTGTGTATGCGGTGAAAATGCTCGGGAGGCAAGCCTTTTTCCAATTGAGAAAAAGTTTGAAGCGTCATTGTTTTAGCATGAGTGGTGACAATCCGCAAATAGGCGCCCATGCCTTCGATATAAAGAATGTCGCTGAAATCAATGCGTTCCATCCGGTATTCGGTTTTCACGAATAGATAAGTTTTGGTTGATTTGATTTGTAAATCGGCTTGCACTTTGTCGATGGCTTTCAGAAAACGCTCAAAAGAATAGGGTTTAAGCAGATAATCGGAAACATTGTGCTCAAAACCATGGATGGCATATTGGCTGTAAGCGGAAACAATGATGATTTTGGGCGGAAACTGCACGGCTTCCATGAATTGCAAACCGGTAAACTGTTCCATTTGAATATCGAGAAAAACCAAATCCACTTTCCGGGTTTGCATAAACGTGATGGCTTCGATTCCGTTGTCGAACGAAGCCAATAAGTTCAACAACGGAACCTGCCGGATAAATCCTTCCAACTTTTCCACGGCAAGAGGCGTATCTTCAACAATAATGCAATTAATCATCTAAATATATCATTAATGAAACACAAAATAAATCATTTTTTTTGTCAATCTGCAAGGAATATCGATTAGGATACAAAATTTCCAAACGACGTTTGACCGTCTCCAATCCGACGCCATTCGATGAATCTTTGGAAATCAGGTGTTTATCGTCAGAAATATTGCTTGACTGAAAATAAATTAGCGTTGTACCAATCTCAAACGAAAAACGGATGGCGTGTATTTTCTCTTTATCGGTACAATGCTTAAAAGCATTTTCGATAAACGGAATAAACAACATCGGTGCGACTTGTATTTCGTCTGGATTTCCCGAAACGGAATATTCGACCAATTGTGTATTCCCATATTGCAACTTTTGTAATTTCATATAGTTCTCAATATATTCCAGTTCTTTTTGAAGCGGAACCCGTTCCGGTTTGGTTTCATAAAGCATATACCGCATCATATCCGACAATTCAATCAAAGATTGCGAAGCATGATTCGGATTTGTTTTAATAAGGCTGTCGATATTATTCAGCGTGTTGAACAGGAAATGCGGGTTAATCTGATTTTTAAGCAAAGCCAATTCACTTTGCAGATTTTGTTTTTCAAGTTCCTTTTGACGTTGCTTCGTGTTATACCAATCAATACCCAGATAAAACAAAATTCCGAAAAAAGCATACACTAAAGAGCGAACTACACAATATACACCTGACGCAATCTTATTGTTCCCTACAAAATAGGCAGCGATAAATAATGCAATCAACGGAAAGATGAAAATGAGAATAGCTGTTTGTTTATCTCTCTTTAAATAAAACCACGTTGAAAAATAAGCTACATAAACGAAAACCAGATTCGATAGAGGATTCAATAACCACAATGATAATTGCGCAATCGTTAATGTTTTTAGATTTTGGGAAACGAAATAACTGACTACAAATTGACTAAGAATTATCAATATCCAGAAATCAACATGTATCCAAATAATTTTCGACTTTTTCATGATAAATTTATTTTTAATTTATTAATCTGATGCAAAGTACATCATTTATTTCGATACTGAAAGAATGAAATAAACAAGCATTCGTTTTTTATGCACCAATTAATAAAAAAGATTCATCAATGGGAACTGATTTTTGCTTACATTTGCAATCTCAATGATTAAAAATGATTTCAAAAACGAGATTTTTAGTTACTAACTACTTCAAAAAGAGCATTGTTTTGCTTCCCTTTTTGCTTGTCCCGCTCTTTTCTTTTTCCCAAATGCGTACGATTCAAGGAATTATCACCGATGCCGGTTCCGGGGAAAAACTGATAGGCGCTACGGTTTACATTTTAGAAACCAAAGGCGGAACGGTGTCGGACGAAAAAGGACATTATTCGCTTGCGCTTCCTTCCGGAAATTACACCTTGCGATTTTCGTATGTGGGCTATGACAATAAGGAATTGAAAATTACGCCCCAGTCACCGCTTACGCAAAATATTCAATTACAGTCCAATGGCTTGTTGCAGGAAGTGGTTGTTTCTACTCAAAAAAAGGACAACAACATTACCAATCTTACCATGGGCGTGGAAAAATTGAGCATCAAAGAAATCCGGTTGCTGCCCGCTATTATGGGCGAAGTGGATATTTTGAAAACGTTGCAATTACTGCCGGGCGTTCAATCGACCTCTGAAATCAGTTCCGGATTCAGTGTCCGCGGCGGTTCGCCTGACCAGAATTTAATCGTTTTGGACAATACTACCGTCTATAATCCTTCGCATCAAATGGGATTTTTCTCCGCTTTCAATAATGATATCATCAGCGGAATTGAATTATACAAAGGGCATTTCCCTTTCCGGCACGGCGGACGCTTATCGTCTCTTTTGGAAGTCAACACGCGCGATGAAATTCCTGCTAAAATAAGCGGAACAGGCGGAATAGGATTGATTTCCAGCCGTTTGATGGTGGAAGGTCCACTGGGAGAAAAAACTTCCTGGGTCGTTGCCGGTCGCCGGACGTATGCGGATTTGTTTTTGGTTTTTGCTTCGGACAAAGACCTTCGGAAGGCTACGCTTTATTTTTACGATTTGAATGGAAAACTCACACACCGTTTTTCCGAAAAGGATAAATTGGAGTGGAATATCTACAATGGTTTGGATAATATGGGCGCCGTTGTCGGCAATTTTGATTATGGGAATACCGCTTCGTCGCTCACGTGGAACCATGTCTTTTCGCCAACACTTTTTGGAAAATTCAGCGCGCATTTCACCGATTATCATTACGGCTTGGCTTCCAATTTAAATGGGATGGATGTCAGTTGGAAATCCGGCATCCGGGATGGGGTGCTTCGCGCCGATTTTCATCAACCCATTCATGCCCTTTGGGATGTATCGTATGGAATTTCGGGAACGCATCATTCGTTTAATCCCGGAAAAGTAACGATGAAAGGATTGAATTTGGCAGATTATCTTATTCCCAACAGCGAGGCGCTCGAATACGGCGTTTATTTGTCTAACGAACAAAAGTTTACAGACCAATTGGCGGTAAAGTACGGCTTACGCTTTTCGGCTTTTCAGAATATCGGAAAAATCCGGCATACTTATACTGCTTGGGAACCGGGTTTGGGCGCTGTATATAAGTTTGCAGATTATTCTTCCGTCAAAGCGAATTACTCGCACAATACCCAGTACATGCAATTAGCCAATAATTCGGCTTCGGGTTCGCCTTTGGATGTTTGGTTTTCCGCCGGTCCGGAGATTAAACCGCAGGAAGTGAATATGTATTCGGCGGGCTATTTTCATAATTTCAAGGAAAATACCTATGAAGCATCCATGGAACTGTATTACAAGGATTTGAAAAATGTAATTGATTTCCGCGAACATTCCGATTTATTGATGAACCAACACTTGGAAGAGGAAGTCCGGACAGGAACCGGAAAGGCGTATGGCATTGAATGGATGTTGCGGAAAAATGCCGGAAAATTGACCGGTTTTGTCAATTACACCTTGTCCCGCTCGGAACGCACGATTCCCGAAGTCAATAACGGAAAAACCTATTTGGCTCCTTTCGATAAAACGCATGCTATCAACATAGTAGCTACTTATAATTTTTCCAAGAAAATCAATTTTTCAGCTATTTGGACCTTTGCATCGGGCACGCCGACGACTTATCCTACCGGACGTTTTGCCGTTGGCAACGAATATTTTCCGATTTATTCCGGTCGCAACGAATACCGCAAACCCCATTACGACCGGCTGGATGTATCGCTGAACTATATTCCGCATCCGGATTCCAAAAGGTGGTGGAAAGGGGAATGGAATTTTTCGCTGTACAATGCCTATAACCGGAAAAATCCATGGACGATTATCTATCAGCAAAACGAAGATACCGGCATTCCATACGCCGAAATGGTGTATTTATTCGGGATAGTTCCGTCGGTTACGTATAATTTTAAGTTTTAGGAAATGAAACAAAAAATATCTGTCATTGTAGGCATCAGAAAAACTGTCATTGCGGGCTTGACCCGCAATCCCCTACCCATTGTTAAACACTTATTAACGAACATCATGGGATTGCGGGTCAAGCCCGCAATGACAGATGTTTTTGTGCCCGCAATGACAGTCCTTCTGGCGCTCTTTACCGCTTGCACCGAGCCGATTGATATCAATACCGATGATTCTGCCCCGGTCATTGTTATTTATGGTACATTAACCAATGAATACAAGTATCAGGAAGTGATGATTAGCCGTTCATCGCCTTATTTCGATGACGAGCCTAATCAGGGAATTTCCGGCGCCCAAGTGACTGTTCAATCTTCCAACAACGATATTTATCATTTTTTGGAAGACGACAGCATTCAAGGACTCTATTATTCAAGGAATAAATTCAGCGCTCAAATCGGGGTTGATTATGCTTTATCAGTGGAAGTTGATTTCGATAAGGATGGCATCCCGGACAAATACGAAGCTTCCGCTACCGTGTTGCCGGCTGTTGTTCCCGATTCGTTAAGCCTCGACCTGGTAGAAATGTTCGGGCACAAGAATTATCTTTTATATCTCTACGCCCAAGACCCTCCTGAGGAAAATTTTTATTTGTTTAGAGTGCTGCACAATGATTCGTTACTCACATCAAAAATTTCGCGACTGATTATTTCGGACGATGCGCTTTTTCCCGGGCAATACATGAAAGGCAATCTGTACCGGTTTGATGATATCTCCAATTGGGAAGCCGATCCGGAAGAAAACCGGGAACGTTCCGTTTACCTGCGGCCGGGTGACACCATAGAAACGGAAATCAGCTTGATTTCCAAAGGCTATTTCGATTTTATCAGTCAATGCCAACGGGAACAAAGCGGAGAAAATCCCATGTTTGGCGGGCCGGCATCCAATATTGAAACCAATATCAGCAATGGCGGAGTCGGGTACTTTGCAGGTTATTGCATTTCCCGGACGAGTATTGTCTTTGAACCTGATGCGAAAAATAAATAATCGTTTGCCACAAACCTAACAGGTTTTTAAAACCTGTTAGGTTTATTCGGTAAAGCCATATTCCGTAAATTATTCGGCTTGTTGCCGTTTGACTTCTTCCTGAATTTTTGCCACATCAATTCCCAGATTAGCAGCAATATCCGTTCCGCAACGTTCGTTCGCTTGATAGAAACGCGCAATGGCTCGTACTTGGATGTCTTCCGGAACTCCGCCCATAGCTGTCGCCACATTGGATGCAATCCGCACTTTTTCTTCTTCGGGAACCAAACCGTAGAGCAGACCCGGCTGCGTATAATAATCTTTATCCACACGGGCATCATAATTGAAAGCGTCCCCTTCCAGAGTCAAAGGGGGATCAATCTTGGTTTTGTCTTCCACCGGACCATGGAAACTGTTCGGTTCGTAGTTGACCGACCCGCCGCCGTTATCATTAAAACGCATCGCGCCATCGCGGTGGTAATTATGCACCGGACAATGTGGAGCGTTTATCGGCAAGCTGTCAAAATTGACTCCCAGACGATAGCGCTGTGCATCGGTATAAGCAAAGAGCCGTCCCTGCAACATTTTATCCGGCGACCAGCTAATGCCGGGTACTACGTTGGTTGGAGCGAAAGCGGCTTGTTCCACTTCGGCAAAATAGTTTTCCGGATTGCGGTTGAGTTCCATCACCCCTACCTCTATCAAAGGATAATCTTTGTGAAGCCATACCTTGCTCAGGTCGAACGGATTGAACCGGTAGGTTTTTGCTTCTGCTTCGGGCATGATTTGCACATACATCGTCCAACGCGGAAAATCGCCGTTTTGGATGTGCTCGAACAGGTCGCGTTGAGAAGCTTCGCGGTCTTTCCCGACAATTTCTTCTGCCTCGGCATTCGTGAGATTGGCAATGCCTTGTTGGGTTTTGAAATGGAATTTTACCCAGAAACGTTCATTCTTACTGTTGATAAAACTGAAGGTATGGCTTCCGAAACCATGCATTTGCCGGAGATTAGCCGGAATGCCGCGGTCGCTCATCAAAATCATTACCTGATGCAGTGATTCGGGTGTTCTACCCCAAAAATCCCACATGGCAGTAGCGTTGCGAAGATTGGTTTGCGGATCGCGCTTTTGTGTGTGAATAAAATCAGGAAATTTCAACGGGTCGCGAATGAAGAAGATGGGCGTATTGTTTCCCACTAAATCCCAGTTGCCTTCTTCCGTATAAAATTTAATAGCAAATCCGCGAACATCCCGTTCGGTGTCGGCTGCGCCCCGTTCGCCGGCAACGGTTGAAATACGGATAAAAAGCGGGGTCTGTTTACCGATTTTGCCGAAGATAGCCGCCTTGGTGTAAGGCGTGATATCGTGGGTGATGGTGAGCGTACCGTGAGCGCCGCTTCCTTTGGCATGTACAATGCGTTCGGGTATCCGTTCGCGATTGAAATGGGCTAATTTTTCCATTGCCCATGCATTTTGCATCAACGCCGGACCGTGCGGTCCGGCTGTTTGAATGTTTTGATTGTCCGCAACGGGTGCCCCTGCTTGCGTAGTCAATTTGTTTTCCGATTCCATGATTATAAATTTAAATGATTCATATTAGTCTTTGTAAAGATACATATAAATAATAACAATCGGAATAGCCGTTAGGTTATAATTTTTTTAAATTACGCAGCTTAATTCATAGGATTAATCAATTCCGTATCGTCGGTGATAGAAATTTCAAGCGTTTCATCTTCATCCACTTTGAAAAATTCTTTTGTTTTAAGATAAACCCTTTTATCCCCTTTCACCATATAAAATTCAAGTTGAGACGTTACCGGAAAAGAAATTTCTTTATAATTGTCGGTAATCGTCTTTTCAACAGTTTCTCCCGGAAACACGCCGGAACCGATACTGACGTTTGAAAATGAGATATTGTCTAATCTAACATTGTGAACATTATTTTTCACTTGAACAATTGCTTGATTTTCACAGGATATAAACAAAGCGCAAGCCAATAAAAGAAATAGATTTTTTGTCTTCATAATCCGTATTTCATTATTTTATTTCTACTTCAAATTCTCCTAAATTGACACTAACGATATTTTCTTTTACTTCCAGCGGAAAGGAGAGGGTAGGGGTATAAATTGTTTTCAATTCGCCGGAAATTGTTTGGATGTCGAACGAAATAATCCGGCAAACATAAATACCCGGTTGCAAATTCAGGTAATCGTTCAATAAATCGGCATATTCACCGGCAGTAGTCAATGAATCGGGAATCATGGTAACGCCCATTACTACAGGATAATGAATGGGTTGTTCCGTTACATTGTATTCTCCCAGCATTTTCTTTGGATTTACATGAGCTACATCCAATACATAAGAATCTGATACACTGACTATTTTAGTGCCGATTTTCAAAGAAAGATTGCTTAACTTATCCGTAACAATGTATTTCTTTTGACCTGCATCCATAACGTACGGTTTCATAAAGAAAACGACTTCTGAAAATAATATTTTATTATTATTCGAATAAATGGTAGGCTCATTGTAAGAATAAGAATCACTGTCATCACTACAGGAGTAAAATAAAACCAAACAAAAAGTGATTGCCGGAACAAGAAATAAAAATGCTCGTTTTCTCATAATGATTTATATTGTTAAATTAGACTGTTGCGATAAGATTGTAAAGGTAATTATTTAGTCTTTCAATACCGGAATATGCCCGATTTGTTTAATATCCAGAATGTTGGAATAATCGTACAAATAGAAACCGTCCTCTCCGATCATAAACAGATAACCTTCCACCGGAATGACATCGTAGGTTTTAATCCCCGGGAAAGAAGCTAACAGATGGTTGGTGATGGTCCGTTTATCCGCGACATCGAATATTTTCAGTCCTTCTTTTCCATCACAGATAAAAAGGGTATTTTGATCTATTCCCAAACCGTGCGGTTCTGCCATATTATACGAATTGATTAATGTGGATTGTCTATAATCGCTTGACAACTGCACTACATCCAAACGGTTGATATTTCCGTGCAAGGTAATGTAGGCGTAATCGTCCTGAATCACTACCGGATCGAAGCTGGTGGCATGCCAAAAAGTAGAAATATATTCCGGCGTGGAAGGAACTCGCAGGCTATAGATCAACATGCCGTTGGGTGTTCCGAAAAAGAGATGATCATCATAAATAAACATCGTTTCTATATTTCCGTTCAGATATTGAGTACCGGCTTTAGAAGGTGTCGTTGCATTATGTACATCAAACAGAAATAAAATATAACTATTGGCAATATAGAGATACCGGTCGTATAGTCCGAAACGCGCCATCGATCCGCCTTTTCCGAAAGAAGCGGATGCTCCGGCGGATGCGGTAGAACTACTACCTATACTGTTTCCTTTAGCATAGGCATCATTATACATTGGATAATACGGATAATAAGTTTGCCTTTCCAATGCACGTTCTTCCCGTTTTACCTCCCATCCGGTGACTACTCCTTTTTCCTGATTTACTTCGGCATAAGGCAATTTGTAGTTTTCTGCTGCCGGAAGCGTATAAGGAAATACGTCTTTCAATCGTCCGGTTTCTTTCGGGTTCGTTATATCGGACAGGTCGATGGTCACCAAATCCACATAACTATCGGCATATAAGGAATTATTTTGAACCGCTATATCAATACAGCCGGGCACTTCGATAAAGGCTTTGTTTTGCGGATTCGCCGGGTTGGATACATCCAGGATATGGATTCCTTCCAGATGCTCTACAATCAACAAATAATTTCCCTTGAAATAGATTTTTCCCGGATGAACCAATTCCCGCGCCGGCGCCGGTTGTACCGACGAACGCAAGGTTGGATAATCCAGATATACAGGAACATTCATGGTTAGCTCTTCCGAATACTTATCCGTACAGGAAGAAATGAAAATCAGCGCCAGCAGGCAAAGAATAGAGGAATATATTGTTTTCATGATTGTAATAAATTAAAAGATGATACCTAATGTAAGTGATAGACGGTTGTATTCGATATGCAGGTCGTAATCGTCCGGACCTGTATAGTTCAATTTCTGGTAACGGTAACCGGCTGCCAGACTGATTCCCAAGCCGGGCTTGGTATAAATAATCACTCCGACAGAAGGATTGGCCATAAACCCGCCTTTGGCATCCAATTTTTCCGATCTATGAGAATAGCCATAGTCCGGCATAATATAAGAACTCGAACTCAGCCAATCAACGTAGTAGTAGTTGCCATCTATCATCGTTTTACTTTCCAATGGCACTTGATAACCTGCCTGAAGCATGACAAAAGGAGTAACAATTTTTTTATTTCCGAATTGATAAAACAAATTAGCCGTAACCGGCAAATAGGTTTCGTTCAAAAAATCTACTCCAACGCCTACTCCGGCTGATAAATTTTTATGAAAAGCATAATCCAAGGATGAATGGAAAATAAATGGTGCGCTATGCTCATTATCCGGATTTCCGGCAAGCACTCCTCCCTGTGTAAAACTGATGAATTGCCCTTTTCCCGCCGGTCGTTGGGCAAAGCATGGAAACAGGGTACTAATCAATAGACCAATAATAAGTGATTTCTTCATTTCTTTATTTTTAAATGGATGATACTTATTAGATGCAAAAACAAGAGAAAACGTTGCATGCTTAGATGGATTTTATTTCCATAATTTTTTCCTTGAATTCTTCATTGGAATTTTTGGCTTTATTTTTGATTTTGGTTTTATACGTATAAATCGTATTCACGGAATAGCCCAGAAATTGTGCAATTTGCTCATTATCGCGGATTCCTAAGCGCATCAAGGCATAAATACGTAAATCGGTAGTGAGCAATTCTCCTTTTTTCAATTGGATTTGTTCGCCCGGTTTTAACAATTTGTTAAATTCATTGACAAAATCAGGGAATAATTTCAAGAAAATTTGATCGAAACGGATATACAAGGCTTCTCTTTCCTGTTGGGCATCCGGATTTTTATGGATCGTATTCAAATCTTCATATTGCCGGGCAAGCACTTTTTTCTTGACCCATTTTTGCAGGGTTTCCAATTTATCAATAAATTCGGAACTTTGACTGAAAAAATAGCCGATATATTCCTCTTTAATCTTATTCGCTTCCATGAGATTATTGTTCAACAGCGTAAGATCTTCATTGGTTTTTTGAATGGTTTGTTTCGCTTGATTCAGCCGTTTTAATTGCTTCCAAATAATAAAAAAAGCGATAATCAACAATAGCAACAAAATAAAACTGAACATCAAAACCAGACTGATCCGGTCTTTTTGCTTTTCAATCAGATTGGTTCTTTCCTCTTCGATAATGGGTAAAATATAACCGATTTCCAATTGCCGGTGGCGGGCGCTGTAAAAAGAGGCATCACTTAAAGCCTGTCGCATATAGTCCACCGCACGTTTTACGTCACCTTCTTCATACACGATTTGGGCTAATTCCCTTAACGCAACGGTTTCTTTGGTGGACGATTTAATATCAGCAATGGCAGCCAACGTAAAATACCGTTTGGCTTCTTCCCGATTGCCTTGCAGTGAATATAAATAGGCTGTACTGGAAGTGTTGATCGCTAAATCATGCTCGGAATAATCTTGTGTGTTAATCATGTTTCGGAAAGCATCCAACGCGCCACGATCATTATCGGATTTCATCCGTTTCAGACCTACAGTTGCCCAATAGCGGGAGGATGCAACCGGAAGCAAAACAATCGCAGAATCAATGATTTGATTCCCTTTTTCATTGTATTGAGTCCGGAAATCCACACTGTTGTTATAATCGGCTAAATCGTAATACAGCCGGGCTTTATATGTATAATAATCTATTTTTGTCGGATCGCTGCAATTCGCTACGTTAATGGACGTCAAGATGTCGAATGCTTCTTTGAACATGCCGGACGATAAATAGCAAAATCCCATCTTGACGGTGGAAGACGTAATTTTGTCCCGGTCCTTCAAAGCCGAAGAAACGTCCAACAGTTTTTCTACACAAACATAAGCCGAATCATAAATATAAGAACGGTATTCTTCAAACAAATCGACATATAAAGGGTAGAGTAGGGTAGAATCGTCTTTATTTTGGTCAATTTTCTCTTTTATCCGGTCAATATGTATTTTCTTTTGTTGATCAAAATAAGATTGCCGGGAAAGATAATAGTCAAGGGAATCCAAACTTACTTCTTTAGAAGAATTTCCCCAAACCGTAAGCGAAGCAAAAAGCAGTACTATGATTATAAGTTCTCTCAAAATATCAGATTTGTTTACAAGATTAGGGCAAAGATAGCTAAAAAACTTTGCTATTAAAATAAAAGGTTTATCTTTGTGAAATATTTTAATCATTTTACGTATCATTATTAATAAACAAATTAAAGCTATGAAGTCGTCAGAAATCAAAGCACTTTTTCAGCAGTTTGAACAAGCTGCCTTTACTTACAATGGAGTTGAATGTTGGAGCGCCCGGAAATTACAATTTCTATTAGGCTATTCCCAGTGGAGAAATTTTGTTAAAACAATTGACAAAGCGAAAGAAGCATGCAAAAATGCCTCTCTGGAGCCCCAGGATCAGTTTGCTGACGTCAGCAAACTGATCGAGGTGGGTAAAGGCGCTCAGTATGAGACAGATGACATCCTTTTGACACGTTATGCATGCTACCTAATTGCGCAAAATGGGGACACTCGGAAGGAACAAATTGCTTTTGCTCAAACTTATTTTGCCATACAAACCCGTATCGCAGAGTTAGTTGAGACAAGGCTATTGGATGTTGAACGAGTCAAAGCAAGGACAAAATTGCAAGAAACGGAAAAACAATTGTCTGCAATACTCTATGAACGGGGTGTTAATGAGCAAGATTTTGCTGTGATTCGTTCCAAAGGAGATCAAGCCTTATTTCATCTAAGTGCCTCTGCCTTAAAGAATAAATTGAGTGTTCCAAAAGGTAGGCCTGTGGCTGATTTTCTTCAAACAGTGAATATAAAGGCGAAAGACCTTGCGGCAGAAATGACAAGTATCAATGTTCAGACCAAAGATTTACAGGGAACGCCTCCGATAGAGCGGGAACATATTGAGAATAACCGGGCTGTGAGGGGTACATTACTTGAACGTGGAATTGTTCCCGAAAAATTACCTCCGGCTGAGGATATTCGGAAAGTGGAACGCCGTTTGAAGAGCGAAGAGAAAAAAGCATTGAAAAGTAAATAAAAATTTTCGGCATTATTTCCTTATAAGCCTGTTAGGTCTTTAAGACCTAACAGGCTTGTTTTTTATTTTTCAATAGGAAATGCTATCTTTGCCCTCTCAAATTAAAAAACAACTATCAATGAATAATATTGCCTCCATAATTGAAGACGTAAAAAAAACGTTGGCCCCAACAGAATTGGCGTACGGCGAAATTTTGTTTAATAACAATGATTGCACAATTTTGTCTCAATCGGCTGTTTCCATTGACTTTATCGTAACATCAACAGAAAAAATCGCACAGTTGGATGTTTCACTGATTTTTGATGAAGACAATCATATCGTACCCGAAGTTAACGGAGAGCGGATGGGTTGGAATCGTTATTCTTATGCTTGTTTGTTGCAATATGATGCGGAATTAAAACAATTGAAACCCAAAGAAATTACGGAACACAAGAAATATTCGCGACAGGGAATGATTAAACGGGTATTGACTGAACGGCGAATGAAAGCCGACAAAGCCGATTACCGGATTAAATGGGCGGATAATATCTACGGCGACCATGTTCTGACAAACGAAAAAGGTATCCGTTACAAAATTTTCCTGCGCGATTTTGAGAAGGAAACCGGATACAGCGATAGCTCCGATTCGCAATTCAACAAACTCGGGACGACCAAGCATATCATGTATGCATTTCGGGAGTTGAAGGAAAATAAAGCCTTGTATGACAGTCTGAACAAAACTTATCCGTTTATCGAAATCTATTGCGACCCGCTAAACGATTACAAAATATCGTGGCATTATAAGGGCGAAATACCCTTGAACGAGAAACTGTTGATTTCCAAATTCTTCAAAAAATCAGCATTCATTGAAAATACGGAAGTGGAAACATTTTTGCCTTTTATTGAAGAAGCCGGAAATTACGAAACGATTTGCATTCGTCCTGAAGTGAAAGAAAAAGTGGAACTCCGCTATGAAGAATTGATGCTCGACGAATTAAGACAAAAACAGGAAGTTGATTTTTCGTCCATTTCTGCGTCGCTTTTCCCTTACCAACAGGAGGGCGTGAAGTTCGCACTTTTTCGCAAGGCATCCATTATCGCCGATGAAATGGGATTGGGGAAAACGATTCAAGCCATTGTTACAGCTGTGCTTAAAAAGCAGATTTTCGGTTTTCGCAAAACCTTGGTGGTTTGTCCCGCAACCCTGAAATCGCAGTGGAAAAAAGAGATTGAAAAGTTTACGTACGAGAAAGCCTTGGTGCTGTCCGGAACGCCGGAAGAACGTGCCAAACAGTATTTGGACGATAATTATTTCTTTTTCATCGTCAATTACGAAACCATTTTGCGCGACAGCCGCGCGATTAACAAAGCGGATTTTGATTTTCTGATATTGGACGAGGCACAAAAAATAAAGAATTACGAAACAAAAACGGCATCGGCAGTCAACCGATTGAAATACAAGCATGTTTTGGTCATAACCGGTACGCCCATCGAAAACCGTTTGATAGATATTTTTTCCATTATCAGCACGATAGACCCTTATTTTTTAGGTCCCTTGTGGGAATTTTCCTATCAACACTGTCTTTTCGACCCCGAAAAACCGAATAAAATCAACGCTTATTACGATTTAAATCCCTTGAATGAAAAGTTATCAAATATTCTTATTCGGAGGGAAAAGAGCGAAGTACTAAGTCAATTGCCTTCTGTTCAGCAAATTGATATTCCGGTAAAATTGTCGCCCCTGCAAGAAGAATATCATGCCGGATACATGCAAGGCATTTCTCAAATTGTCCGCAAGAAATTTCTGACACCCTACGATTTGCAGAAATTAACTTTATTGCTCAACAGCGCCCGGATGGTCTGTGATTCTACTTATCTGATTGATGAAGAGACGAATGAATCGCCCAAATTAGAGGAATTACGCGATATATTGTTCGAGAAATTAGACCTTCGGAACAGCAACCGCAAAATCATTATTTTCTCGGAATGGATCAAAGTGCATAAATTAATCGGGCAACTGTTGCGGGAAAACAATATCGGCTTTGTGGAATTGAACGGAAACGTTCCGGTAAAGTTGCGCGGCGAACTCATCCGCCAATTTGAAGATACGCCCGAATGTAAGATTTTTCTTTCCACCGAAGCCGGAGGAGCCGGTCTGAATTTGCAAGTAGCTGATATGCTGATTAATTTTGAACTCCCTTGGAATCCCGCCAAGAAAAATCAGCGCATCGGACGTATCGACCGCTTGGGGCAAAAGAGCCACAAACTGACCATCTACAATTTTATCACCCGATTCTCGATAGAACAGAATATTGCCGCCGGATTATTGGTAAAACAGAACTTGTTCGACGGTGTTCTGTCGGATAAAAACACAACGAATTATGTCGATTTTTCCACCAAAGGACGTTCGCAGTTTATCCAGCAAATAGAAGAATTAATCAAAGAACAAGAACTTAGAAGAGAGCAAAAAGAAGAGGATTTATCTGAAAACCAACTGCTTGAAACGCCGACAGAAATCGTAACCGATTCTTCCGAAACCGTTCAATTGGAATTGTTTGAAGAACAGGAAGATCAGCAAAAAGAGCAGGAACGGATGGAAACCGAAAAGAAATCTGCCGAAATAGAACAAGTGATGAATAACGGCATGCAATTTTTAGCCGGATTGTTTAAAATGTCCACAGGGAAAGATATTGGGCTGGAAAATCAGAAAATAGAGATTGATAAGGAGACTGGGGAAGTGGTGATGCGGTTTAAGTTTGCGTGAGGGCGTGAAAAAGTTGTATATTCGCATGTATTTCGGAAATTTATTGTACTTTTGTTTTCAGATAAAACGCAAAGCGGTATGATTACAACGAAAAAGAAAGAAGTTAATTGGTTGTTTCCAAGTGAAAATCAGAAGGTTACAATAGCCGATTTTCGCGAAATGGTATGCGAAGCGGAACGTCAGAAAGGAATGAGTTTATCGGAATATAAATCAAAAATGGATTTATGGTGGCAAGACCATTTGTAAAATCACAGAAAAATATTACCAAAATCTTGACAATTCAGCCGCAGTTTTATACGCAAATGGCTGATCTCTATTCTGTTACTGCCCGCACAGTACGAGTCATTACAATTTACCATCAAGCAATTAATCCAGAAAGGATAAAAGGATTTGCTAAATAAATCTTGAATCAAACAGACCTGTTAAGTTTTTGAAACTTAACAGGTCTTACTGCTATTCATCCGATAATCTGTTTATTCTTTGATTATCTTCTTCGTAATGCACTGCCCTTTTACTTAGCCCCGCAGTTACAACTTACATATACCTTTCTATATCAATAACTCAAAAAATGAGTCAATTGTGGAAAATGAAGACCAAGAATAGCAGTATCGCTATTTTTATTTATTTAATATTGGTGCTTTCCGCACGATTTTTCGTTTATGTTATATCTATCTATTTTTTATAGTATGCTACAAAAGTATAATTTTATTCCGAATTTGAACAGATTATTTTCGAAAATCTATTTATTCTTTCAAGAAAAAGCGTTATTTTTACAGTCCTAAAACGTTAAATTATGCCATATAATCCAAACATACACCATCGCCGCAGTATCCGATTACCTGATTATGATTATTCGCAACGCCAACGACCATGTGCGTATTGCAGAATACATCCATAATAATCCTGCGAATTGGGATAGTGATATGTTTTACAAAAAATAAAAACCATTGCGGATTTTTATTTCCACAATGGTTTTCATTTTTAATCATTATCGTTTATGATTGGGCATGATGCGTTTTCAATGCACGGACGTTGTACCGTTTCATTGTAGGGGCAGGGCGCACCCTGCCCCTACGGTGACGTTGCAACATTTAACGAATCAAAACGTTTGCGCTGCCAACCGCTTATACCCATCCAAACGCCACTTAGCATTTGCTTCCGTTATCCGGAACAACTCTTCTGCTTCAGCAGGATATTGTTTCGTCAAAGAAGCAAAGCGGACTTCATTTTTCAGGAAATCCTGGAATTTACTCCAATCCGGTTCTTTGGAATCCAATTGGAACGGGTTCTTCCCTTCGGCTTCCAAACGCGGGTCGAAACGCCATAAATGCCAGTAGCCGCATTCTACAGCTGCTTTTTGTTCTTCCTGAGCCTTGCCCATACCGCGTTTCAAACCGTGATTGATACACGGCGAATAAGCGATAATCAACGAAGGTCCATCGTAAGCTTCCGCTTCGCGAATGGCTTTCAAGGTTTGCGCCTGATTGGCTCCCATCGCAATTTGAGCTACATACACATAACCGTAAGTCGTGGCAATCATTCCCAAATCTTTTTTGCGAATCCGTTTGCCGGCTGCTGCAAATTTAGCCACGGCGCCTACCGGAGTCGATTTGGACGATTGTCCGCCGGTGTTGGAATATACTTCCGTATCCACAACCAAGATATTGACATTCTGACCGGAAGCAATCACGTGGTCTAATCCGCCGAAACCGATGTCGTATCCCCAACCGTCGCCGCCGATAATCCATTGACTGCGTTTCACAAAGTAATGTTTCAACCCGTACAACTCTTTGCAGAGGGTGCAGGCGGGACAACCGCAAGTATCCAAACCGGACGCTAACTGCATTTCTACCAATTGAAGCATTTCGGCTGCTTCGGGCGTACCCGCTTTTTCCAAATAACTTTTTACATCTTCCAATGTTTTGATATTCGGGTCGTTGTTGCAATTTGCTTCTTTGAAATACTGCACAAGTTCTTCCACCGTCATTGCGCCCCACAGCAAGGTTTCGGCGTATTCGTCAGCGGCTTTTCTGCCGGCCGCGCCTGTGTCGTTCATGTTGTCGAGCCAGTTTTGAGCGGCGGTTTTCACTTTTTCGTGCGTCCATTCAATGGCCAGCAAGGCTTTTGTTTTTTCCACAACGCGCTCACGCATTTTTTCGGTACCGATTTTCATACCCAAACCGTATTCGGCATTGTCTTCAAACAAAGAATTCGCCCAAGCCGGACCGTGTCCTTCTGCGTTAGTGGTGTAAGGAGTGGAAGGAGCTGAGCCTGAATAAATTGACGTACAACCGGTGGCGTTTGCTATCATTTGACGGTCGCCAAACAATTGCGAAATCAATTTCACATAGGGTGTTTCACCGCAACCCGAACAGGCGCCGGAGAACTCAAACAAAGGCGTTGCAAATTGCGAATTTTTTACGTTAGAGGAAACATCTACCAAATGCTGCTTGGTTTTTACTTCTTTCACGCAGAAATCCCAATTGTCCTGTTCTGCATATTCTTCTTCGATAGGCACCATTTTCAAGGCTTTGCCGTTCTTGTTTCCCGGACAAATATCCGGACAATTGCCGCAACCCAAACAATCCAGCACATCGACCTGAATACGGAATTGCATACCGTCGAATTGTTTTCCAACCGCTTTCAATGTCCTTAAACCGGAAGGAGCTTTCGCTTGTTCGTCAGCATCCAACACAAACGGACGGATAGCAGCGTGAGGACAAACATAAGCACATTGGTTACATTGGATACAGTTGTCGGGATTCCAAACCGGAACATGGCTGGCTACCCCGCGTTTTTCGTAAGCAGCGGTACCTTGCACCCAAGTCCCGTCTTCACGACCGGTAAAGGCGGAAACAGGCAAATCATCTCCTTTTTGTGCATTAATCGGTTGAACGATTTTGGCAATAAATTCGGGAATATTTGCATCTGTTTTTTCAGCTTCCAATTGAATATTCGCCCATTCGGCAGGAACTTTTACTTTTACAATATCGCCACCACGGTCAACCGCTGCGTAATTCATATTAACGATATCTTCCCCTTTCTTACCGTAGGATTTCACAATGAATTTCTTCATTTGTTCTACCGCCAATTCGTAAGGAATAACACCGGTGATTTTGAAGAAAGCCGATTGCAAAATAGTGTTGGTACGGTTGCCCAAACCGATTTCCTGTGCAATATTGGTTGCATTGATAATGTAAAAATTTATCTGATTCTGAGCCAGATATTTCTTTACATTATCCGGAAGATTTTCTTTTACCTGCGCTTCATCCCAAATCGTATTCAAGAGGAAGGTACCGTTTTTCTTCAATCCTTTGGTTACATCGTATAAGCGCAAATAAGCCTGCACGTGACATGCCACAAAGTCCGGTGTATTCACCAGATAGGTTGAACGAATCGGATTATCCCCGAAACGCAAGTGGGAAGACGTGAAACCACCTGATTTTTTGGAGTCGTAAGCAAAATAAGCCTGACTATATTTATCGGTATTATCTCCAATAATTTTGATGGAGTTTTTGTTGGCGCCTACCGTACCGTCAGCTCCCAAACCGTAGAATTTAGCTTCGAAAGGACCGCCGTCGAATATCAATTCTTCTTTTTGCGGCAGCGACGTGAAAGTAACATCATCCACGATACCGATGGTAAAACCATGTTTGGGCATCGGCAAAGAAAGATTTTCATATACCGACAGGATTTGAGCCGGCGTTGTATCTTTGGAAGACAAACCATAGCGACCGCCCACGATAACCGGTTTATTTTCGCAAGGAATATCTTTGCAGGAAGCAAATGCTTCTACCACATCCATATACAACGGTTCGCCGTTAGCTCCCGGTTCTTTGGTACGGTCTAAAACGGCAATGCGTTTCACCGTTTCGGGTATCACGGCACCCAAATGTTTCACGGAGAACGGACGGAAAAGGTGTACACAAACCAAACCAACTTTTTCGCCTTTAGCCGTCAGATAATCAATGGTTTCTTTGATCGCTTCCGTAACCGAACCCATGGCAATAATCACCCGTTCGGCATCCGGCGCGCCGTAATAATCGAACAAATTGTACTTCCTGCCGGTCAATTCGGAAAGCTGTTTCACATAACCGTCCACAATATCGACTACTTTGTCGTAATACACATTCGATGCTTCACGTGCCTGGAAATAAATATCCGGGTTTTGAGCCGTACCGCGAGCCACCGGTGCATCGGGATTCAATGCCCGTTGACGGAAAGCAGCCAAAGCTTCCCGGTCAATCAGCGGAGCCAAATCGGCATTTTCCAACGTTTCGATTTTCTGGATTTCATGAGAAGTCCGGAATCCGTCGAAGAAATGCACGAAAGGAACACGCGATTTGATAGCCGCTAAATGAGCCACAGCAGCCAAGTCCATTACTTCTTGCACCGAACCGGTGGCAAACATTGCACATCCGGTTTGACGAATAGCCATCACATCCTGATGGTCGCCAAAAATAGAAAGGGCATGGGATGCCAAGGCACGAGCCGAAACATGATAAACACCCGGAAGCAATTCTCCGGCTACCTTATACATATTGGGGATCATCAACAACAGTCCTTGCGAAGCGGTAAAAGTCGTAGAAAGCGTTCCGGCTTGCAATGAACCGTGCATAGCGCCTGCAGCGCCTGCTTCCGATTGCATTTCGTCCACGCGAACGGTTTCGCCGAAAATGTTTTTTCGTCCGGCAGCAGACCATTCGTCCACATATTCCGCCATGGTGGAGGAAGGAGTGATGGGATAAATCGCAGCGGTTTCGCTGAACATATACGCGATATGCGCTGCCGCTTGATTACCATCACAGGTTAGAAATTTCTTTTCTTTAGCCATAATTTTTTTTGTTTATGTTGTTTGTAAAAATTTGTTTTTATTGTCTTAATGTCCCGCAGGGACGACACACTAATATCAATGTATGAAACTCTTCCCACTTTGTTAAAGTGATTTCTTTGACACCATTTATAAATGGTCCTGTTCCTAAATTCATTTGTGTCGATATTTCCATTTAAACTTATCAATCTACATTAAAACCAATTCTCTTCCGCTCTCGATGCGCAATTTCTTGTTTATCCTTTTGTAATAAATAATTCATAGCTTCATGAATATCGCTGAATTGCTGGTCGTATTTTTCTTCCAATTGTTTTAATTTTTCAGTTAAATCTCTGTGACTTAATGCGTATTGCCTCATTAAAACAAATGCCCGCATAATGGAGATATTAACTTCAATTGCTTTATCACTGTTCAAAACACTTGAAAGCATTGCAACTCCTTGTTCGGTAAAGGCAAAAGGAGAATAACGAGTGCCACCTCTTTTTGAGGACGCAATTTGCGACCTCAAATTTTCCCATTCTTCATTGGTAAGTTCAATCAAAAAATCGGGTGGAAAACGTTTGATATTACGCCTTACAGCCTCTTTCAACCGTTTAGTCTCAATTTCATACAATTCTGCAAGGTCGAAATCGAACATTACTCTTTGTTCGCGTAATTCGCAGATTTTATTTTGTATTGTTTGTAATTGCATTTATTTTATCATTTCTTCTTTAATATTACTCAGACGCTATTTTTTTTCGTACCCAAACCGATGTAATTTCTCCAAATACAAATTGCCGATACGTATTTGCATCTTCGTTCGCTTCACTGATGCTGTCTTTTATCTCCTGCGAATAAAAATCATCCAGAGAGGGAGTCGTAATTTGCGTTAATTTACATTCTATAATTAGTCCGGCTTCTTTGAAAGAGCTGTTTCCGGAAGGCGTTTGAACGCTTGTCAATTCAACTTCTTTCATTTTTTCGCTATCTTTTCCGGATTTACTTCCCAAAAAGAGCATCTGTTTCTTGTATTCCTCCGGAAAGTAAGACAGCGTATAGGTGCCCTCTTTTTTAATCAGCTCAAGCGTATAACGGTCATTTCGAGCGATACACCAAGTCGTGGGTTTCCTGAAAAGAAGTCCAAAACCACCTCCACTGCCTATCATCGAATTATAATGAACTTGCTTGCCGGCCGTAATCGCAAAAAAATCTTTTCCGACCAAGGTAAATAGGTTGAATTTGTCGCCTATCTCTTCCGGAGCAATTTGTGTGAATAGTTGTTCAAAATTAGCCATTTCGTCCTTGGTTTCAATAGCAATGTCGCTGTTCAACAAGCCCGAAAGCATAGCGACACCTTGCTCAGTAAAAGCGTAAGGGAGTTTTCTTTTTCCGCCCCAACTTGAAGTCACAATTTGTGACTTCAAGATTTCCCCGTTCTCGTTTAAGGTCACAATTTGTGACCTTAGAAATTGATATTCTGTTTCAGTCAGTTGAAACATAAAATCTGCAGGAAAACGTTTTATATTTCGTTTCACAGATTGATTTAATACCTTCGTTTCAACTTGATACATCATCGCCAAATCATAGTCAAGCATCACCTTTTGACCTCTGATTTCATAAATTAAATTCTGAATAGTTTGTAATTCCATTGTCTTGTTTTAGTTAAATTAATATAAAAACCCAAACAACCAAAGCGGAATCACTTTCCGTTCTCCCACTTCGATTCCATCAACGGCATAATAGGCTTCCGGATTGAATTTGCCTCTTTCCCATTCACCTACATTAAAATGGTATTTCCCGTCAATAAAAAAATGGCAATCCTTATCACTTGCATTTACTTTATAATCCTTATGCACCTGATTATAAAAAAACGTTTCCCGCAATGCCTGCCTTTCTACATTAATCATCCGGGTAGCATATAGTAAATTTGGATTCTGCAAATATAATTTTTCCGGTTTTTTGGGAAAATCTTCCGGTTCCGGATAAAGCAGATTCACCAAACGGGCATCTTTCAAATACTTGATATAATTCATCACCGTAGCGCGCGAGGTTTCAATATCCACACTTAATTGACTGATGTTCGGAGTTCCCGGCGTGGTCAGCGATAAAAGGTACAGCAATTTTCTCAATTTGGGTAGATAACTTTGCTCTATCTGATTGATATATAACACATCTACTTCCAACATCATATTCATGGTTTTCAATAAATTTTCGGAAAAATTACGCTTTTCCAAATAGAAAGGATAAAAACCATGATGAAAATAATCGTCCAAAAAAGCCAGGGGTTTGACCGATGAAATAATTTCCCGGGCAATATCCGTGTGATTTTGAAAAATTTCATCCAATAAATAAGAATCAAAGGTACAACCGGTTTGTAATTCAAGAAATTCACGGAACGAAAATCCGCGTAAATTATAAGATACCACTTTATTACTGAGTGGAGAATGTTCATCTTTTAAACGGATTACGGAAGAGCCGGTAAAAATAATCTGCAAATCGGGGAAATTATCATAGCAATAAGCCAAGTCCGAAGCCCAATCCGGATATTTGAAAACCTGGTCAATTAACAATACTTTACCGCCTTTCATCCGGAATTCTTTAGCGAAGTCCCTGATAGTCTTAACGGTAAAATAAAAATTATTCAGATTGATATACAGACATTCTTTGTCGAAAACAGCAAATTTTTCTTTGGCATATTGAAGAAGAAAACTGGTTTTGCCTACCCCGCGAGAACCTTTGATTCCAATCAGCCGGTCATTCCAATTGATATCATCCATTAATTTTCTCCGGAGAGGAAGCTCAAGATGTTCTACCAGATACTGATGCGTTTTATACAAAGATTCCATAAAAATTGCATTTTAAAACCACGCAAAAGTACAAAAATATTTCCAAATTGCAAAGTCTATATTGCAATCTGCCGGATATTTTGTTTTTCTGACTTACCAAAACTATTTAAAACAAAAAAATCCGGGAACCGGATTTTTGTTTTATTAAAAATAAATCGAGTAGGCCGGTTTGAATCCCCATAAAGAAAAGTTGTTTTGTGAAGAATAATGATTCAGCCAGGTTTTGGTTCGGAAACAATCATGTGTCATTATAAGAGAGATTGTTCTCTTTTTTCAGCAAAAAGTAATACTGAAATCTTAACAAAACTTTTTCTACCTTCCTACTCGATTTTCAATCACTCGCCAGTGATTATATCTTTAATTAAAAATTACTATCTGCAACATCCAATGTGTAACGTGCCGGAGGCTCTCCTAAACGGCTTAATTTTTCCAATTCTTCTCTTACATCGCCATTATATTCTTTCTCTTTTGCTTGTAATGAAGTTATAGAAACTACATTCATACTTACAAAGAAAAGTGTAATCAATAGAAAACGGACACGCTTTGCCATAACAATTAAAAATTACTGAATTTTTGATTTGATATTGCAAAACTAAAGCAAAGGAATTATGGGAAAAATAGATAGTTGCCCCCATATAGTTTTTAGTCCGGTTCGGAAAATTAAGACACTACAAATCTGTATGTTATGTATTTTAACATATAATATTTTTTTTCACTCCTTAGACTGAAAAAATCCTTCTTAATTGTTCACATATTTAGTAGCTAAGTAAGTTTTAATATTTGTCCGGTTCGGAACATTTAATTTTTTACGTATATTTGTTTTTTTCTGCTCAATGGTATTCAATGCACATTCCAACAGAACAGAAATTTCAGAATTACTAAAATCCATACAGGTCAAATAGCATATTTGTCTTTCCAGGCTGTCCAGCATGGGGTAATGGACATTAATATTCTCAATCGTATCCTTATACAAAGTATTTGTACTGATAGAATCAAAAAATACCTCCCAATTATATTTCTTTTTCCGGTTTCCATAGATAATATCATTGATTCGTTCCAAAGGACTTTTCTTATACTGTGATCGGTCATTCAACTGTCCATCTTCTTTTAAAAGAGCAATTTTCTTCGATATGTCAAAATGAGAAAGAACCGCCGTCCGCAAACTTTTTTCGGTTACATTATAACTTTCAGCCATACTTGTTAAAGACCGGATTTGTTGTTCCGATTCCAATGAAGTTTTCTCCATATTCAACAAGTGAATCCTTTGTGAATTTATTTTCCAATAAGCATAAAAGCCAATAACAATAATGAATAGTCCTAAGCCTAATATACTCAAAAAGATATATTGCCGTTCAATTAATAACTGATTGTTCTTATTTTGAGTTTGTACATAATTGTATTTATTTTCAACCACTAATATATCATTATTTCTTTTCTCATTCAAAACAGTCGCTATGTAATAGGTATATCGGTCTTTATAGTCCAAGGCTTTTTTGTAATTTCCATCTTCCGTCTCTGCTTGAGATAAAAAGTTATATATAGTGCTAATTAGTAAGTTATTGTTTTCTTTTTCAGCCAAATCTAATGCAATTTTGGTATAATAAATAACAGAATCTTTGACATTTGCTTCATCAAACAATTTAGCCAAATTAAAATACAAACGATCTGATTTATCTTTATTCAATTCAATACTTTCTTGTAAATAGTTTTTAGCTGTATTTAGATCACCGATTTCTTGATAAAACACACTTAAATTTTCATTTACGATGGATAAACTAACCGAATCTTTATATAAATTTGCTAATTGCAATGCTTTGTCATAATAAATAAAACAACTATCATTTTCATTTTGAATAAGATAATTACTCCCAAGTAAAGTATAAATAGCAATTTCCCTGCTATAATGAGCTGAATCTTTCTTTGTAATTGCTAAAGATAACTTTAATTTTTCTATACATTGAGTATTGAAAAGTTGCTTATAATACATTTTTCCTGTAAAAAAATAGATTGTCCCAAGAAGCTCGTCATCTTCAATTTTCTTTGCTAAAGTTTCTGCTTCCATATACGCTTCCATCGCTTTATCGAACTGATCCTGTTCCTGATAGACTCTTCCGCAATAGAAACTTGCCAAAGCTGCTTTGGGCAGATTATTTTTAGCAGTAAAATACTTTTGCGCTTCAAATATTAAGGTATCGGAAGATATATCTTGATAATTGCCGTCTTTTTCTTCCATGGATTGCAAAATCTCATCCGCCCGTTTTTCTGAAATAGAATTGCAGGCATAGAATGAGATAAGCACTAAAAAAAAGACAATATACCTCCGCATAATTCATTTATTTTTCGAATGCTCCTGTCACAAAATAAACCGGATCCGACATCTTACTTTCGTTATGATACCTGTCATACGAAGTAACGGCATAATAATAACCGCTTTCGACAGCGTTATTTAACGGAACAAACAGCATCGGATCGGAAACCCGGGCGGCAACCAAATTACCGGCATCATTTGTATCTATCGGCCAATACTCCGAACGATATACATTATAAAAAACGTTTTTCTCTCCGGATTGTTCAGCAAATTTCCAATTCAGAAAGATATACATACCGGATGCCATCGCTGTCAGATCTCCGGGAGACTCCGGTTGTTTCACTTCCTGCCATGTCAGAGGAGGAAGTACGGACGGATATTGATAAAAATTATTCTTTATCATGTCCAAAATTCCTTTCTTATTATTCATCAAATAACGGGTACGATAAAAAGCATTTCCATTCATTTGATTTTCACGTGAATATTGAATCTGTTCTTTTATCTTGATTGTGCTCCAATTGGATTCTTTTTCATCTAATTGATAAACGCCCAAACCGGGAACCACAAACCGACCGTTGCTTCGCGCTTTCCAATCCTGAATGAAAGGAAAAAACAAATCACCGGCATAATACATCATCGGAACAATAAAGTCATGCTTCCCCTCTTTCAACCATTTTTCAGGATCCTGATAGACACTGCTTGCCGTCCAATGATTCTGCTTGTCACCTTGTATTTTATCATACATCCCTATCACCGAACTACTCACTTGTACCCACGGCTTCCGGCTTTTTACGACATCATACACTTCATAAACAAACCGGTTGATATTTTCCTGTCGCCATTCACTTTTGCTTTGCCCTTTTCCATAACGTTTATACGTGACATTATCCGGGAATTTATCGGCTTTTTCCGGATAACGGACATAATCCATGTGAATGCCATCTACATCATATTTATCTACGATTTCTTCGATCAGAGAAACGAGATAAGCATTGGTCTTCGGATCTCCCGGATCCATATAAAACTCTCCTGCATGACGCCTGGCTTTATCCTTATTCTGTTTGACAGTCTGCGAATTATTTTCTTTTCCCTTGATTTTTTCCGGACCCAAAGGATAAGTCACAAACCACGCATGACATTCCAACCCTCTCTTATGACATTCCGTAATGGCAAAAGCCAACGGATCGTATTTAGACCAGGTATTTTTTACCGTCTGAATATAATTACTTACCGGTTCAATCTTTGAATTATAAATCACGTCTCCTCGCAGCCGGGTTTGAAGAAATATCATATTAAAATTAGCTTCTTTCAGTTTATCCAATATGTCAATCAATTCCTCCTGCTGCTCATTGATATCGTCTGAACTCCGGTAAGGTTTATTCGGCCAATCCAAGGAATAATTACTGGTTAACCATACCGCACGAATCTCCTCTTTCGGAAATTGGGCTTTCAATCCTAAGCCTATACCAATGAATAATGTAATAACAATAAATCGCTTCATGAATTTGCAAAATTAATTGAAATATGGGACTTAACCAAAATTAATTCTTTTTTTTCTTACCTTTGTAGAAATGATTGACTATTCAACTGTTGAACGAATTCAGTCGGCAGCCCAAATTTATGATGTGGTGTCGGATTTTATTACTTTACGGAAGCGGGGAGTAAGCTATGTTGGTTTATGCCCTTTCCATGAAGATAAAAAGCCCTCGTTTTATGTTTCACCGGCCAAAAATATCTGTAAATGTTTCTCTTGTGGAGAGGGCGGTACACCGATCCATTTTATCATGAAACATGAACAACTTTCCTACGTTGAAAGTTTAAAATATTTAGCCAAAAAATACGGCATTGAAGTTCATGAAACGGAAATAACGGACGAACAGAAACAGGCGCAGAGCGATCGGGAAGCCCTGTTTATCCTGAATAGTTTCGCTCAAAAAACTTTTTCAGACAATCTTTTCGATACGGAAGAAGGACGGACTATCGGTCTCGCTTATTTCCGGGAAAGAGGTCTCCGGGAAGATATTATCCGGAAGTTCCAATTGGGTTATGCCTTGGAAACCCGCGATTCGTTTACACAAACAGCCTTAAAAGCAGGCTATAAACAACAATTCCTCGAAAAAACAGGATTGACCTTTGCCGGCAACAATAATTATTTGTCCGACCGTTTCCGGGGAAGAGTCATTTTTCCGGTGCATACTTTATCGGGAAAAGTCGTTGCTTTCGGCGGCCGTATCTTGAAAAAGGTAGAAAATACAGGTAAATACGTCAATTCGCCCGAAAGTGAGATTTATCACAAGAGCAACGAATTGTATGGTATTTATTTTGCCCGCCAGGCAATGGTGAAACGAGACCATTGTTTTCTGGTAGAAGGCTATATGGATTTAATATCCATGCATCAGGCTGGGATTGAAAATGTGGTAGCCTCGTCGGGTACGGCGCTCACGCAGGGGCAAATCCGTCTGATCAATCGTTTTACCAGCAATGTGACCGTCCTCTATGACGGTGATGCTGCCGGCATCAAAGCGGCTTTGCGGGGAATTGACTTACTGTTGGAAGCCGGTTTGAATATTAAAATTGTCTTGCTTCCCGAAGGAGAAGATCCGGATTCGTTTTCCCGGAAACAATCGGCATCGGCTTTCAGTGAGTACATCAAGGAACATGAAACGGATTTTGTCCGGTTCAAAGCCGGTTTGCTGATACAGGAAGCCGGAAACGACCCGGTTAAGAAAGCGCACATCATTACCGAAATCGTAGATACTATCGCCCTGATTCCCGAAGAAATCATTCGCTTGGTCTATGTAAAAGAATGTTCCAAATTACTGGACATGGACGAACGGGTATTGGTACGGAATATTGCGAAAAAACGGCAGGAGCAATTGCTTCAGAAAAAGAAAACCCTTTATCCCGATCCCGAACATCCGGAAGAAACCCTGCCTCCTCCGCCTCAGGATGAAGAAAATTCGGATTTGCCTTATGAACAACAACCGGAAAAAAATGCGCTTTTCGACGAATATGAACGGAATATCATGTATTATGTCGTCCGTTATGGAGAACAGGCGATCCTTTATAAAGAGGATGCTACACAGGAAATGCTTGCCGTCAATGTGATCGAATTTATCGCTTCCGATTTGAAATACGACGATATGGAATTTCAAAATCCGTTATACAAAAAAATGCTGGAAAAAGGATATGAAAAATTTCGGGAAGAAGGTTTTGTGTCGGAACACTATTTCAAAAACCACCCAAATCCCGAAATAAGCCGTTTTGCCGTTGATATTTCAACTGACCGCTACATCGAAAGTAAAATCTATTCCAAACACAAGAAAGTGGAAACGGATGGAGAAAAATTAAAAGCGGAGAGAAATAAAATGCTGCTGGAACAAGTTCCATACGTGATGTTTAATTACAAGGATGCTATCCTGAAACATCAAATGGAGGTAATTAACCGGGAAATTCAAACGGCACAGGAACAAGGCGACTTTGAAAAACAAAAAGAATTGACAATTCAATTAACCCAATTGTGGAAAGATTCAAAAAAAGAAATCGCTTTACAACTCCGTGAACGAATCATCACTAAAATATAATACCTTTATGAAACTGCTTACTCCTGTTGATTGGCCTGATTACGAACTGATTGATTCCGGTGATTACGAAAAATTGGAACGATTCGGGAAATATATCCTGCGCCGTCCCGAACCGCAAGCCGTGTGGCGAAAAGCCTTGCCCGAAAAAGAATGGGAACAGCAAACCATGGCGTGGTTCCGCCGTAGGGGCGGGGTTTGTCCGCCCTCAAATGGCGAAGGGAACGAAAAAGGAGAATGGATTTTGCATCCAAAAATGCCGCAACAATGGTTCATCAATTATTCGTATAAAACGATGAAAATCCGTTTTCGTTTGGGATTAACATCGTTTAAACACGTCGGAATTTTTCCCGAACAGGCGGAAAATTGGAAATATATTTACGATTCCGTGCAGGGGATTAGCAATGACAGACGTGTGTTGAATCTTTTTGCTTATACCGGCGGCGCTTCTTTAGCTGCCAAAGCGGCCGGAGCCGATGTCGCGCATGTGGATTCGGTAAAACAAGTGTTAAATTGGTCGCGCGAAAACATGGAGGCTTCCGGCTTGGACAATATCCGCTGGGTATGCGAAGATGCTTTGAAATTTGTGAAACGCGAAGTGAAACGTGAAAAACGGTATCAGGGAATTATTTTAGACCCTCCGGCTTATGGTCGCGGTCCCGAAGGGGAAAAATGGATTTTGGAAGATAATATTGCCGAATTGATGGATGCCTGTAGCCAAATTCTCGATGAAAAGGACTCTTTTTGCGTGCTGAACTTGTATTCCATGGGATTTTCATCCTTGATTGCTGAAAACCTGATCAAAGATTATTTTCCTCCAAGCGCCCAAATTGAATCCGGGGAATTGTATTTGCAAGACAAGGCAGAAAGAAAATTACCGTTGAGCGTATTTGCCAGAAGCCGGTTTTAATTCATTGGACTTTTATTGATAAATGTAATTGAGAAGGGAAGCCAAACGTTCGGCAGCTTTCACTAAACATTCCTCCCACAGCGGTTTATAGTGATAGAGATATTCGTAAGGCTTACCGGTTTCATCGGCAGAATCGTACACCACTTGCGCATTTGCGTACGCATCATAAGCCCAATCCAGTATCACATTTGTTTGTCCGTTGAATTTTATTTTTTTCAATTTGTTTACCCGCTTCAAATGGTTGGCATATTCGGTGTAACTCAGTTTTTGAGAATCAATTAACGCACTGTCCCACAGGCTATGCAGATTAGCCGGACTTTTAAACCAAGTAATTTGAATGCTATTTCCGCCCCGGTCGCCGGCACGTCCCAGGTGCATGGGGCAATGCATATCGCCTACCAGATGAATCAACATCTTGAGCATGGCCGTATCGTTGGGAACTTGCTTCAAATGGTTAGTCAGTTCGATGATGCGGTAAATATTTTGTCCGTTATCGGTTTTGACGGCCAGCGTATCGAACGCAAACCGCATCAAACCGCTCTCCAAATTGGTGTAGTGCCACGTAGCCGTATAATCGTACAAGCTATCGGAACGCACTTCGTCGCCCCAATTGGCAACCATGGCTATACTCGAATTGCCCAGCAGCTTGGTAATTTCCTTTTTAGCTTTCCGGTTCAATAAACTTTCACTCATTTCACCCACAATACGATGCCCTAACGTTCCCCATGCCGAAGCGGCAAAAGGCGCTAAAGTAAAAAACAGCAAGAAGAAAGTTGCCCGGTAAATCCGTTTTTTCATGGGACACAAAAATTATAACTATAAAAATAATACTACAAAGTTAGATTTTTAATTTGAAAAAACTATCTTTGTTTTTTGAATTTAAAAGGACAGTTGTCAAAAAAATTATGATACAATATTTAGATTTATTGCAACGGGTTCTTTCCGAGGGAACTCCCAAGGAAGACCGGACGGGCACCGGAACTGTCAGTGTGTTTGGTCACCAAATGCGATTTAACCTTGCCGAAGGTTTTCCGGTATTAACCACGAAAAAACTGCATTTGAAATCCATCATTTACGAATTGCTTTGGTTCCTGAAAGGCGATACCAATATTCAATACCTGAACGAAAATGGTGTCCGCATCTGGAACGAATGGGCGGATGCGAACGGCGATTTAGGTCCGGTTTACGGTTATCAATGGCGGTCGTGGCCCGATTATTCGGGTGGTCATATCGACCAGATTACGGAAGTCATCAACACCCTCCGGAATAATCCCGATTCCCGCCGGATGATTGTCAGTGCGTGGAATGTAGGCGCTATTCCGCAAATGAAACTGCCGCCCTGCCATTGTTTTTTCCAATTTTATGTAGCCGACGGCAAATTATCCTTGCAATTATATCAACGAAGCGCCGACATTTTCCTTGGTGTTCCTTTCAATATTGCTTCTTATGCGCTGTTACTGAAGATGATGGCTCAGGTAACCGGACTTCAAGAAGGCGATTTTATCCACACGTTAGGCGATGCACATATTTACACCAATCATTTGGAACAGGTGAAATTACAGTTGTCCCGCGATCCTCGTCCCTTGCCTACCCTGAAAATTAATCCGGATGTAAAAAGCATTTTTGATTTTCAATACGAAGATTTTGAATTGGAAGGATACGACCCGCATCCGCACATTAAAGGAACCGTTGCCGTATGACAATCTCAATTATCGTCGCCATCGGCAAAAACAACGAAATCGGCAAAGGCAATGATTTACTCTGCCACCTACCGGCTGATTTAAAACATTTCAAGGAAATAACCTCGGGACACACGGTGATTATGGGTCGCAAGACTTTTGACTCGTTGCCGAAAGGTCCGCTTCCCAACCGGAAAAATATTGTCATCAGCCGGAATAAGGATTTGAAAATCGAAGGTGCAATCGTTTATTCTTCTTTGGATTACGCCTTGATTAAGTTAATGGATGAAGACGAGGTTTTTATTATCGGCGGCGCTCAAATGTATGCCCAAATTTTACCGGATGCCGATAAACTTTACCTGACCAAGATTCACGCTGAATTTCCCGAAGCAGATGTATTTTTTCCCAGCATCAATTATCACGAATGGCGGGAAGTGAGCCGGGAAACACATCTCGCGGACGAGAAACATCCTTATTCATTCACATTCGTGGAATACGAAAGATAATGGAATTATACTATTTCGATTCACAAAAAGTAGTATCTTTGCACTTGATTTAAATACAAACAGTATGCTTACGTTAAAAGTTATTACAGAGAACACCCAGGAAGTGATTGATAAATTGGCAAAAAAACATTACGATGCCAAAGCAATTATCAATGAAGTACTTGAGACAGACAAGAAACGGAAAACTTTTCAACAGTTGTTGGATAGTAATCTGGCGAATCTAAATACGATTTCGAAATCCATCGGGCAACTGATGCAAGAAGGTAAAAAGGATGCCGCCGAATCTGCCCGCCAATTAGTTGCCGACATGAAAAACGGCAATAAAAAGTTGGAAGCCGGTATGAAAAACGCCGAAAAAAAACTGACCGAATTGCTCTGTCAAATTCCTAATCTTCCTTCCGACCGGGTTCCTGCGGGTAAACATGCGGAAGATAATGTAGTCGAAAAAACCGGTGGAGTCATTCCTGCCTTGCACGAAGGCGCACTTCCCCATTGGGAATTGGCGAAAAAATACGATTTGATTGATTTTGAATTGGGCGTGAAAATTGCCGGCGCCGGTTTTCCGGTGTATAAGCAAAAAGGCGCCCAATTGCAACGCGCTTTAATCAATTTCTTTTTGGACAATGCCCGGGAAGCCGGATATATGGAAATACAGCCGCCTTATGTGGTCAATGCGGATTCCGGCTATGGAACCGGTCAATTGCCTGACAAAGAGGGACAAATGTACCATTGCGAAGTCGATGACCTCTACCTGATTCCAACCGCCGAAGTGCCGGTGACAAATATTTACCGCGATGTGATTCTGGACGAAAAAGAGTTACCGGTTAAAAATACGGCCTATTCGGCTTGTTTCCGCCGGGAAGCCGGTTCTTACGGAAAGGATGTCCGCGGTTTGAACCGTTTGCATCAATTCGATAAAGTGGAAATTGTCCGGATTGACAAACCGGAACATTCCTACGAATCCTTGCAAGAGATGGTGGATTATGTACAGTCGCTGGTGGACAAATTGGAATTGCCGTGGCGCATCCTTCGTCTTTGCGGAGGCGACATGAGTTTTACGTCCGCATTAACGTTTGATTTTGAAGTCTTTTCCGCAGCACAACAACGCTGGCTGGAAGTCAGTTCGGTTTCCAATTTCGAAAGTTACCAGGCTAATCGCTTGAAATGCCGTTACCGGAGTGATGATAAGAAAATACAGTTGTGCCACACTTTGAACGGCAGCGCTTTGGCATTGCCACGAATCGTTGCTGCACTGTTGGAAAATAATCAAACACCGGAAGGCATCCGGATTCCGAAAGCTTTAGTACCTTATACAAGGTTTGAATTAATAAGCTAAAGTTTTCTGTCATTGCGGGTCAAGCCCGCAATGACAGAAGTATCTGCCCTTATTTTACAACTATTTTTTCACAATAACTGCCCGCCCCATCTTTCACATTCACAATATACACTCCTTGTGCAAGATTCACATTTACTGTATTTTGATTACCAAATGCAGTTTTCAGTTTTTGTCCGGCGACAGTATATATGTTTATGGTAGCTCCTGACTTTGACACTTTAAAACTTTCATTTTTGTAATTGATTTATTTTGTGTCATTTATAATTTTTAGGACACCAAAATAGGTGTCCCGGTCGAAAAGAGTGTTATTCTTGCATTATGTTTATACGCAAAAAGAAAAATCCGAGTGGCTTTGTCAGCGTTCAGGTCATAGACAAAAACGGTGGCAAGTATCGTGTTATTAAAACTATTGGCAGCAGTTCCGATAGTGTTGAGATAGAAAAGTTATATCAGCAGGGCAAAAAATGGCTGTCGGCATATCTTGGCGAGCGTGATATGTTTACAGAACAGAGGCAAGAACAGGAAGAAAAGCAGGTTACCGAGACGTTTTTGTCCAATATCGAAAATATTTTGCTCAATGGCACTCAACTGATATTGAATCAAGTGTTTCAATAGCGGTTCAATTACCAAAGATAAGGTCAATAAGCGCGGTTACAACAAGTTTTTGGAAATCAGCGATGACATAAAGGCGACCATCAATTACCATAAAATCAAAGAAGACGAGCGGTGGGACGGATTGAAGGGCTACATTACCAATACAACACTGACTGCACAAACGGTTTATGAACAATACTGCGGACTATGGCAGGTCGAACGGGCTTTCCGCATAACCAAAGGCACTTTGGAGTTGCGACCGATGTTCCATTTTACAAAGAAACGCATTGAGGCGCACGTCTGTATTTGTTTTGTGGCTTACAAAGTGTATAAGGAACTTGAAAGAATACTGAAAACAAGTGGCATACACCTGAGCGTTGATAAGGTTTTAGACATTGCCAAAACGATAACCACATTGAAAATCCGGTTGCCAATCAGCAATGAAACAATGCTTGTCCGTTTTGTACTTGTTTACACTTTTGAAAAACAAATTACGTGGTATCAAGTCTATAATTTGGGCTTGAAGATGGGTTTGTCCAATTTTTTCCTAACTTTGTCGATATAAAAATAATTAAATTCAAAACACATGAAAACTAACATTCTTATATTTATTGCGTTATGTATCATGGTTGGTTGTAAAAAAACTGATTCAGGGACAGATACAAAATACATTCGAGCTGATATTGATAAAATGGATAATATTTCCATTTTTGACATTTTTGACAAGATTGAAGTCATTCCGCTAGAAACTACCGACAAATCGCTGATCAGTGGCATCAGCAAAGTAATTGTACACGATGACGTTTACTATGTATTGGATCCGGGCTTTGCTACCTGCAAACTTATTGCATTTGACAAACAGGGTAAATTTCTGTTTAATATCGATGACAAAGGACAGGGACCTGATGAATACTTGGATATTGCCGATTTCGACATTGATAAATACAACCAGAGAATCATACTGCTTTCCGCGTTAGGTGCTTCGCTTCATGAATATGACCTGAACGGAAACTTTCTGCAAAAAATCAAACTTCCACTGATAGTCAGCGCTTATGGTAAAATCAAATCGTTGAATAAAGATACGCTTGTCTTTTCGACGTATGATTACGATAACCGGATGAAATTTTATTCCACAAATAGTAATACCATATTCAAAGAATCGCAGCCGGGTATGAATAATGTTTCCATATCATTAGAGATGAGTGCATTTCCTTTTTTCAATTATAATTATTTTACTAAGGTTTTAGACAACCGTGTTTATGAATTGTTACCTGACGGCGAAGTAACAACTGCCTATACATGGGATTTTGGAAATCTTAATATTTCGGATGAGACGGTCAAGCAAATGCCGAGTCTTCAAGGTCAAGAGGCTGTTGATTATATAAAAAAAGCATACGCCTCAGAAGTTATAAACTATATGTTTAAGCTGTCCGAAAGAAACAGTCAATATTTATACACCGGATTGATAAGAGACAATAAATATATAAATGTATTCCATAATGAGAACCGAAATAAAACATACGTCTTTGAAAAGACAAAGGAAGGAGCAGCCTTATTTCCTTTTTGCTGGACAGACGATTATGTAGTCGGCTATGCACCGTTTTGGCGTATGTTCAGAATAGGTTTGGAAGAAATTATCCCCGATACCATCTTGGACGAAGAAAATATATTGAGAAAAAAACAGCATGGAGAGGAAGATAATCCCGTCCTTATCAAGTATCATTTTCGTAAACAGCCATGAAAAAATTATCCTCTGTTGCATTGATAATAGCAATAGCGCTCTGTGTAGTTGTAAGCATATTCCGGTGGAAAGACAAAGAAACCGCCATGTCGGCAATTTGTGTAATTATTGGAGATGGCAGTAGCTGTAATTTTTGTATGTTCTGTCATTGCGGGCTTGACCCGCAATGACAGAAGTATCTGCCCTTATTTTACAACTATTTTTTCACAATAACTGCTCGCCCCATCTTTCACATTCACAATATACACTCCTTGTGCAAGATTCACATTTACTGTATTTTGATTACCAAATGCGGTTTTCAGTCTTTGTCCGGCGACAGTATATATGTTTATGGTAGCTGTTGATGATATGCCTTCCAGCATTAATTGACCTTGAGCATAATACAATTTCCCGTTTTCATTTTTTACTTGCGGAATTGAAACCCGTTCGTTGTTTTCAACATCCAATTCGTTGATAGACCAATAAATGCCTCCGCTGGTGCCGGTTTGTGCGATTTTGATGTAACGGACGGTTTGATCGACAGCCAATTCGATTCGGGTAATCTTGTCCGTACCTGTACCCGAAGCAACCGGCTCGCCGAAATCACTTGCATCATCCGATACATAAACGGCATATTCACGCGGATAATCACCGCCATCGTTTTGATTCAATAAAATGGTATTGAATTCGTGTGCTGTTTTCATATCCAAGATAATCCATTCGACTCCATTTTGCGGGCCGCTTTCCCACCGGGTGGAAAGGTCGCCATCCAAAGCCCAGGCAGCTCTATCGTTATTATGCGAAGCCGTCATTGTCCATCCGAAACGGTCGTCTTTTTCGGTAACCAAGTTTACATACAATTCTTTGACCACCCAATAACCGCCTTTGTCGGCTGTCAGTTCAATTTTGATGTACTGACCGGTTTGTTCTGCAAAGAGGTCGATTTTGCTTTCAACGGCATTCACGCCCCTGCCTGTAGCTACCGCGTCGCCGAAATTATCCGGATCGTTGGATACATAAACGGCACAAGCTTCCGGATAATCGCCCGTAGCGCCTGTTTGATCAAAAATAATCTGATTGAATGTTTGTTCGGTCTGCATGTCGATAATCATCCAGTCCCCGGCTGTTTGTATGTTCAGGGAATTCCAATCGGTATCAACATTGCCGTCAAACATATTCGGTGTCCAACCGCCCTTATCCAGATTAGGAGATACGGTTGCCGTCCAACCGGTACGGTCTAAAGCTGCAGCATTAAAAGCGAATGCGACCAGCATTCCAAAAGTAAAAATTACGTGTTTCATACGAATAAATATTTATGTTAACAATTCTTCGGCAAAGGAAACGTTCTTCCCTTAAAGAAAGCCTTAAAAGAGTCCTTAACATACATATTAAAAAATGATTAATCGGGAAAAGCGGTCAGTTTTTTACAAGCAAAATGCGGCATAAAGCGGAATACTCTTGATGTCATTCTCAAATCCGAAGTTTTTCTCTGAAATTCGTATAGCATACTGTGGTTTGTATTTCTGAATAAATGCGTTCAGGCTTTTTGAACGATTATTTTCGCTGCTTTTCACCTCAATTGGAATGATTGCACCATGGATGGTGGTAACAAAATCAACTTCGCTGTTACTATTTGTCTCCCAAAAATAGAGACTATGCCCCCGTTGAGTCAACGCCATGGCAATGTAGTTTTCAGTGATGGCGCCTCTGTACATTTGATTGAATAGCTGCAAATTTTCACGATTCACTTTCAGTATTTGTGAAAGGAGACCTACGTCTGAGAGATATAATTTGAATGCGCTCCTGTCAGCATATTGGGCTGGAGGAACATCTCCACGAGTTGTTTTAGTGCATTTGAGTGCAATGCCGGCTGTTTCGAGCCAATCGACCGAATCTTTGAAAGTGGCCGTACGCGCACCTTTTTCAACGGCGCTATAAACAAATTTATTACTCAACTTGTCACTGTTTCCAAGCTGAATGGGAATGGAATTATACAGAGCAATATTCCTGATTCCTTGAGATTTTTCAGTATATTTTGTCATATCCGCAGTATAGGATGCAGATATAAGTTTCTGAATTTCAACAAAATTAGGCGTTGAAGAATTATTAATATACGTTTGAACAACAAGCGGCATACCGCCTACGACTAAATATTCTCGATAAAGTTCAAGCGCCTCGTTATGCAATGCAGCGGGCATTTTTTTGTTATTTGCAAAATGCATTTTAATCTCGTTGGCAAGCAAAGTCTTTTGTTTTGCCCACAAAAATTCCTCAAAATTAAGTGGATACATCCTTTTTATGTAAACCTTTCCGACCGGAAAAGAAGTCCCTTGAGCATCCGGTTCTTGATTTTTCAGCGCCACTCCGAGCAACGACCCGGCAGCGATAATATCATATTGTGGGGCTGCTTCCGCAAAATATTTGAGCGAAGTCAAGGCACGCGGGCATTCCTGAATTTCATCAAACACAATCAATGTTTTTTGCGGATGAATAGTGGATGCAAAATATTCTTCGAGAATCGCAATAATACGATCGGGTTTTAGGTCGCCCTCAAAATAACCTCTTAACGACACATCCGAATCAAAATTGGCATAAATAACATTTTCGTAATATTTCGTCCCAAATTCCTTTAGGACATACGTTTTCCCTATCTGCCTTGCTCCCTGTAAAACCAAAGGCATTCTCGGCGAATAAGAATTTTTCCAATCTATCAATTCATTAATAATACAGCGTCTCATACTCCAATTTTTCGGGTTTCCCTTTCAAATTTGTAATTTTTTACAAAATTAGGTGGGGTAAATTTGTTGTTTTCGACACAAATGTACTACATTTATTTTAAATATCCCTATTAAATTTGTAATTTTTTACAAAATTAGGTGGGGTAAATTTGTGTTTTTTTTACAAAATCAATGGCTTATCCGATTGATCACATCCGTCAAAGAATATTTATACGTTATTCCCAGCAAATGGTTGTACTCCTTGCAGAAATTATTGTAAACCTTTTGGGCAATGCCCATTTTTCCCGAATGAAACAGGATGGAACATTTGATATAAAGCGCTTCCTCATTGATTATATCGTGCAGGAAAAGGGTATCGGCTATTTTTAATCTTAATTCATCATCTAATTGATACGCTTCATTTTGCGAAAGCTTGGTCAGGATATCTATCGTTAGATTGGAGAAATCACTTTTGAAGTTATCCAACCAATCGATCTCCGTATTCGGTAATAATACGCCTCTTAACAAGAGTTCCAATAGTTTATTTATTTGTGTCGGATTTTTCTCCTGATCTTCTTTTATCGACGTGAACAAGTGCATGGCCTCTATATAATCGCACGTGATGCTGTCGTCCAATTGAATGGTCCAGTATCCGTTTTTGCTGGCTGTTTCCACCCCTCCAACGTTCTCAAAGACAGATCGTAATTTGCTCAGATAAACATTCCGGTTGTTTTTGGCCGCTTCTTCGTTTTTATCAAACCAGAGCAATTGTATTAACTGCTTTCCAAAAATACCTTTGCCGTCTTTGGCGGTATTGAGAATGAGTAAGATAAGCAAATATTGCAAAGTCGGCGTAAATTGCCTGGTGATATTATTTCCATTTTTATCTATCACATTAAATCCATTGAGAAAACAAACGGCGCTTTTAGAAAAGTCATACTGATTTTTCTCTCCAATCCGGGATTTTCCGGGAGATTCTTTTTTAGAATGTACCGGAAGATTTTCGGCGCCGGCTTGCTTTTTCTTCTTTCGGAATAGAAATACCGCATACGCGAGCAATCCAATACCCAGAACCCACAGGATAATTAAAAAGATATTCTCTTGCCATTTATTTCTCTCAGGGAGAGGGATTTGATTTAAACTGACGATCGGCACCGGCGGATAATCCAATGCATAAATAGTCAAAACAACTTCTTGTTCCGTTACTTGTTTGTAAATAACCGAAAATAATTTTTGTTGCGATTTCGAGAAATACAAATTGGTGTACAGGTAAAAAGATTCCATGTTTTCGCCTATCGGGAAAGACATTTGCTCCAGACCTTTCTTTTTGGTTTCCAACTTAAACAAGGTACCGCCATGTTGCGAGGTAAATAAATAAAAACAGTTCCGGTCCCGGTCGAAAACCATATTTTCTCCCGGCAGAAAATAGTCTTCGAATTCTTCCTCTTCCCACAATTTAATGGCTTGATCCATCTGCAAATTCACCGAATAGAGGTCGTAATAGTTGCGGGGAAGTATTTCCTGGCGTCCTGATTTACTGCCGCGGCCGCCAAATACATACAAGGTATCATCTACGATGACCGTTGAAGCCGAATAGCGCGGAGGTATTTCCATCAGTTCCGTTTTCTTTTGATTGCCGTTCGCCGGATACATTTTGATAAGATCGTGATCGTATTTATGATAGCCGTAGCCTCCAAAGGAATAGAGCGTCTGTTTGGAAGGTTGATAGATGGCAGAGTTGTTCAGATAAGGATCTGTCTTCGGCTTTCGATCCGAACTCCAGCGATTGGTTTCGAAGGAATACAGGGAAAAGTAAGACTCGTCCAGATTGTAAGTTACCAGGTTATTGGAGACGGAATCAAAGAAAATCATATTCGGACTGTTGGAGGCAATACATCCGCCGGCAACGAGGATAGTATCGGCCGTTCCGGTACGTGTATCAAATACATTGATTCGCTTGGAATCGGGAGATACCATATAAAACTTGCTTTGTTCATCAAACGTAACTTGTGTATTGAGCAGCACCCGGTCGGTATATATTTTCTTCCAGGCCGAATTAATATCAATGATCCATTGCGGATTGACGGCTATGGCAGGAATACCGGAGATAGAATCCAACACGCCATCCCGAAGGTGTTCTTTCAGTTTCCAATAACGCTTCAACTCGCCATCGTTGAAAATCTTGACATCTTTTATATTGACCGAGGCAATATCCGTAGAGCCGAAAGGTTCGAAGCGGCATACGCCAAAGGAAATTTTGGCATGGGAAGTTTCGGACAAATCGTAGGGAATGGACAATACTTCTTTTCCAAAAGTCAGCATAATTGCCTCTTTTTCCTTGGATAAGGTGATGCCGACCGGTATCCACTCTTCCGTTACGATATCTTGATTGACCGTATAGGCCGATTCGTTGATGACAAGTATCGGATGCTGTTTATCATCGTTAACGGTAAGCATCAGGTCGATGTTTTCGTTTTTATTGGTTATTATCCGGGAAACAATGCCGAAAACATACTCTTTCCTTATATACATGTCAAAGGACAAAGTCGTTTCTTTTTTATCCAATTTTAACGGAGCGTTGTTTTCTAAAATCAGGCTCGTCCGTTGCGTATTGACTGTAGGGGATGCTTTGATAAATAAACCATAATCAGCCTCATTGACTTGATCGGCAGCAAAAGCAGATCCAAGACTAATAAGTAGGATTATTATTAAAAGCTGTAATTTAGCCATATTGACGATATCAGAAATTCATTCCAAAATTGCTCCTGTGATTTTTCAATGTAAAATTAGGTATTTATTTTTGTTTCCACAAATAACCGTTGGATTTTAGTTGGTGATATTAGACGAAACGGCTATTTTTTTAGTGTTTCGGATGGGAATGCCATTATTGGAAATTCCTTCTATAATAACCGTATAATTCGTTTCTCCGTCTGCCGAATAAAAATCCACCGCGGCTTTACCGGTCTCGTCAATCATTACAACGACCTTGGGTGATTTAGATCTAAATACAGGATCCTCATTCCTTCTGTCTATTCCCCGAACAGTCAATTCCGGAAGATTGATCATCCGCATTCCATTTTCATAAACATATTTCTGATCCGCTTTGGCTACATAATCCAAAAACTCCGGTTCTTCATCTTTCATTTGTGATGCTTCCGGTAAAATCCAGGATGCAGTCGAAGGTGGAAAAAGAACGGCATCCAAATACAACTCCACAATGTCTTTTCCTCTTTTGTTCGATGCCTCTACCACATAACGGACACTATCTGCAAATTCCAAGTCCTCAAATACAAAACGTCCGTTTTCGTCCGTTTCCCTTGTGTCGAAGAAATCAAGACCGGTCGTGAAAAGGTTTACTCTGGCTCCCTTGTAAGGTTTGGACAATAAACCGCCTTTGACTGTTCCGGATAAAGATTGCGCTTGTTCAGCCGGTATTGCAGGCATGCGGAAATCTCCCCGCAGGGCAGCCGGGATATCGTAGCGGTTCCATCCATGGGTAAGCATCAACAAATCGGCAGCTTGTTCCGCTTGGCGATTGTCAGGCTGGAAATAATATGCCGGATTTGCAATCTGTCCCCGCAGTTCCGAAGTCAGCAAGATTTCAGAGAGGATAGTAGAAGTGGTATCAACTTTCACGTCTTTATCATCGGTAATCGAAATAGCGAAATTATCCGGACTATCATCATTCTCCTCTCTGTCATTGCGGGCTTGACCCGCAATCCCATGAAGAACGTTAATATCCATTTTCACCTGTTCTCTGGGTTTGTATCTTTCTTTTTGTGTATGGATTACCGGCTTTAGCCAATCATCAACATGGATAGTGAAAACCAGCCGTTCACTCAAAGGCTGAAAATCCTGTGTCAGCAATAGCAAGTGGGTAACTCCTGACGGAAATGCTTCTTTTTCGATGCCAATCACTTCATTTCCGCTGTTCCATTTTCCGGCATAAACGATATTTCCCCTTGCATGAGCTACCAGATACATTTCGGGACAAGGTTGTTCTGCCGGTTTATTGACCGTAATCCATAATTTGTTTTGTCGCCAAACACTTGACAAAGCATAAGTATTATTTTTTACTTCCGGCAAATTCACTTGAATGGATTGTTCGCCTTGATAACAAGTAGCATAATATTGTTTTCCAAATTCCGGATTCAATGTAAAACGTCCCATTCCATTTCTGCCGGGTAGATGGAAGAACCACCGGATGGCGTTTGACCGGCAAGGGTGAATGCCAGACAAAACATCAGCAAGGACAGGATACCGAGTTTCATGATTCAGGTACGTGTACAATTTATACGTTTGAATGTTTCGCTACAATATTATCAATATCCTGAAATACGATCGTATCAGCCATTGTATGCAAGGCTTCGTAACTCACCCACAAATAGCTGACGATACCGTATCTCATAAACATATTTAGCGCTTCTTTGCCTCCAATGGCTTTGTTACGCTTATATTGTTCTAAAATATATATAAAGTATTCACCTCGCTTGCTCATACTATTCCCTCCAAATTTAGTTCACCGGTATTATGTTCATTGATAAATAGATCCATCAACGCAGGTATGCTCAGATGCCAAATTTTTGTTTCTTCGACTTCGAGTTGAGCGTATAATTTTGAATTGTATAACTGTTCTGCCGCTGCTATCTCATTTAAATTATAATTACTTGAGATATTTGCAATTAATTCTTGAATAATTGGATAGAGTGGGGATGTGTAATCAATTGTAATCTCAAAATCATCCACACGTTTAGAACTGATAAAGTGTAGATTTTTCAATGATTTTTCATTTTTGAACACAATCTGATTATACAAATCACTAATTTTGAGTTGCTCTAAAGCCGTCTCTCGCGTGATTTCTCCTTCAGAATATTTATTGAACACTCTATAAACTTTATCATTAGCGACAGGGCCTATCACAATATCAAAATTACTATCGACAGCATCCATGTCTTTATTTGCACGATTCGCTAATACGAAATCGAACCAAGAATCGTCAGGAGTTTTAAATTCCAAAGCGTTCAAATCACCTACGGAAAATTCGTATTCATTGATAACACCGGTAATATTTTCCCCTTGAATTTTTCTTTGAATTACTATACGCCGAGCAAAATCACGTGCTTGACCGATATTCATCGTGGTATAAAAGCCGACACCAAAATCAAGCCCGCGATTAGGGTTTATTATTCTGGGATTATCAACAATCTGACTGCTACCATGGTATAATTTCATCTTTCGCATCCGTTTACCATTATGTTATATTTATAATGTCAAAAGTACAAAAATATTTTCAATTAATTCCGTATCGTATATTTAAACAGTTACTGATTTTTTAAAATTATTTTAATTAATGCCATTTTAATAACTGCTTTAAGGGGTATTTTAAGGGTTCTTTTAAGGTAGCCGGAATAAATTTGTGCTTTCAACTTAGAAATTTATTCATCATGCAGAAACACGTATCTATTTTTATCTTTGCTTTGGTGGCGAGCGCTTGGCTTTTGGCCGGATGTACGCAAAATCAACCAACCCATCCGGCGCCGGGCGAAGCTATTATTGCCAATCCATTGAATTTAAATTATCGTTTCCAATTTCCGGATAACGATCCGAGCCGGCGGGAAGCGGCCGATCCGGTTTGCGAGTATTTCAAGGGCAAGTATTATTTGTTTGCTTCCAAATCGGGCGGCTATTGGAGTTCTCCCGATTTAGTCGATTGGACCTACATTCCCAGCCAATCCATCGCCACCATTGAAAATTATGCACCCACCATTTGGGTGATCGGCGATACCGTCTATTATATGGGTTCGTGGGAACCGGACAAAATCTACAAAACAGCCAATCCCGGTGTGGATAACTGGGAGTTGATAGACAGCAAGTTCCAATTTATTGCACCGGGAACGCAAGACCCTGCCTTTTTCCGCGATGACGATGGACGGGTCTATGCCTATTGGGGCTGCTCCAATCAGGATCCGATATTCGGCGTGGAAGTAGATCCGAACGACGGCTTCCAAGTGATTAGCGAGGCGGTCGCATTGATTCAGCATAAATCGGCAGAGTACGGTTGGGAAGCTTCCGGACACAACAACGACCGGAACACAGACGGTTGGAACGAAGGACCTTGCATGATTAAACATAATGGAAAATATTATCTGCAATACGCCGGTCCGGGAACGGAATTTCGGGTTTATGGCGACGGCATTTATATCGGCGATACTCCTTTGGGGCCGTTTACCTATATGGAAAATAGTCCGTTTACCTTTAAACCCGGCGGATTTATCGGCGGGGCGGGACACGGACATACGTTCCAAGATAAATATGGAAATTATTGGCACGTGGCCAGTATGAAAATATCTCAACGTCACATGTTTGAACGGCGCTTGGGTATTTTTCCGGTATTTTTCTCGGACGACAATAAGCTGTATTCCCATTGCGAATGGACGGATTATCCTTTCCGCATTCCGGATAAGAAAATAAACCTGGAAACGGAAGACCTTTCCGTAGGTTGGAATTTGCTTTCTTACGGTAAACAGGCAACCGCCTCTTCTTCCTTATCCGGTTACAGTCCCGAAAAAGCAGCGGATGAGCAGGTAGAATCCTGGTGGGCTGCCGAAACAGGCAATCCCGGCGAATGGCTGCAAATCGACTTGGCTAAACCTATGACTGTAAATGCCATACAAGTCAATTTTGCCGATCAGGATTTTACAAATAATGCGGCGGATTCCTATATTGCGTATCAATACATCATCGAATGTTCAACGAATGGCGACCATTGGAAAACATTGATTGATCGCAGCGAAAACACTAAAGACGCTCCGCATGAATTGATCGTCTTGCCTAAAGCCAAGGAAACAAGATACCTCCGCCTCACGAATAAGAAAAAAATGACAGGAAAATTCTCCGTATCGGACTTGCGAGTATTTGGAAACGGCAACGGAGCTTTGCCTCAACCGGTTGAAAATTTCCATATAAGTAGAGATGCGCAGGATTCCCGGATATTCCACTTCACGTGGGATGCGCAGGAACCCACTACCGGATATGTGCTGCATTGGGGTGTGGATGAAAATCATTTATACAACACCGCGATGGTCTATGGAAATGAATATGTAGGTCGCTCGTTCAACCGGGATTCCAAGTATTATTTCAAAATAGATGCCTTTAATGAGAATGGAATTATAGCAGGAACACAAATCTATCAATAATGAAAAAGACAATATTATTTTTATTTACAGTCGTTTTTTCCGTAGGAATGAACGCACAGGAACTTCCCCGGATAGTCGAAAATGCAAGAGGTGTCAAACAGTTGATCGTGGACGGCCAACCGTTTATTTTTCTGAGCGGCGAATTGCACAATTCCACTGCTTCCAATTTGGATTACCTGAATCCGCGAATGAAAGACTTGCAGGAAAGACATTTGAATTCCGTCATTGCAACAGTTTCCTGGGAGTTATTCGAGCCGCAGGAAGGTCAATTCGATTACAGTTTGGTGAAAGGAATTATTGACCGGGCGCGTCAACAGAATTTGAAATTGATTCTCATCTGGTTTGGTACCTGGAAAAATGCGGGATCTACTTACGTGCCCGAATGGGTCAAACAGGACATCCAACGCTTTCCGCGTTTGCAAATCAGAAACGGAAAAAATACCGGAACGCTGTCTGCCTTCGGAGAAAATACCGTGAAAGCCGATGCCAAAGCATTTGCCAAACTGATGGCTTGTATCAAAGAATACGACCGGAAGCAACAAACGGTCTTAATGATGCAGGTTGAAAATGAAACCGGTATCTTGGGTTCTTCCAGAGATAGAAACGACAAAGCGGAAGCGGCATTCAAACAGGCGGTTCCGCAAGAATTGCTCAGTTTCCTGCAATTACATGAAACCCATCTGATTCCGGAATTGCAACAGATGATGAAAGGACGCTCTTTGCAAGAAGGCGCTGACTGGCAAGCCGTTTTCGGACAGGGTGCCGAAGAAGTATTCTCTGCCTGGTATGTGGCCCGCTTCGTCAATGAAGTGACCCAAGCTGGCAAAAACGAATACAACATCCCGATGTATGCCAATGCGTGGCTGGATTGGAGCTTTGGCAAAGATTTGATACCCGATTATCCCAGCGGAGGGCCTGTTTCCAAAATGTTCGACATCTGGCATGCCGCCGCTCCGGCCATTGATTTGATTGGTGCAGATGTGTATGTGGATGATTTCAAGAAGATTTGTCAGATGTACACGCAAAGCGGTAATCCCTTGTTTCTCCCGGAATTGGCTCCGTCCATACGGCAAGCGGCTTATGTCTTTTATGCGATTGGCGAAAATGCGATGTGTTTTGCTCCTTTCGGCATTGACGGCTATCATAGAGAACGGGCAAACATAGTAGCCAAATCGTATCAATCGCTTAACGGATTTTTGCCTTTCTTCTCGCAATATTGCGGAAAGGAAAACAACAAAGGCTTATTATACACCAATCAAAAAACAGAAGAAATCCGGCTGGGCGACTACCGGATACGAGTGGAATACACCCAAGAGCGGAACGAAGGAGAAAACCGTCCCGAATCCGGCGGACTGATCTTGCAAACCGGGAAAGACGAATTTTACGTCGCCGGCATGGGTATGAATGTCTTTTTCTACCTCCAACCCAATCAAGCCGAAGACCAAGTGGAAACGGTATTGCACGAAGAAGGGGAATTTACTGACGGCAACTGGATCCCCGGACGCCGAATGAACGGCGATGAGTTGGATATTCGGATAGGCTCAACACCCAGCATGCGTAAACTTCGCTTTCATCGATTCAAATAAATACATAAGAAAATGAAAAACATAAAATACGCATTTTTATTGTTGCTATTGGCTGGCAGTTCATTAGCATTGCAAGCCCAACACAGCGGTATCGTTGCCAATCCGATGAATCTGAATTACCGGTTTCAGCTTGACGAACCATCCCGGAGGGAAGCCGCCGATCCGGTTTGCGAATATTTCAAGGGAAAATATTACCTGTTTGCTTCCAAATCCGGCGGCTATTGGAGTTCGCCCGACTTGATCGAATGGACGTACATCCCGAATACAACCCTCACGACACAAGAGAATTATGCGCCCACCATTTTGGTGCATGACGATAAAATGTATTACCTGATTGGCGGATCGCCGCGCATCTTCGTCACCGCCGACCCGGATACGGACAGTTGGCAAGAATTGCGCCCCACTCGTTTTGAACACGGAACAGCCGACCCCGCTTTTTACAAAGACGCAGATACCGGCAAAGTGTATATCTACTGGGGTTGTTCGGACAAAGACCCGATTATGGGTGTAGAAGTGGATCCTGCCAATGGATTTAAATCCATCGGACAGCCGGTGGCATTAATCGAACATCATTCCGACAAATACGGATGGGAAGCTTCCGGAGTGAACAACGAAAAAAATGTAGATGGATGGAACGAAGGTCCTTGCATGATTAAATACAATGGAAAATATTACCTGCAATATGCCGGCCCGGGAACCGAATTTCGTGTCTATGCCGACGGCACCTACGTGGGAGATAATCCCTTGGGACCGTTTACCTATATGGAACACAATCCGTTTTCCATTAAACCCGGCGGATTTATCGGAAGCGCCGGACACGGACATACCTTTCAAGACAAGTACGGAAACTATTGGCATGTGGCAAGCATGAAAATCTCTGTCCGCCATGCCTTTGAACGGCGCTTGGGTTTGTTCCCGGTTTATTTCTCGGAAGACAATAAACCGTTTGCTCACACTGTTTGGACGGATTATCCTTACGCCATCCCGCAGGCAAAAGTCAATTTGGAAACAGACAACCGTTCGATGAATTGGTCGCTACTTTCTTACGGCAAAACGACCTCCGCCTCGTCTTCCCATTTGGCTTATACTGCTAATAAAGCGAATGATGAACAAATAGAAAGTGGATGGTCGGCTCAAACCGGCAATCCCGGCGAATGGTGGCAAGTGGATTTGGGAAAAACGATGGAAGTGAATGCCATTCAGGTAAATATGGCCGATCAGGATTATACGGTTTTGGGAAATCCCGGTTCGTATGTCTATTACCAATATAAAATAGAAAGTTCCGATACCGGCGAAAATTGGACACAGATTATAGACCGGACACAAAATACAAAAGACATGCCTCATGAGTTGATAGTCTTGGATAATCCGGTTCAGACACGCTATTTGCGCATCACCAACACACAGACAATAGCAAACGGGAAATTTTCTTTGTCCGGTTTCCGCGTATTCGGTTCCGGAAAAGGCGAATTGCCTCAGGAAGTGAGTAATCTTCTGGCCAAAAGAAAGATTGAAGACAAAAGACGTTTTCAGTTGAACTGGGACAAACAAACCAACGCGACCGGGTACATCGTGCATTGGGGCGTAAACGAAAATCAATTGAATAATGCCGTGATGGTTTTCACCAATCAATTGGAAGCAGGTTATTTCAATCGCGATTCGGAATATTATTTTTCGGTGGATGCCTTCAATGAAAATGGTGTTGCAACGGGAAAAACAATTGTAGAAGGAGCCGTGTTTTTGGGAACTCCTTACGGCGGAACCGCTTGGGAAGTAGCCGGAAGCATTGAAGCCGAAGATTTTAATGAAGGAGGACAAGGCTACGGATATTACGATACCACCGTTGGCAACAAATTTTTGAAATACCGCCCCAAAGATTTTGTGGACATCGACCAAGACCGCTCAACCGGAATGTTCTACTTGTCAAACACCGCTACCGGAGAATATACCAATTATACAATTAACGTAACGGAATCCGGGAAATATGATTTCGATTGCATCGGAGCCTCTGTTCAATCAGACAATTTGGGAGGTTTTTATTTGACCTTCAATGGAGAAAGGAATTCCAATCCGCTTGTAACGAACCTTCCGTTGGGGTCAAAAACAGTCTTTCATACCACAACCCTTTCGGATATTTCCTTGAATCAGGGGACTCAGGTGATGACTTTCAATATACAAGGGGACATTTACGTGGATAAATTCAATTTCCGGAAAAAGGATACCGGATTGAAAACGGCGGCCAAGTCGTCTTTGTCTGTTTATCCGAATCCCTCGGATGGAATCTTTTATGTGAAACTGCCGCAAGCCGGTTTATTATCCGTCTCCGATACAAATGGGCGGAAGATTTACTCGGAATACACCAACGAAGCATCCACGGTTATTGACGGAACAGCCTATTCGAAAGGAATTTATATTTTGTCTTTTCTGTCTGATAATCAGAATGATAAAACGAAATTGATAAAACGATGAACAAACACTATTAATCTAATCATTATGAGCAAAAAACGAATTTTATTATTCACACTGTTGCTGATGTTCTTTTCCCTCTACGGAATAGCGCAGGAAGCATCCTTCAAGGTGTTGGGAACGGTTACGGATGAATCCAAACAATCAATTGTCGGCGCCAATATCAAGATTGCCGGTTCCTCTGCCGGAACGGTTACGGATGTGGACGGAAATTTTGAACTTCAGGTAAAACCGGAGGATAAATTGACTGTCAGTTATCTGGGCTACGCTACCCAAACCGTCAAAGTGAAAAACGGACAAGCGCTAAACATTGTATTAAAAGAAGACAACAAGTTGTTGGGGGAAGTGGTGATTACAGCCCTGGGAATCAGTCGCGATGCCAAATCCTTGTCGTATGCCCGTCAAGCGGTGGATACCAAGTCGATGACCGAGACGCGCGATGCCAGTCTCTTGAATATGTTGGCCGGGAAAGTGTCCGGTGTTCAACTGATCTCCGCTGGAGGTCCGTTAAGTTCCACGCGCGTGGTTATCCGGGGAAATAACTCGTTGACCGGAAACAATCAACCTCTGTATGTGGTGGATGGCATTCCCATTCTCAACCAAATGGGGAGTAGCGGCGACTTGGACTACGGCAATGCCGCCAACAACATCAATCCCGACGATATCGAGAGCATGGAAGTATTGAAAGGAGCCAACGCCTCGGCCTTGTACGGCTCGGATGCCGCCAATGGCGTGATTTTGATTACGACTAAAAAAGGTTCTCAAAAAGCAGGATTGGGTGTTTCGTATGCCTACAACATGACTTTTTCCAATCTTTATCAATATCCGACTTTGCAAAATATCTACGGAGCCGGAATTGACAATCGCTGGTATAACGGCAATAATGTTTACGGAGCATCCGGCGGCGCAACGTTTAATCCGGATTTGCCTTACGGAATGTACAGCATGCCGCTGGCCAATGTAACCAACTGGTCGTGGGGGATGCCCATGCTGGGTTTTGACATTGTCGGCCGTAACGGAGAAGTCAAATCCTACAGCCCGGCGCCCGAAACCATCGGAGATATGTATAAAACAGGGACAAGCATTACCAACAGCGTTTCCATAGACAAAGTTTTCAATGATATATCCTCTATGCGTTTTTCCTACACCAATATTCATGCCGACGACATCCTGGAAAACTTCAACAAGATGAATCGTCATTCGTTTAGCCTTCGTTCCGTAACCGAAATGGCGAAGTTCCTGACTTTGGATGCCGGAGTGAAATATATTTACGAAGATGTGGATAATCGCGGCTATCGCAATGGTTCCGACCGCAATCCTTTATGGATTGTCGCCAATCTCCCGCGGGACGTGACAATGGCAGAGCTTACGCCTTGGAAAAATCCGGATGGTACGGCGCTTTCGCGTGGCGGATTCATCAATCCGTATTGGGTATTGAACGAATTGGCCAATGCCGATGATTCGCATTGGTTATTGGGTAACGCCAGTCTGAATTTCAAGTTCAGCGACTTGTTCCGGTTGCGCTTGACCGCTGCCACCGATGTGCAATCGCGCCGCAACTGGCGATTCGATAATTATTACACGCCTTTCGACATCGACGGCGCTTATGAAACGGCACAGGAAACTACCGTTAATAATAATTTCGACGGCATTTTCATGTACGATCAGCAATTATCGGATAAAATACGCATGGGTGCCAATGTCGGTTCCAGCCTGCAAAAATTGAGCAGCAATCGCCTTTGGTCCAAAGCGGAATCTCTGCTTCAACAAGATGTGCGGAGTCTATCCAACAGTCAAGGAGAGAACAAAACTTCGGAAGGGTATTGGGGAAAAGAAAAACAATCCATCTTCGGAGCCGTCAACTTCTCTTTCGACAACTGGTTGTTCTTGGATGTTACCGCCCGCAACGAATGGTCAAGCACCCTTCCCAAAGCAAATAATTCGTACTTTTACTATTCATTTGGTACCGGTATTGTATTGACGGATATGTTGAAACTGAAATCGCCGGTTTTATCTTTCGCCAAACTGAGAGCCTCTTTTGCCCAGGTGGGGAATGATGCAGGTTTTGACCGCTTGTTTAACGGATACAACCGTTCCAATGAAACCTTTTTGGGATACACCTATTATGTGAGCGATGCTACACGCAACAATTCCGGATTGAAACCCGAAAAAACCATTTCGAGTGAGGTCGGATTGGATGTCCGGTTATTCAACGGTCGCGTGACTTTGGATGCTACCTACTATCAAAAATCAACCACCAATCAAATCATCACAGCCGACATATCCAAAATATCCGGTTACAACAACAAAGTATTCAATGCCGGCGAGATACAAAACAAAGGAGTGGAAATTTCGTTGGGAGGAACACCCATTGAAACACGGAATTTCAGTTGGAGTACCTACTTCAACTGGTCGCTCAACCGTTCCAAAATAGTTTCCTTGGTGGACGGTGTCGATCGCTTCCAATTGGATGGCGGCGAATACGATACACGCTTGTATGTAGAAGTAGGCAAGCCCTACGGCGTAATTTATGGGAACAATTACCGGAAGAATGAGCAAGGGCAAATCTACGTCGATCTGACCGGACGTCCGTTTGCCGAATCTGACCAATATTTGGGAAGCGTCGAACCCGATTTCATGGGCGGATGGCGGAATACTTTCACCTATCGCGATTTTGATTTCGGCATTACCCTTGATTTCAAAAAAGGCGGCATCCTCTGGTCTCGTACCGCTACGATGGGTGGTAATTACGGACAAACGATTCAATCTTTGGCCGGACGGCAGGATAATTTCTTTTCTACCATGATTTTAGGAGAAAACGGCGATGAACAGCGCGGATTCCTCAGTCCCGGAAATACGGTGACTCCGGGCGCCAACTTTGGAGACAATTCGGTGCTTTATCCCGACGGTGAAAGGCCTAAAGGTGTAATTATCGACAATACCGTTTATGGCCCGGATGTGGATTATTGGGCGGGATATCCGAGCATGGCTTGGGTGAGACCTATCGAACAGTGGACGCACAACGCCGCTTCCAATACTGCACAATATATATTTGATGCCAGCTACATTAAATTGAGAGAAATCAGTCTGGGCTACAATGTTCCCAAGCAATTGTTGGTAAAAACGCCTTTTGGTTCGGCACGTCTGTCGGCAGTGGGCCGGAATGTCGCTATCCTCTTTCAAAACACACCTAAAGGAATTGACCCCGAAGCCACCAGTTCGGTTGGTAACGCGCAAGGGCTTGAAAAAGGATTTGCTTTGCCGAGCGCTACGTGGGGATTTGACTTAAAAGTATCATTTTAATACCGAAGAAATATGAAAACAAGAAAAATATATTGCATGATAATTTCCGCGCTCCTCTTTCTCAGCAGCGGATGTACGGATGGTTTTGAGGAAATAAATAAAGATCCCAACAAATTGTATGAGGTGGATTTCAATTATGTATTTCCCGGCACCGTTTATCGTTCCATGAACAATCTGGCGGAATTGAACTTCAATTATCTGTTGACCTATTCCCGCTATGCGGTTATTCAGGCATTTTGCGGGCCTCGTCAAGACGAAGGAGATGGTTTTTACAACCGGTTCTATGTTCAGATATTACGCGATCTCGAAAAAACCGATTTGGAATACACCGGCAAAATAGGATACGAAAACCGCTTGGCAATCGTCAAAACCTGGAAAGCCTACACTTATTACATCATGGCATCCATGTACGGCGGTATTGCCATGAGCGATGCGATGCTGACCGATGAAAACAAAACGGAATACAAATACGATACCGAAGCGACTGCTTATTTGCAAATGCTGGAATTGTTGGATGAGGCTCTTGCCCTGTATAATACGCAGTCCCTCTATACAACGGACGTATTAAATCCGGATCCTGTTTTCGGAGCTACCGGAAGCGTAAGCAAATGGCGGAAATTTGCCAATACTTTGCAACTCAATATTGCTTTGCATATACAAAACCTGTCTCCGGAAATCGCCGAAATGTATGTCACAAAAGCCATGGCGCATGAAGATTGGCTAATCGCTTCCAACGACGAAAACGTGGCACCCAAATGGGGAAGCAACATCAATTCGGATGTTTCGTTCTACTACAATCGCCTGCTGAAAGGCATCGAAGCGCAACCCTCGGAATTCAATCAAACCATCTATCCGGGGATGGGAGAATATTTTGCCGTCTATTTATTTACATTCAACGATCCACGGAAAGAAGAATATTTCGCAGTTACCAATGCCAATGCTATCAGTGTAACGGAAAAGCCTTTCTTGTTTACCGACACCATTACGCGCCCGCATATATGCGTTCGTACCGGTACGGACAGATGCCCCGATTATGCCGAACATCAAGCGGACGGATTGAACGACCTGCGGCGGGATTCCATCAAAGCACAATATACGGTTCCGTATGTACCTCTTTCGGAATTGCCTTTTATGGCATTCAACTGGGAAGCGGAGTATGTAAGTCCAACGTCAACGGAACGCCTTTCCGATCCGGTTACATCCTTGGCCAGCAAATACAATCCCTCGTATGTGCAAAGACGTTTTTTGGATAAAGAAGCCTCGCTTCCGATATTGTCTTATAGCGATGCCTGTTTTATGAAAGCGGAAGCCAAAATTCGTTTCGGTATAGGCAGCCAATCGGCGGAAGCCTGTTACAATGAAGGTATCAGCGCTTCTTTTGCACAATACGGCATTACCTCGAAAGTAAGCGATTACACCAAACAAGACGGAATCAAGTGGAATACAAGTAAAACCGGATTCAGCGACCGGCGCGGATTATATACCGCTCAAATCAATGGAGCCGGCAGTGATGCCAATCACTTGGAACAAATCTACAAACAACGTTATTTCGCCGGTTTCGGCAATTTCTTAGAAGCTTGGAATCTGGAAAGACGGACACGCGCCTTATCCTTCCCGCCCTTTTTCGCCAGCGGTGTTTCCGGAGGAGTGGAAGGCGCCAATTCGACTTACAATTATTCGATGGAACGGTTTATCTATCCGAAAACGGAGTTGAGTCAGAATGCCGTTCAATATCAGATAGCACTGGATAACCTGAAAACTGCCAGTCCGTTTTACCGGGCAGACCGCTGGGGGGATAATATTTTTACTTCCTTGGGCATTGCCAAACGGAATCCTGATTTGGAAACAGCCGAGGCGAAATATGTAGGCAACAAACGGATTGCTTTCTATGCCGGCTATTTCATCCATACTTATGGCGCTACTTACGAAGAAATGCTGGCCAAAGCGAAAGAAATGACCGGCGAAACCAACGATACGAAAGCTTTGACGAAAGCATTCAATTACAAGGCCGGAGCAATCATCAGCACCTATCTTCCCGAAGGCGGCGGAGTGGACTTTTAATTAAAAATTAAGATTAAACCTAACCCGTTTTTAAAACCTGTTAGGTTTGAAGCAAATAGAATTATATAAGAAATATGGAAACAAAATTATTAAAATACATCGTTTTATGCTGCGTCTTTACCGCTTTGTATGCTTGTAAAGACGAAATAGGGGAGTCGTCTATTGATGATTACTTCTTGAATTATGAAATTGAGGAAATAGCTGTCAAATCCGATATTCCGGTCGGCGCGTATCTGCACAACCCGAAGGGAGTTTTATCGAATGAGGAACAGTGGACTCGGTTAACTGAAGAAAGGGTGGAAGCTACCGGAAATGTAGGCCCTTATGTCCGTCCGGTATTGGGACAGTACGGTTTGGATGTAGATACACTCGGAGCCATCGCGCTGCAACAAATCATTGATTGGGGCAACGAGGCGGCTATCGACTTTTTTATCCTGCCGGTGGTAAGCGAAGACCGGAACCGGGTTTATCCGCGGAATATGAATTCCGGAGACAGCGCTTTTATCAACCTGTTTCAAATGAAAAACGACACCTTGCCGCGGATTGACCTCAAAGGAATGAAGTTTGCCTTGATGGTCAATATGGACGGCTTTTGTTCGGGCTTGAACAACAGTACGTTGATTGAAAAGGTGGCTCCTACGCATATTGTTGAAACAGCCATAGTGGACCCGGGAAGGGAATTGGAACCGGGAGAAACGCCGGAAACAGTGGTGGTACTGGACACGCTTATTCCCCGCGTCAATCAATTGTATGCTTTCTACGAACGCATCTCCGATTATTTCGCCGATCCCAATTATTATCATACCAACGGCCGGCCAGTCGTGATTATCCGGAATTCGGAACGGGTCTATTCCGAAAATTCGCAGAAACTTTACGAAGGCATTCGCGAAGCAGTGCGCCAACATTCCGGCAAAGAAATTTACCTGATTGCGCAACAGGAACAGTGGACGCCTCCGGCTCGTTTCCATTATTTCCACATGACCGGAAAAGTGGATGCCATGACCGTTCGTAATATGTGCAACGTGGGAGGCGGCAACTGGGAACGTACCTACATCTTGCCGCAAATGATGAACGAAAACTTGAAGTACAATCGCGAATATGCCTGGAATACTTACGGTGTGGACTTCATTCCGCCGGTAAGTACCTCGTATAATTATTATCCCTTGAGCGCTACGGCTTACAGCGAACCGCAAGTGCCCAAAGATCCGGAAGAATTCAAGAAATATTGCAATGTGGCCAAAATGAATCTTGGCCATAATCCGATGGTCATCGTGGACGCATTCAATAATTGGGAAACCAATTCAACCATTGAACCCACCGAAGAAGGCTATGGTACCGGATATGGTACGCTTTACCTGAAGTTGGTGAAAGAACAGTTTAAGCGAAAATAAACAATATATATCATTTAAAATTAAATTATCATGAAAAAGATTTATTCATTTATTTTGTTTGTAACCTTGCTGCTTAGCCAGGGGATGAGTGCGAAAGATATTTATCTTTCTGCCACCGGTAACGACAGTAATAACGGACTGAGCGCCGCAACGGCTGTCAAAACATTGATTCGTGCCAACGACATCATTGATATGGAAGATGTGATCCACGTAAGCGGAATCATTAAAATCACCGAAGAAACAGATTTTGCCACTAAAATAGAAGACGGTACGCAAGATCCGGCCAATCCTGAAAACGGTATCTTACTGTATCATCGCGGTTATTTCTTCCGGAATGCCTTGAAGATAGCCGGAATCACATTCTTGGGAGAAGACCCGGCCAAAGACGGTTTTTCCGGTGAAGAACAAGCGGCTCTTTTTCAATTCCAAGGTGCTAATCCGGTGACATTCAAAAACATTTTGTTTACGAAAGCGGTTACTCACCGCGCGGCCAACGGTCAATACGGAAGTGATGCATCGGCTATCTGGTGTTCGGGTACGGAATTGACATTCATCAATTGCAATTTTACCCTAAACGATATAACCCGCAATGTAGCCAGTCCTGCCGACGCTCGCGACGGGTGGGGCGACCGCGGCGCTATCACTATCAACAGTGGGAAAGCTACCTTCAAAAACTGTGAGTTTACGGAAAATCTGGGAAAAGAAGGAGGCGCCTTGTTCCTTAGCGCCGGTGATATCCTGATAGAAGATTGCTATTTCGGTTACAATAACTGCGCCGAAGTGAACAATTCGCAAGGCGGCGCCATCTGTACATGGGTACACGGGGCTGACGGTCCGTTGAATATTGATATCAAAAGAAGTGTCTTTGAAGGCAACACCGCCAAAAAAGGAGGCGCTATCTCCCTGCTGGATAAAGTATCTTATCAGCCTACCGGTACCACGATCTCCATTGACCGCTGTACTTTTATCGGCAACCAAGCCGTTCAGGATCATGGCGGCGCTTTCTTGTTGGACAACTTCATGGGACGTCAAAGCAGCGACCTTATAACGATTAGCAATTCTTTGTTCTATGGAAATAGTGCCAATACGGACGGCGGAGCTATTTGCGTTTGGAACGTGCAACCGGGAAGTGAGTTAAACCTGATCAATTCGACTTTGTACGGTAATTTCACCAACGGAAATCCCGGTCATGGCGGCGGTCTTGCTTTTATGACCGGCTATGAAACCTACTTGCCGCAAAATATGCAGAAAAATATCTACAACAGCATCCTGGATGGAAACTATGCCGTGGAAGGGGGAAGTTTATTATCTTATTCCGACTTAACCGCTCTCTATACGGTTGATGAACAGCCGGATAAATTCAATGTAAAAAATTCCTTTATCGGATCCACCATCAATATGACCGGCAAGCCGGGTATTGATCCGGAAGCAAACAAAATAGATTATTATACGCCGGAAGCGTACGATGATGGCCTGATAGCCGGTTTTGATGATGCCGACTATTATGCAGCCAACTATTATGCTGTTCCTTTGTTGGAAAATGCCGAAGCACGTACTTACGGCGATCCTCAATACTTAATCGGAACAAGGGATCTGTCCGGAAAGCCGCGTGCCATCGTGGACGGGAAATGCGCCATCGGAGCGAGCGAAGTTACTTCTGCCGAATTGGATGATGATGTTGTCTTTGAAACGGGAATCCCTTCGATTGCGGCAGCATCTCCTGTACAATTAGCTGTCATCAATGGCGTTCTCGTTAGTGTATCCGATTCGAAAGCTGCTCACATTGAATTATACAGTCTGACCGGCAGCAAGATTGCCGAAGGCGAAAACTATCTTTCGGTTCGAGGCATCCACGCAGGCGTTTATGTGGCTAAAGTTCAAACAGGAAGCGGTATTTATGCACAAAAAGTGATTATTAAATAAATGAAAACAGCGCTGCATTTTCTCATTCTCCTCCTGGTTTGTATTTCTCCTGCTTTCGGGCAGGAGAATGACACCTATTCCAACAACTGGTATGTAGGTGATACGGAACCCGGCGAATGGATCAAACACAAAAAGATACACATTGCCGAAGGCGACTATCGTTTTACCACGCGGGCCATTGCTCCGGAAGCAGGCAAAACACTCGCATTGGCATTGAACGAAGAGATTATTTTTTCCGGCGTGGAAGTTCCCAACGATAAAACCGGCAAGTTTCAATTAGTCCATCTTGGAAGTAAACACATCCAAGATGGATACTATGACGTCAAATTAATCTTTGAAACCGGAAATGTAAATTGCGATATGGTATTCATCAAAAAAGACCCCCGGACCGATGCGGCTGTTTTGGATACGGATATTGATTATTCCCTCAATCACAGCGATGGAATGCATATCTCTCCGATTGCCGGCGCTTCGGGCGCTTCTTCCGTATTGGCCAAATCGGGCGATCCGGGCGATAATATCGCTTATTATTTTCAGGCGGATCCGGGCAACGGGCAAACTTATACCCGCGAACAAGTGATGCAATGGAACAAGCAATACATCTATACCTATCACAGTGAATACACGCAAGAGTCCATGGATTTGTTGGTACAGGAATTTGCTGAATCCAAAGTCGATTTTATCTGGGCGCACGGTCGCGGGGAACCGGATGCAACAAACGAAATCATTGACCGTGATTTCAAAGACGGCGCAGGAGGAATGCCCTGTCGCGGATTATCGGTCCTTGCCGATGCCATTAAACGGAATCCGTATGCTAAGAATAATCTGAAAGTCGCTTATTTTTTCGACAGCGCCGCTTCTTTTACCAGCGCCGGATTGACGCAGTTCTACACCGGTTCGCTGGATTATCGCAACGAAGATTTCCGTAACTTTATGTGGGAATTTGCCGTGAAAAAATGGTACAGCACCATTCCTGGTGATTTGTTGTTTACCCTTCCCGATACCGGAGGTCAAGGCCGGAAAATAGTGCCGATGCAATGGTGGACTTCCGGTCTCAACAGCCGCTGGGGCGATAAAACGCTCGTAGGCGGTGACGGCATTGCCGGTTTTTTCCAATTTCTGGAAGAAAAGATGATGGAGGAATTCGGACTGACAGTGGCATGGATTCTCGACAATTCTTTCTTTACCGGCGGCGGAGATGCCGTACGAAACATGGCTTGGGGCACTCAGGCCTGGTTTATCTGGGGACAGAGCATTACCGATATTCGTACCTTTGCCAACAGGAAATTTGCTTTTGCCTTGAACGGCGGACGAACGCCTATCTACGAATCGGTGAAAACCGACTGGAATCCCTATACCGATGAAGGTACGTTCCTGGGCGAATATAATAAAATCAAATCGAAAGGCTATCATGTAAATGCTTTGGATGCCAACGGCGAGCCTGTTATCCGATCCATGTATGAACGGGGCACCAATGAAAACGCCGAATGGTTGGTATTGGAATCGTGGTTTGATTGGTACGAAGGCTCGACCTGGTATCGCAGCGGACATCGCGAATATGCGTATCCCAATCAACACCTCAATTTGTGCCGCGAATTTGCCGATAAGGAAACAACGTCCATCTTGCTGGAAGCGGAAAGTTGCGATGAATTTTACGACAAGTCAACAGGCAACAGTGGAGGCGCTTATCGTTTGGATTGGTACAAAGCAAGCGAATGGGGAAAAGACTATTGGGATGCGAATCTGGAAGCAGACCTGGATATTTTCCGTCCTTTGCATCAGTTGTCGGCAATCGAACGTCATACCGGCTCTATCGCTTCCAAGGCGAATAAAATAGAAGCCGGATTGAAAGATGTTTGGGTATTGGCAGGAAAAAATAATTCTGTCTATTGCAATGAATTAGACGGCTATCCGGTGGCTCGGTGGGACATGGCTACCAGCAACAACTACCTGAAAGACTTGACTTTGGGCGGTTTTTCAGCCTGGGGAATTACCACTACCGGAATGGTGGTAAGAAGCGCCTTGCCGAACGGACAAAAATCCAACCGGAACGACTCTTGGCAATTGGTAGCAGGCGATATGAACATCGTGGATATTGATGCCAATAACGCCATGATTTGGGCAGTGGACGATAATGCCAATATCTATTACCGCAACTTCGCCGCCACACGGCCGTGGGTGAAAATAGAAGGTAAACTGACTTCCATAGCCGTGGACGAACTTTTCGGCTGGGGATTTGCGCCGGACGGAAGTATCAAGCGTTTCGATTTGCAAAACCGAACGAATTGGAAAACCATTCCGAATCCGCATGCACTGACACATCTGTCGGTAAACTGCGAAGAAGTATGGGGTGTCAATGCCAATCAAGAAGTCTATCGCATGTCTTCTTCCGGCTACGGCCATTGGGAATTAGTTGCTACCGGTTATGCAGATGTCAGCGTAGGAACCAATTTTGTCTGGTTTTTGGATGCGGACGGCAATCCATACAAATGCCGTTTGACTTCCTTTACGGACTATTCGGCGTTTACCCCTGCGGGAGATACAAAAATAACAGAAGCGGCAACAGCGGTTTCTTCAACAGTATATCCCAATCCGTTTGTGAATCACTTAACGCTCAAAATTACTTCGCATCAAGACGAAAAAGTAAATTTGAGTTTGGTTTCAATAGACGGTAAAGTGGTGTATAGAAACACAATAGCCATCCCAATGGGAATAACGGACTTGGATTTGGGCGCTGAATGTAAAGGCATTCATCCGGGAATCTATTTGTTGAGTATCGAAAAACCGGACGGCAAGGACGTGATAAAGATTGTGAAGCAATAAAAGACTTCCTCTTCTGTCATTGCGGGCTTGACCCGCAATCCCCTGATAGTCGTTAATAACGAAAAGGCGCATCGCGCCGGTATCTTTGTAGCCAGGTGCGTCAGCACCTGGCTACAAAGATACCGGCGCTCTGCGCCTTTTCGCTAAATTAATGTTTATATGCCTGAAATAGTGCGACAAATGTACTGTTCCAACGATTTTAATAGCTTATATATTCTAATGTATTCGCATGTTTTTTTATCAATTCACCGCTTTCAAGTCGAAATACATAGCCCGGGTTTCACCCGACTTGTCTTTATCTGTCAAATATTTAAATTTATTCTTTTCGTAGAAAGGTAAAGCATTGTTGTAAGCGTCAACTGTGATAAACCGGCAACCGGATTGCACTTCTCTATCTATAAACATATTTACAACCGCTGTAATCATAGTACTGCCAAATCCCAATCCGGCATATTTCTTTGCAACAGCCAATCGTCCTATTTTTACAGCAGGATAACTCTTTCGTCGTTTTTCATTGTCAATCGTCCTGTTTATTTTGTTCCATATAGATTTTTCTTCTTCATCTTTGGTCACTCGATCATTCGATAAACAGAAATAAGCAACAATTTCACCATGGGATCTTATTAAATAAGTGATGGCCAATAGCGAGTTCAGATACTTTTTTGCATCATTCAGCAAAAAATCGTTTAGTTCTTCATCTGTACTTTCAAAAGATACTATCATAGTATCTTCGCTGAGTTTGTCTAACGTCCAGTTTGCAGTTTTGGTCTCAAGTAAGTTCATGGCAAATAAAAAGTTGCTCTTTGTTTTATTAATTCATATTTTTCTCTCAATTCTCTCTTTTCCTCTTCCGACCATGGTTTTAAATTTTCCATTGCTTCGCGAAAACGTTTTGCATCTTTACCTCTTAAAATAGGGGTTTCAGCTATTTCTCGTGCCATAATGATTAATTGTTAATTTTTGCTTTGTTATTATTATTTCAATCTGTTTACAAAGGTAATGATAATATTTTAGAAGGAAAGACAAATTCATGTTATCATTTGGTTAATTCTTTGTTAACAATCGTGCAGCAACAAAAACTTGTCGTGCGTTTCAATACTGTAAAACACAATTAGGCTACTTTTTTAGTAGCCTAATGAATTCATTTTCATTCTTTTTTGTTGTTAATACTCTTCTTCGTTAAAGAAAAAATCTTCTTTACTCGGATAGTCGGGCCAAATATCTTCTATACATTCGTATATTTCCCCTTCGTCTTCCATTTCCTGCAAATTCTCTACCACTTCCTGTGGGGCACCCGAACGCATCGCAAAATCGATTAATTCATCTTTGGATGCCGGCCAGGGCGCATCTTCTAATTTCGAAGCTAATTCTAATGTCCAATACATACTATATTAATTTTCCGCAAAAGTAAAAAAATCTATCTTATATACAAGGTTTATTCCATGTTATTTCACTGATACCATAAATAAAATTTTGTTTGCGGGCGAATAAAAAGAAATAATCCGATAAACGGTTGATGTATTGTAATACAACCGGGTCTATTTCTTCTTGTCCGGCAATCCGGTAAATGCCTCTTTCGGCTCTCCTGCAAACAGTTCGGCAAACATGCGCTCCCGAATTGGAGGGACATCCGCCCGGCAAAACAAAGGCTTTCAACGGGGGAACCAATTCATCTATCAAGTCCATTTCTTTTTCCAATGCCTCTATTTCCTCCGGTGCGACGGAACAGCGCTTGCCGTCGCTTTCGGTGGCCAGATAAGCGCCCACGGTAAACAGATTGTTTTGTATCCGCCAAAGAAATTCCCGGTCTTCCCGGTCATCGACCGTGTCCAACAGGCAGGCAATGAAGGCATTCAATTCATCGACTGTGCCGTAGGCTTCAATGCGCGGGTTGGTTTTTGGAACCCTTTTTCCTCCAGCCAATGAGGTGTAACCCTCGTCGCCCGTTCTTGTGTAAATTTTGCTTTTTCCCATCATTGAAATACGTTTTATACTGCCGTTTAGGCAATTTATCATCAAAAAATACCATTCCCAATGCGTATAAATCCATGGTTACCCGCGCTTGGGGATGGTCTTTTATCGACTGCCAAAAATTCCGCATCGCTTTATTCTTAACAATACTATTCAGAATCAAGATGCTTTTCTTATGTATAAAAGGCATACACAAGTGAACCAAGGCATTGATTTCCATTGATTCCGGCAATTGATTGATATAAATCAAATCAGCCTCCGGAAGTGTGGAATGAAGGATTTCCAGATTCACAGGATAGTCTCCCTCTATATAATGTAATTTGCTCAAATTATGTGCCAAAGCAAATTCCCTGACAGATTGCGACAATCCCGGCCGTTCTTCCAGCAACCAGCAATCGGTCTGTGTGCGGGAAGCCATCGCCAGATAAATTCCCATGACTCCGGTTGAACTTCCGATTTGAATAACATTTTTGCACTTAAAAAAGTTTACCAGGCGAAATAAAAAAGCGCCGTAATTGGCGGATTGGGTTTCTTTGGTGGTAATAATACTGTTTTCGTCGTTCGCGCTTAACAGTTTTTTCCTGAAATTTTCTATTTCTTCAAAAGCATAATAGGAAGTTTTTTCTTCGATTACTTTGGTAATTAAGTTATAAACAAAAGGAGAATGTACTCCAAAACCTTTCCGGTAACGGATTTTTCTATATAATTTGATTTCTGGTAATTGTTTGGATAAGGACATAAATTATTAAAAGCGAAAAATTCCATCAAAAGTACGAAAAAAATCCTTCCCGAACTATTTTTCGGAAAGGATTTTTTTCCGGCATTAATTTTTGTTAATCTTTTTAATCAGGAGAACCGTTTATACGTACTCATTATCATTTTACGAATGACCTTAGCGTAGAGACAAGGCATGCCTTGTCTCTACAAATTGACGGGCAAGCGGATTCACATTGTCTAAGTTACTGATAAGAAACAGGGAATTCCATTAGATAGGCAGAAAATCGCCAAACCATTACCGCTTCATCAACACCCGATACATCCTCATAAACGTAGGTATCGGCATCCCGATATGCTTTTGAAAACGCGAACCGGCAATGATAATCAAGGTAATCACACCCAAAATCACGCTGTAACCATACAAATCTTGCAGGGTAAATAGCATCGGCAAATTATTTTGTATTTCTGCAATATTTTCGCCCAAAAGTGCCAAATGTTTCGACAACACGCCGCTCATAGCACGTGTATAAATGGCATCCCCAATGGGCGAAGCAATTCCGGTGCGGATAAAGCCCAAGATGCAGATCACCTGAAAATAGTTTCTGAAATGGGCGGTGGCTTGCGCATAAACCGTTAGCGTGATGAAAACAACGACCTGTCCGAAACCGCAACAAACAAGTGGCAAATACAATTTTTCTATATTAGTGTCGGGCGACATCAAAAAGTACATTTGCACGGTGTATAAAACGATAAACGCCATTCCGATAAAGGTTACGAGTTTTTTGTGCAATTTCAGTTGCGAAAGGGCAAACCACGAGAATATTGCGCCTGCCAACATTCCAATAAATTCAAACCACTTGAGTGACGCCATATTGAGCGTATCGAAATGAAGAATGGCGCCTGTGAAGGTATTTTGTAAGAGCGTTTTTGTCGTAAGCAAAATGCCCATCAACAAGAATACGATTAGCAGATTGGGCAAATTTTTTGATTTGAAGGCATCAATTTCCAAAAACGGGTGCCGCACATTGAACATTCTCCAAAGACTAAATGCCAATGCCAAAAATGCTGCGCCGAGCGCTACACGAATGTATGCCGAATTCAACCAATTGAGTTGATTGCCGTACTGTACCGCAAAAATCAGCGAAAGAATAAATATACTCCACAGCACCATGCCTAACCAATCAACTCCGAAGAGTGGCATTTTCGGCATCGGACGGAAAGGGTGCATCAACATGTAGGCGCACAGAATTACTACGAGCAGCAAACCAATGGCTAAAATATGCACATATCGCCAATTGTAGAAGTAAATAATATAAGTGCTTGCAATGTCGAAAACGTGAATCACGCCGAGCACAATGAAAAACACAAACGAAAGAAACACCGCATAGTTGTGCGTGGGTGCGACTTTGGGCAAAACGGACGAAAGACATTCAAATGTGCCGAACAGTCGCGCAAAACCCGCAATAAAACAGAGCAACACAAGCAAGGGCGCGGAATGAATGTGCGGAACAATGAGATTGCAGCCAATCAAAATGAGCGCAGCCGTTATCAGGCAAGTGCGGTTGGTAAAGCGGAATTTCAGGCGGAACGCCACCGGAAAATACATTGTCAAGCCAATCAATACAGCATGGCTCATCATTTTTACGTCGTTTGGCGTAATCGCGAGGCTGCCCTCCATTTGGCTCATGGCAGTAAAATACATGCCGTTGGAAAATTGGAAACAAGCCAGAAACAGCATATAAATCCAAAAACGAACACCGTTGGGCACCCATTCCTTGAACGACATAAAGCGAAAGGGTTGATTTTGTTGTTGCATAAAAATTACTTATTATAATCTTGCTAATCCAAAAAAGCTTACTAAAATCATGGTTCAGACTAATATTTTACCTTACATTCCACATTCATCCCCGAAGTCAACTGCGCAAGAACAGCCGCATCATTATTTTCCGTAAAAAGAATTTTCACCGGAATACGCTGTTCCACCTTCACAAAATTGCCTACGGAATGGTCGGGCGAAGCGGGCGAATACTGCGCACCGGAAGCATTGGAAATAGAGGCAACCGTGCCTTCAAATTCGCGACCGGGAAAAGCGTCGATTTCAATCACGACCTTACTATCCACCTGAATATGTTGCATTTGTGTTTCCCGGAAATTCGCCGTCACCCATTTATTTTCATCGCTTACCACCGCAAGCAGGTGTTTGCCCGGCATTACCAATTCGCCTTCTTGAATGGTTTTGCGACCTGTTTTTCCGTCACAAGTCGCCAAAATAACCGTATAAGATAAATTTAATTTGGCTATTTCCAAAGCCGCCTCCGCTATTTGTATGCCGGAAACAGTTTGGTCTAAGCGTTGTGTCTGTTCGGCTTTAACGAGGGATGTGGATTGTTTTTGGCGCACCAACATTTCATATTTGGCTTTCATCGCCTCGTAATTCGTTTTCACGCCATCGTATTGTTGTTGGGTAACAGCCGCTTCCGCCAGCAGTTTTTGGTAACGCAGGTAATCTTTTTCCGCATTTTGAAGTAGAATCCGCATTTCTTCAATCCCTGCATCCGAAACAGAAAGGTTGTTTTGCGTGGTGTGAATGGTGGTTGCCATCGCCGATTTTCCCGACAAAGCATTTTGATAATCGGCTTCTGCCTGCGCCACCCGCAAACGAAATTCAGCATCTTCAATGATTAGCAATGTATCACCTTTATGCACTTGCTGAAATTCGTCGAAGTAAATCTTTTTCACAAAACCTTGCACACGGCTCGACATTACCACTATATCGCGGTTGACATAAGCATTGTTGGTATATTCACCTCCTACATGAATAAACAGTGAGGCAATCCAAGTTATCCCGCACAAAATAAGTGCGATAACGATAATATTAATTGTAATTTTTTTATTTTTCTTGTTCATGATGTTTAATTTTTTGTCTGAATCTTGATTTTCATAAGATTTTTAGGATTTCCATGATTTTTTTCTTGATTAAAATAATCTTGATAATCTTATTAATCTTATTAAAATCGTGGTTCAGACAGTTCATAATGTTCCTGAAATATAAAGAAGTTTGTAATAATTGAAGATGATATTTATTTGAGCATTCGCCAACTGCACCTCTGCCGACAATTGGGCGTTGCTGGCATCCAACATATCGGTAATCAGCGCCATATCGTTTTTATAGCGGTTGCTGACCACGGAATAATTCTGATTGGCGAGTAGAGACGCAATGCGTTGCGTCTCTACCAGTTCGTAGGTTTCCAAATACTGGATATAATCCGCCTTTACCGCCAATTCGGTTTGCTCTTTGGCATCATCGTATTGCTCTTTCGTGCGTTGAATCGTGAATTTACTGCGATTGAGGGATTTTTTCGTCTGATACAAGGATGACACATTATATTTCACACCCACTCCGGCATACCAATAATTAAAATTCTTGTTGATAGGTGGAACTTCAATTGTAACCGGTCCATCCAAATGATTTCCGGCAAACAAAGCTACTTTCGGCAATCGCTCCGATTGAATGATTTTATCCTGATGCTGGTTGATTTGTACAGTCAAATCCAATTGTTTCAATTCCGGTGAATTTTGGCTGGCGGTATTTGTCCAATATCCGTCATTTTCAATCGGCAAAATATGTGAAATAATAGTTGTGTCGGGTTCAATTCGCACATTGGCGGGCAATCCCAACATCGTTATTAGATTATTATTCAGAATTGTCAGTGTATTTTGAATTTGTGTACGGGCGAGTTCGAGATTAGACAACAGCAATTCATACCTTGTAATATCATTTTGCAACAAAATCCCCTCTTTGCTTTTTAAACGAATTTCTTCCAATACCTGTTGGGTTTGTTCGATATTCTTTTCATACACTTGCAGCAGGTTTTGTTGTTTAAACAAATCCAGATAATAACCTACCAATCGGAAACGAAGATTGTTGCGGTTCGTTTCCAAATTTAATTGAGCGTTTTTTTCCTGCAACTTGGCAAGGACGATACGGTTGGAAATCGCTCTGCCTGAATAAATAACCTGCGATACCTCCACTGAAAAATTATTTCCGAAATGCGGTATCGGCGCCGTCATTCCGTTAGAAAAATCGCGGTCGGTCAGATAACCGTCACCTAAATAACTGAACGACAAGGCAACGTCTATTTCCGGCAATCGAGCGTTTTTTGCAACATTGACGGCTTCGTGCGCTTCGTTTATTCCGGTTGCGCCCGGTCGCAAGGATTTACTGTTTTGGTCGGCAAGCGCAAACATTTCATCTATCGTGATGATTTGCCGAACGGTTTCCTGGGCAGATGCACCCACGGGACATAATGCCGCACACAGCAACATTATGAGCAAATAAAATTTGTTCATTTATTGTTTATGAATTAAAAAATTGGAGAAAATAATGAATGAGTATTGAGACGAACGGCCGCGTGTCTCTGCCTTATTCGGGAATCTCCCATTCCCCTGCCCAAGGATGAGGGGGAGAGATTTTAGTTCTGAGAAGAACGGAATAGTGTTTGTTATGTTGCTTTTTCATTTATTTGGAGGCTGAATGACCTCATCCGGATGCAAAGGTACAAATTTTTTTAACAAGTTGTAATCATAAGATTTACTATGGTGCGTAAATAATTTTTTGTATATTTGCGACTCAATCCGGTAAATTGTTCAACTTTAAATACATAAAACGATGAAATCACTTTTGCATACGAATAAAAAACGCTTAAGAAAATGAGAAAGAACAACCCGGAAACAGAAATTACACATCTTAGGGAAGAGTTGGAACAAGTCAAAAAAGAGAACAAATCCCTTACTCGAAAATTGGCGACAGCCAATTCCCGGAAATCAAAGTTGCAGAAAGAGTTAAAAAAAAAGACGGACAGAAAATCGAACTGAAAAAAGAACAACTGCAATCACTCTCGAACCAATTGAAAGACATCGATATTCTGAACTTATTGTTAGACTGAGCACTCTGCTCTACACCCGGAGCGGTTGCGGATTGCGTTCTATTATAGAGGTACTGGAGGTAGTAAATGAAACATTTGAGGGTATCATGGGAGAGCTTCCCAGTTATAACACGATCGGAAACTGGATGAAGAAGTATGGTTTGGATGTGTATAACTTGTCAGGTAAATCACTCAAAGGTCAGGACTATGCAGAAGTGATTGACGAGAGCATGATGAGCGGAATTACCCAGCCCTTTACTTTCCACGGTTTAAGTTCGTTTTTTTAAAACATTAATTCAGAAATGGTTAGTCGCAATGAAAATCCAATAATGTTATTTAGGGCGCACCTGTGTGCGCCCTAAATACATATACTCTGTTGCTGTTCGGTAGTGATTATTTATAATTAACACCTTCATCCATTGCTGCTCTGATTGCCCAAGCCACAGCGTTGAGTTCAAGCGCCGCATTATAGGTTGTTTGTCGAGGAGTGGGTCCGTATGGTTTGGATTTAGGCAGTCCGGTTGAGTTATCATAATAGGATGGAAAGGCATCACCCCAATCAACCGTGCCTGCTCCACAAGTATCTCCAAAATAGAAGAATTTTTTGTTTGGAGCATACCAAACCATCGAATAATCCTTATTTTGGCTTATTTTACCATTCGCATTCCAGGCTGAACAAATCTGTATTCCGCCGCTGGGCAAATTTGTTACAATTATATTAGCACTAGAACCATTATCTTCGCCCCAGTATAGATTGGATAGATTTCCGAAAGGTCCATTGACAACAGGATCATTTGGAAGATTCTCAATTTGATAAGCATTATCAACCAAGACTGTCCCCGCTATTTGATTAGCAGCAAGCACTGATTCATCCTCGAAAACGTCTTGTAGTAGCCGGTTTACCGGGGCGGTTGTGTCATCTGCAGCTCCGTAAATTACGCATCCACCGATATTTATATACCGCGCCAACGTTGTGTAAAATTCATTATTATTACCATCCACACTATATGCAAAAAACAAGATAATGTCCGGCAAGGTTGCCGTAGTTTGATCCACTTCGTATTTGTCTAATTCTTCTTTTAGTTTTTTACCTGCGCCAGTGCCTGACATAGACATAGAAGTAAACGACCAGCCCGTAAGTAGTCCAAATTCATCAATTTTGACTATGCCGTTAGGTCCGAAAGCATTCCCACCGGTAAGCGCCTTCTTTCGTTGAGGATTGTTCCAAGAATAGGTACCATCCGATCCAATAAGAGCGTAGGTCATCTTCGGCAGTGTGATCGGTATCCGTGCATTTACCAATACATTTTGAGAGCCTGCATGTATCGTAATCGGTAAAGAAAAATCAGTCGTTGAGGTAGGTTGTGCGCCGGTTGCAGCTTCTAATGTAATCGTATTTGTTCCGGCGACAAGTGTTCCTGTCCAATGTTGAAATTCGATCCCGTTTAGTTTCGGAGCAGAGATGCTACACTCTTCTCTCGTTTCAGAAATATTAACATTCAGGTGTATCTTATTTGTCGCACCAAGTGCTGTTTTCTTTTGGTACTTTCCGGCAACTTCCGTGATGATACCGGATAGCGTAAACGCACCTTCCTCCACAGATATTGTCGTAATACAAGTTCCATCCATCTCTATTCCTGCAAAAGTAATATTATCACTCTGTCCTCCAACTCTTGGAATACCTTGGCAAGGCAATTTTATGGTGGTCGAACCTTTATCCAATACCACTCCCTCTGCATAAAAGTTGTAGCCATTGCCGGAAGATCCGCTAATCGAATAACGACCGGGTCGCTCAACGTTTATGAGTGTTAAGGTTATGAAGTGGGTGCCATCCACGGGTACTCCTTGAGTATAGGTTCCGCTAACCATTATATCCTCACAACGAACAGGAGTAATAGAGGCAGAGGCATCCGACTGATCTCCCGAAACCTTGATCCATTGGTCCATATTCCATACATAAAGACCAATACCTAATCCTTTGGTATTCGGATTAACGTTAAAAACAACCATACCGGTAGCCCGTAATTTATCCTCATCCGTAGCAGCATCCGTCCACGTTTTATCCGGATTTTCTGTGGCTGTTCCATACAATGGGTCTAACAAATCGAATGCACGGAGAGCAACCCTCGGAAATAATAAGCCTTTGGAGGCATTTTCAAGATTAGCAATGTTAGCCCCCGTTAAATCCGGCTCGGCCATTTCTTCTCTAAGTTGCAATAAAGATCCCTTGTCCGGTGTCGTTAAACTGCCGATAGTCACTTGAGCATTCATTGCTACACTCCAAACTAAGAGCGTCAGCATTAAAAAAAACATTTTTTTCATTGATATACCTTTTAAATTAATATATATTTACCCCGAAGGGAGATTAATTGACAATTGAAAAAAACCGGAAAAAGGCAGGAAATTATCCCATTTTTTTTTGAAAAAAATGAATGAATGAAAATGATGTATGAGAAAAATGGTATGTTCTCGCCTTATCCGATTTTCGTAATTTTTTTATGTTTTATTGTCATACATTCTCTTAAATCGTTTACAAAAGTAACAATAATCTTCAAAAAAAAAAAAAACAGATAAAATAATCAGGGTAAACGCATGAAATTTTCTTATTTTAGAGGAAAAACGATTACTTTTGTCGAATGGCATCTATCTATGATTATTTAAGCGGAATAGAAGACTACCGGATAGAGAAAAAATGTCTTCACAAGTTATCAGACATACTGTTTATCGGGTTAGCGACGTA
>BNYG01000002.1 GCA_026000155.1 Bacteroidia bacterium | reverse complement strand
TTCTGTCATGGCGGGCTTGACCCGCCACCCCATGATGTCCGTTAATAAGTGTTTAACGATTAGCAGGGGATTGCGGGTCAAGCCCGCAATGACAAGTATCAATATAATAACATATTAAACTCATGGATAAAGATATTAATATTAATGTAAAAGTTTGGCGCCAAAAAGGGCCAAAGGCAAAAGGGATTTTTGAAACCTATCATTTGGATGCCATTTCCGGCGGTACATCGTTTCTGGAAATGTTGGATATCCTGAACGAAAGATTAATCAGTGAAGGCAAAGAGCCGGTGGCGTTCGACAACGATTGCCGCGAAGGTATTTGCGGCATGTGCTCCTTATATATTAACGGTCATCCGCACGGACCCGATAATTTGATTACGACTTGCCAGCTCCACATGCGCCATTTCAAAGATGGCGAAACCATTACGGTCGAACCCTGGCGTTCGGCAGCCTTCCCGGTTATCCGCGATTTGATGGTGGACAGGCAAGCGTTTGATAAAATCATTCAGGCAGGCGGCTATACCTCGGTCAATACCGGAGGCGTTCCCGATGCCAATGCGATACCCATCTCTAAATTAGATGCCGACGAAGCAATGGATGCGGCATCCTGTATCGGTTGCGGGGCTTGCGTCGCTGCTTGTAAAAACGGTTCGGCGATGCTGTTCGTTTCGGCAAAAGTGAGCCAATTGGCTTTGTTGCCGCAAGGGAAAGTAGAAGCCAAAGCGCGCGCCAAAGCCATGGTAGCTAAAATGGACGAATTGGGCTTCGGTAACTGTACCAACACACAGGCTTGCGAAATGGAATGTCCGAAAGGCGTTTCCATCAGTAATATTGCCCGGTTGAACCGGCAGTTTTTGGTGGCTAAGTTTAGCGACTAAGTGCCCCCTTTCCTCTGTCATTGCGGGTCAAGCCCGCAATGACAGAAAGAGAGAGGAATTTTTTGTTTTATCGCTTTTCTTGATTATATTTGCATTGGATTAAAATTTTTAACGATGGCGACAACAACACAAAAAAGAGAAATCAATAAATAATTATCACTATTTTTGTATTTATAAATGGCTCTAAGAAGAATTAATATTAATAGAAAGGTTCATTATGGAATTAGTAGTTGACTTAGGATATAAACAGATTGTAAATCTTATTAGCCAATTGCCGGCAAATCAGATTGAAAAAATAACAAAGGAATTTACACAGGATTACATCCAGAAAAAAGCGCAAACGGAAATTTCTGAATTTCAACAATTTCTTCTTTCAGGTCCTATAATGTCTGAAGAGCAATATCAGAATTTTAAAGAAAATCGAAACCACTTCGACGTATGGAGAATAAAATAATTTGTTTGGATACATCGGTTCTGATTGATTATTATAGGAAAAAAGATAAATCAAAAACATTATTTTATAAATTGACGGAACACTATTCTGTATTTGCGGTTTCTGCGATCACAGAATATGAATTATATATTGGTAATTCGGATGATCAAAATGAATTTTGGGATAAATTTTTCATGAGAATAACTGTTCTTCCATTTGATACGGAAGCTGTTAAGCAATCTGTTGCCATATATAAACAATTGAAGTTAAAAAACAAACTGATTGAAGTTCCAGACATTTTAATTGCAGGAACTGTAATTAAAAATAATTTGCATCTTGCGACATTAAATCGAAAACACTTTGAAAGAATTGAAAAATTAAATCTAATTACTTTGTAACATTTAATTTATTTTCTATTACGTTTTCTCGCCTTGCATTGGTAGTTTTCAAATAATTATCACTATTTTTGTGTCTTCAAACATGACAGCTTGTCAGAAAAAAATTAAACAATGGATAAACAACAACAAAACAATATCCAAATTGAGTTGACGGACGATGTCGCTCAAGGTGTGTATTCTAATTTAGCCGTGATTGCCCATTCGTCTTCCGAGTTTGTAATTGACTTTGTCAGCTTATTGCCGGGAAGTCCCAAAGCAAAGGTGAAATCGCGTATCGTTCTTACTCCGGAACATGCTAAACGCTTGATGCATGCGTTAATAGATAACGTTAAAAAATACGAATCGCAGAATGGAGAAATACAATTACATCAACCCGGATTTAATCCGCCCATCGTAGGACCAATCGGACAAGCATGAAAGTAATGAAATTTGGCGGATCGTCCGTAGGATCCGTAGAAAGTATTTTAAAAGTCAAGAAAATTATTGAATCGGTGGAAGAACCGGTCGTAGTCGTTGTTTCCGCTTTGGGCGGAGTGACCGACCAATTGTTGCATACATCGAAATTGGCTGCCCAAGGAGATGAGGCTTACGAAAAAGAGTACAAGGAATTGGTTGCCCGGCATATTGAAATGGCGCTCGGCACGACAACGGATTCCGAAAACCGGGACGAATTGTTGAAGCCGGTTTCTGCTCTTTTAGACGAATTGGGAAATATTCTCCGGGGTTTGTTTTTGGTCAAGGATTTATCACAGAAAATTGCCGATACCATCGTTAGTTATGGTGAACGCTTAAGTTCTTTGATTGTCGCGAATCTTTTCACGGATGCTCGCCGGTTCGATGCCCGGCGTTTTATTAAAACGAAAAAACAATTCACCAAACACATCGTTGATTTTGAATCGACCAATCAACTGATTGCAGAAACATTTGTCGATTGGCCGAAAATAGCCATCGTTCCCGGTTTTATTGCCAGCGACAAAGTCACCGGCGATACCACCAATCTGGGACGGGGCGGTTCGGATTACACGGCTTCTATTTTAGCCGCCGCTTTGAAAGCGCATATTCTGGAAATATGGACGGATGTCGATGGATTTATGACTGCCGACCCGCGTGTCATCAGCACGGCTTATGTGATTGAAGAACTCAGTTATGTAGAGGCCATGGAGTTGAGCAATTTCGGCGCCAAAGTGATTTATCCGCCGACTATTTATCCGGCCTACCATTTAAATATCCCGATTTTAATTAAAAATACCTTCAATCCGGAAGCGCCGGGGACCTACATTACGAGAGACCGGCAACGTAAGACCGGAAAGTCCATCAAAGGCATTTCTTCTATCGACGATACCAGTCTGATCACCGTTCGCGGATTGGGTATGGTGGGCGTCATCGGTGTGAACTACCGGATTTTCAAAGCGCTTTCCGAAGCCGGCATCAGCGTATTTATGGTGTCGCAGGCTTCGTCTGAAAATACGACTTCTTTTGCCGTACGCAATGCCTACGCCGATTTGGCGGTGGAAGTGTTGCGGAAAGAATTTCAATTGGAATTGAACCAGGGGGAAATACACGATATTGTCGCCGAAAAAGAGTTGGCAACGGTGGCTATTGTCGGCGAAAATATGAAACGGACGCCCGGTATTGCCGGAAAACTGTTTGGAACCTTGGGTCGTAGCGGTATCAGCGTGATTGCTTGTGCACAAGGCGCCAGCGAAACCAATATTTCGTTTGTTATCCAACGGGAATATCTTCGCAAAGCGCTGAACTCGATTCACGATTCGTTTTTCCTGTCCGAATACCAGGTGCTGAATATTTTCCTGACCGGTATCGGAACGGTGGGCGGTCATCTGTTGAAACAAATCAGTCAGCAGCAAAAGACCTTGATGGAACAAAACGGACTGAAAGTGACGGTGGTAGGTGTTGCCAATTCCAAAAAACTCCTGCTTCGCCGCGAAGGATTGAATCCGGAGACCTGTATTCAGGAATTGAAAGAAAAAGGAACGGACAGTTCGCCGGAATATCTGAGCGAAGAAATCCTGAAAATGAACATTTTCAACTCGGTATTTGTTGATTGTACGGCAAGTGCAGCGATTGCCGGATTGTACGAGGATTTTCTTTCGCACAACATATCGGTGGTTACCGCCAATAAAATAGCGGCATCGGGATCGTTCGAAAATTATCATAATCTGAAAGAAACCGCTCGTAAAACCGGTGTGAAATATCTTTTTGAAACCAATGTCGGCGCCGGTTTGCCGATTATCAATACGATGAATGCGCTGACGCACAGTGGCGACAAGATATTGAAATTGCAGGCGGTTTTGACAGGAACATTGAATTTTATTTTCAATACGATCAGTGCGGAAATCCCATTGAGCCAAGCGATTAAGCTGGCGAAAGAATCCGGATTTGCAGAGCCGGATCCGCGGATTGATTTAAGCGGAACGGATGTGATTCGGAAATTGGTTATCCTCTCACGGGAAGCCGGTTATGCCATCAACCAGGAAGATGTGGTGAAGCATTCATTCATCCCCGACAAATATTTTCAAGGATCTCTGGACGATTTCTGGGCAGAAATCCCGGAATTGGATGCCGGTTTTGAAGAAAAACGTAAAAAATTGGAAGCCGAAGGGAAAAAATACCGTTTCGTAGCGGAAATGGACAAGGGAAAATGTTCGGTAGGCTTACAGGAAGTGGATCACAGCCATCCGTTTTATGAACTGGAAGGCAGCAACAATATTATTATGATAACGACTGAAAGATACAACGAATATCCGATGATTATCAAAGGATATGGCGCCGGGGCGGCCGTAACGGCAGCAGGTGTCTTTTCGGATATTATCAGCATTGCAAATATAAGATGACGGCAGCAGACATACAACAAGTAAAACAGCGGTTTGGGATTATCGGCAACAGTCTTTTGCTTAACCGGGAAATAGAGAAGGCTTTATTGATTGCTCCCACCGATTTAACGGTCTTGATTATCGGGGAAAGCGGAGTGGGGAAGGAAGTTTTTCCGCAAATTATTCATCAGAACAGTGCGCGGAAACATGGCCCTTACATTGCGGTCAATTGTGGCGCTATTCCCGAAGGAACGATTGACTCCGAATTATTCGGTCACGAAAAAGGTTCGTTTACAGGTGCTTTGGCCGAGAGGAAAGGCTATTTTGAAGTCGCCGACAAAGGGACTATTTTTTTGGATGAAGTAGGCGAATTGCCTATCGCCACGCAAGCCCGCCTGTTGCGTGTGCTGGAATACGGCGAATTTATCAAAGTCGGTTCTTCCAAAGTGCAGAAAACCGATGTCCGGATTGTGGCTGCCACCAATGTCGATTTATTGAAAGCGATCCGGAACGGAAAATTCAGGGAAGACTTGTATTTCCGTTTAAATACGGTGCCCATCAATATTCCACCGCTCCGGGAACGGAAAGAAGATATTTATCTGTTGTTCCGGAAATTTGCCGGTGATTTTGCTGAAAAATACCGGATGCCGGCCGTTCATTTGACGGAAGATGCCAAAGCCATCCTGGCAAAGTACCGTTGGCCCGGAAATATCCGGGAATTGAAGAATATTACCGAAAGAATGTCTATCTTTGAGCAAGACAGGGAAATCAATGCCGACCGGTTGAAAACCTATTTTTCGACTCCGGATTTGGAACAATTGCCCGCGGTTATTTCTTCGGGATTCGATGCGAAATCGTTTTCCAATGAACGGGAAATTTTGTATCAGATTTTGTTTGATATGCGAAGGGATATCAACGAGCTGAAGAAATTAGTTTCGGCAGAAACGTCTTCCTATCCCTTGATGAAGAATTATGCTCCGGCATTCAGCAACTTGCTTTCGGATGAACCGGCCCAATATGCCGATGAAGTTTCGGAAGAACCGGACCGGCTGGAAAATGAAAAGGTGGCGGCGCCGCAAGAAAACAATCCGGTTCCAAAAGAACCCGACCGGCCCATCTCGTTGGAAGAAGTGGAAAAGGACATGATTACAAATGCATTGGAACGTCATCATGGGAAACGGCGGAATGCCGCCCGGGATTTGCAAATATCGGAACGTACGCTGTACCGTAAAATTAAAGAATATGGATTGGAATAAAAATACTCCTGTCATGACAGGAGTTGTCTTTTTGCTCATTTTTTTGCAGGCATGCTCTGTCTCTTATTCTTTTCAGGGAGGTAAATTGAATTATGATATTGTAAAAACGATTACCATTCAGGACTTTCCCAACCGGGCGCCCTTGGTTTATCCGCCTCTTTCGCAGGCTTTTGATCAGGCCTTGCGGAGCCGTTATATTGAACAAACCCGTTTGGTTCCGGTATCAAACAATGGAGATATTGAGATAGAAGGCGAAATTACCGGTTACGATGTGCAAGGGATGGCGGTCAAAGAAGATGCCTACGCTTCCCGGACGCGATTGACGATTACGGTACGAGTCAAATATACCAATCATAAAGAGTTGAACAGCGATGTGGATCAAAGTTTTTCGGCTTCCCGGGAATTTGATGCCGCCAGGTCTATTGATGAAGTGCAAGATGCACTGATCCGTGAGATAGTCGATGAATTGATCGATCAGATTTATAATGCTACGGTTGCCAACTGGTAAATTAAGATGCGAGCGGAAGAAATTATCGGTTTGATGAAGGGAGAAATTCCTTATGACAGCGCCACTTTAACGGATTTGCAGAATCTGTTGGAGGAATATCCGTATTTCCAAACGGCGCAACTGCTTTATACCTTGAATCTGCGGGCGAACAAAGACAGCCGTTTCAATGCGGAACTGAGGAAAACCGCTTGTCAGTCGGTTGACAGGAGAAAATTGTTTTATTTGATAGAAGATAAATCTTTTCCTCCGGAAATGATTGAAAAATTGGAAAGGAAAGAGGAGGCAGCGCTTGAATCCTCGTTTGACTTGATTGATTTTTTCCTTGCGGAAAGGGGAGAAAAAGAAAAAAAGAACGAAAGGAAAACAATCCATCCGGAAATGGTTTCGACGGATTATGTTGCTTATTTGCTTTCGGAAAAAGCAGAAGATTCGAAAACCCAACCGGCAATGTTGCAACACCAGGAAACAATTGATAAATTTTTGGAGGAAGATGAAAAAGCGCCGGTTCGAATCGTGCTGAAAGATCCGGATATTTCGAAAGAAAATCCGTTCCCCGATTTGGATACGGTGGAAGAAGGGAGCTTTTTTTCGGAAACATTAGCCAAGATTTACATCAAACAGAAAAAATATGAGAAGGCATTGGAAATTATCCGCCAATTAAACTTGATTTATCCGGAAAAAAATCGTTACTTTGCAGACCAAATTCGGTTTTTGGAAAAATTGATTATTAACGCAAAAAAATAAAATATAAAAATGTACACTTTTATTTCAATTTTGATAGTAATTATTGCTCTTTTCATTGTATTCATTGTAGTGATACAGAATTCAAAAGGGGGCGGTTTAGCGGCAGGTTTTTCCTCCTCCAATCAGGTAATGGGTGTTCGTAAAACGACCGATTTTCTTGAAAAAGCTACCTGGTGGGCGGCCGGTATATTAGTAGGTTTATGTATTCTCGCCGCGGTCTTTTTGCCCCGTCATACGGCTACCGATGATTCGATTATCAAGGAAGATATTATAGAAACGATTCCGGTTCAGGATGCCAATGCGCTTCCTCCTGCATTTGACCAGGTTCCCAATGAAGAACCGGCTCCGGCAACGCCTGCTCCACAAGAATAACAATTTTGTTCAGATATAAAAACGTCCCGGAAAATATTTTTCTTGGGACGTTTTTTTTTAATGCGTTTTCAATGAAAGAAATATTTTCTACTTGATAATAAATTGATTACCTTTGCCCCGTCAAATCTTAAAAGTTTGACGATACGAATTGTGTTTCGTATCAACTACAAAAAATTTACATGACATTTAAAGAACTAAGTATTATCGAGCCGGTATTGAAGGCTCTACTCGAAAAGGGATATGAAATCCCAACCCCTATACAGGAAAAAGCCATCCCGCCTGTATTGAACCACCGGGACATTCTGGGATTGGCGCAAACAGGTACAGGAAAAACAGCCGCTTTTGCTATCCCCATCATACAACACTTGCACCAGGAAAAGAACCCTCGCAAAGGGATTAAAGCATTGATTCTCACCCCTACGCGGGAATTGGCGATCCAGATAAGCGAATGTATTCACGATTATGCCAAATATACTGCTATCCGGCACACGGTTATTTTTGGCGGAGTAAAACAACAGGCTCAAACAAATGCGCTTAGAAAAGGAGTGGACATTTTGGTCGCTACTCCGGGACGTCTGCTGGACTTGATGACTCAGGGATTTATTCCATTAGATACCATCCAACATTTTGTTTTGGACGAGGCTGACCGTATGCTCGATATGGGCTTTATCCACGATATTAAACGGATATTACCCAAGTTGCCGAAACAAAAGCAGACCTTGTTTTTCTCTGCAACCATGCCGGCAGCCATCGCAACGCTTTCGCGTTCTATTTTGCATAATCCGGTACGGGTGGAAGTATCGCCTGCGTCGTCGGTGGTGGACACCATCCGGCAAAATGTGTATTTTGTTGAAAAGCAGGAAAAGAAAGATTTGTTGATTCATTTATTGAAAAGACAGCAGCCTCAGTCCGTCCTGGTTTTCTCCCGCACGAAACACGGCGCAGATAAGATTGCCCGTATTCTTTGTAAAGCCGGTATCGGCAGCCAGGCCATTCACGGCAATAAATCGCAGAATGCGCGTCAAAATGCCCTCACTGATTTCAAATCAAACAAAATCAGCGTGTTGATTGCTACCGATATTGCCGCGAGAGGGATTGACATTAACCAACTGGAACTGGTTATCAATTACGATTTACCGGATATTCCCGAAACTTACGTCCACCGCATCGGACGAACCGGCAGGGCGGGAAACACCGGAATGGCGCTTTCTTTTTGCTCGCAAGACGAACAACCTTTGCTGAAAGATATACAGAAATTAATCGGTAAAAATTTGCCGGTACTGCCGCTTTCGGCATAATACAACTTAATTAACTATTTTTATAGACTTAACCTACATTGTGTTAACAAAGAATTAACCAAATGATAACATTCATTTGTTGTTTCTTCTCAACTATTGTTCTTATCTTTGTGCATTATTAAATATTTAAAAATAAACGTTTTCTCAATGATTAGTATTATCTTTGTGTAATGAAAAAGGAATTCGGTAAATGGTTGATGGATATTGCCAAATATATAGTAACAGCAGTTATCATTTCGTCTTTTTTCAATGGAGTACAAGAGGAGTTGGTATATGTCCTTGGTGCGATAATTGTAGTAATAATAGTAGTGTGTGGGCTTTACTTACAAAAAGAGCCGATACAAAAAAAGAAAAGGAGGAAATAATATGAATGGAGCAATTTTTATGCTATGCGTAGTTCTTTTGATCGCCATAGTCGGTACAGTTTATTTTACAATACAAGACCGAAAAGCATCTCACGAACATAATTCTGATTCAAAGGAAGATTAATTCATTTGACAAACGTCTGTACGAAAGAACCCATGACTCCAAGTAGGGCGACCTTTGCGGTCACCCTCATCAGTTTGCTGTAACTATTTCTTACAGCAATTCCCTCAAAGCCTGCGGCAAATAAAATGTATTATTCTTGTCCACATAAATCACCACACTGTTCAATTTGACTTCTTTGCCATTTTGCAGGATGATGTTGGTATTGGGTTGGATTTCCAATTTTGTCTTTTTATTCTTTACTTCCAAAACCGGAGCGTCGTTTTTCGTTGTAATCGTATAAGTATATCCGTTAAAAACATCCGTATGTTTAGCAAAATATTGGTCGCTTAAAGGATCCAGTTCTGCTAATCCAAGGGATTGACGCATATAATTATTCAAATCAACATTCGAATGATGGCCTGTCAGCCGGTTGGGAGTCGGATCGTAAACGGCTAAAAATACTTCTTCCCCGGTATGTCCGCCGGTGGTAAATCCGAAACAATGATGTTTATCCACTATGCCGGCCACTATTTGGGTCAATTTCGAGCCTTTCATGCGCTCATCGTTGGAAAGCGTACTCCGGTTGTAATCACTGCATTGCAATAATTGCTGGTATTCGTCGTCCGTTAATGAAATGCCGGTCAAATCATACACTACGGCTTTCAATTGAGAAGCATCGGTAGCATGCAGCTTGGCAACCAAACCGTCGCAACTGGTTTTGAATTTAGAAATGGGACCAAATAAGTCATCTTTCGTTAACGATGAATAATTACTGCACTTACTGGAGCCGATACTGATTCCGCTGTTGCCATGGTCGGGAACGGCTATGACTACTGTTTCGCCATTCTTTTCGGCAAAGTCGAACGCCACGCCGCAGGCTTTATCGAACGCCAGCATATCGGTAATAATCGCTGCCGCATCGTTGGCATGGGCTGCCCAGTCGATTTTACTGCCTTCGACCATCAGGACAAAACCATTTTCATTTTTCGACAATTTTTCAATCGCTTTTTGCGTCATTTCCGCCAGGGAAGGTTCCTGGGAAGGATCGCGGTCAATATCGTACGACATATCCATATCGCGGAACAACGCCCACATCTTGTTGCCATTGTATGTTTTAAATTTGTTGATATCGTTCAAGGCCACACCGTAACCTTCTTTTTCCAGATAATTCTGCAAGTCCGGAGTCAATAATTTGACTCCCCCGCCAATCACAACATCGATTCCGTTGTGAACGATTTGCGGAACAATCCATTCGTATTTGCCGCGGTTGTAGCTATGCGAGGAACAGTCGGCCGGAGTAGCGTGCGGAAATTCGCAGGTGAAAACCAATCCGAGCGCCTTATTTTGAGTAATCCGTGCCGCTTCCAAGAGTGTCATCATTGGCTGGTAAGCCTTTGCCGGATCCATGGGGAGAATATCATTTTTAGGATCAGCAGGCGGATACGTAGCCACCCAACCCGCCCGGCTGGGATGACCGGTCATATAACAGGAGGTAGTGGGAGCCGAATCACCGATGGGGGCGTTGGACGAATAAGTCAGAATGCTTCCGCAAAGATAGGGATCGAGATTCAAACGGGTAATTTCCGGATGATTATACCGTTGATACCAGCGGGCTGCCGAAACGGCTGCTAAAGAAGTTCCGTCGGGAATCAATAAAATAACATTCTTGATTTGTTTTTCCTGAGCGAAAAGGCTGCTTCCGATTATTAAAAGCAGGAATAAAAAGCTACTGATTTTTTTCATGGATGAAATTATTTAATTTGATTTTCGATAAACCGTTTGTTATCATTGGTGATTGTTTATTGCCGTTTGTGTTTGAAAAACACCGCGAATAAAATGCCGGTTACCACGGCGTAGGCGGCGAAGATAAACCAGCAGGCGGGCCAATCCGTTACGTTGTTTACCGTATGGGCATTGATAACCGCTTCGGCTCCGTAATTGCCGAAAATAGCGCCTAATCCGTTGGTGACCATCATCAACATGCCTTGTGCACTGGCGCGGAACTTCGCCGGGGTTTCGTGTTCGATAAAGAGCGAACCGGAGATGTTGAAGAAGTCAAACGCCATACCATAAATAATCATGGAGAGTGTCAGCCAAATCATTCCATTGCCCGGATTGCCGATGCCAAACAGGGCGAAGCGCAATACCCAGGCGCCCAAACTCATCAGCATCACCGTCTTGATACCAAATCTTTGCATAAAGAACGGTATGGCCAGGATGAACAGGGCTTCGGAAATCTGGGAGATGGACAAAAAGATGTTGTTGTATTTGACCGCAAACGAATCGGGATAACTTTCGGCAAAACTACCCAAAAAAGTGCTTCCGTACGAATTGGTGATTTGCAAACAAACGCCCAACAGGATGGCGAACAGGAAGAAAACCGCCATTTTCCTCTCTTTCAACAAAACCAAGGCATCCAATCCCAAGACTGAAATCAACGAACTGCCTTTTTGCGCTTTGGTCGGAGGCGAGAGCGGAAGGGTAAACGAATAGATTCCCAACACTAAAGCGGCGCCGCTCGCAAACAATAACTGATTGGAACTGGTTCCCCAACCGGCCAGATTAACGATCCACATGGCTACGATAAATCCGACCGTTCCCCACACGCGGATCGGCGGAAAATCTTTGACCGTATCCATCCGGTGCCTGGCCATGACACTGTAACAAACCGAATAACTCAATCCGATGGTCGGCATAAAGAACAGCGCATTCAGGAACATACACAGGTACAATTGATTGAAAGTAACGGCTTGAGAAGCCATAAACAGACAACAAGCTCCCAACAGGTGCAGGATACCCAGTAATTTTTCCGAATGGAGCCAGCGGTCGGCAATAATTCCGGCAATGGTGGGCATGATAAAGGAAGCAATCCCTGCCGTAGCAAACAGTGTTCCGATTTTATCTCCCATACCCAAATGGAACATATAATTTCCAAAGGAAATCAACCACGATCCCCAAATAAAGAATTCGAGGAACTGCAAAATGGTCAAGCGAAGTTTTAGACTCATAATTATGTTGAAAAATCTTCTGTCATTGCGGGCTTGACCCGCAATCCCCTGCTAATCGTTAATGAGTGTTTAACGGTGTTCTTGGGATTGCGGGTCAAGCCCGCAATGACAGGTGTGTGTTGTTGTTATTATTATTTATTTACTTGAAATTTAGTGTTGCCATTTACTAAATAATCCACTATCTGGTTAGCGGCGGCAATACCGGCATTGTTGTTTGCCTCGGCTGTTTGCGCCCCCATTTTTTTAGGTGTGGAGAAATAACGTTTCTGGAACTTTTCCACCATTTCCTCGTGATTTTTCGGCATAATGTCCGTCAGGTATTTAAATCCGGGACGCGCTTCCATCAGTTTAACTAACTCGGCTTCGTTAATCACTTCCTTCCTGGCAGTATTGATTAGAACCGCTTTTTCGGGCATCCGTTCCAATAAAGTGTAATTAATCGAATTTTTGGTTTCGTCGGTAGCCGGGATATGCAAGGAAACATATTGACAGGTAGAATACAATTCTTCAGCAGAGGAAAGCGCTTTGACGCCTTCTTTCTCAATCACTTCGGCAGGACAAAAAGCATCGTAAGCATAGATTTCCATTCCGAATCCTTTGGCGATACGGGCTACATTCCGGCCGACATTTCCGTAGGCATGAATACCTAATTTCTTGCCCGATAATTCGGTTCCCGAACTTCCGTCATAGAAATTACGGGCGGCATAGACCATCAAGCCCAGCGCCAATTCGGCTACCGCATTGGAATTTTGCCCCGGCGTATTCATGACTACTACCTGATGGGCAGTCGCTGCATCCAAATCTACATTGTCGTAACCGGCGCCGGCGCGAACCACGATTTTTAACTTTTTGGCGGCATCCAGCACTTCGGCATCCACAATATCGCTGCGGATAATAATCGCTTCGACCTCCTTTACGGCATCCAATACCTGGGATTTTTCCGTATATTTTTCCAATACAACCGGTTCCATCCCGGCGGCTTCGATCACTTGTTGAATTCCTTTCACCGCTTCCTTGGCAAAAGGTTTTTCTGTAAGAATTAATACTTTCATACTGTATTTTATTTTATTAAGTTATAAATTGGTCTGCTGCTTGTATGTTTTCCCGGATCAATTTCAATAACAGGGTTTTATTTTTTTCTTTACCGCCGGCGGCATAACTTTCTAAAAGGGACACCAATTGATCGGCAGATATCATTTTCATCAACGGCAGCATTTTATGCGAAATATTCCGGACCTTTTCCCAATCGTTATCGGCAAATGCCCGAGCCAACAACTTGTAACTTTTTTCTGTTTCGGTTACAAAGGAACGGATAATTGATTTCCCGGCTTCCGGGTCATCTCCCGCAAATTCCATCAAGGCTTCAAAACCTTTATTTTCTTTCGGAGCTACCGCAACCGTTGGATTTTCGCTTCCGGAAGTATGGAGGTAAATGGTTTCAATCAGTTGCCCGGAGTTAAACGGTTTGACCAAAAACGACGTAAAACCAGCCTCTTTGTATTTGGCCTGAGACGCATACGAATTGGCAGACAGGCCGACAATGGGAATAGTAGGCGCTCCTTCAAAACCGGATTGGCGGATGCGTTTCACCAATTCAAAGCCGTTCATGTCCGGCATTTGAATATCGGAGAAAATAATGTCAAAATGTTTTTTTTGCAACAAACTCAAAGCCTCCAACGAATGGGAACAGGTATGCGGAAGCATTCCTTCCCGTTCCGTTATTTTAGACACCAGGTCCAATTGGATCGGGTCGTCGTCAATGAATAATATTTTCACCGGATGTGTATCCGGACGTTTTTTGACCGGTTGAGTGACGACCGGACTCATTGGATGCAAGGGCAGGGTGATGGTAAAAACGGAACCTTCACCCACAGTGGATTCAACGGAAATAGAACCGCCCAGCAGGTGAGCCATTTTAGTGGAAATATTCAAACCCAATCCGAATCCTTCAATGCCGGCTCCGGTATAATCCAAGCGTTTGAAAGCCTCAAATATCTGTTTTTTATCTTGTTCCTTTATTCCCGGTCCCGTATCCCGGACGGCAATCAAGAGTTCGGCCGGTTGTTTGTCCCGGATTAATTTCGCCGATAAAACGACCGAACCTTTGGCGGGAGTATATTTAATCGCATTGGAAAGGATGTTATTGACGATTTGCCGGATGCGGTAGGGATCATTCGCATAATTTGCTTCTTTATCCATATCCGGTTGAAATTCAAATTGCAGTTCTTTTTTCCGGGCATTGGGAATAAAACTTTCGTAAATATCGGATAAGAGGATATAGGGAGAAAACGGCAATTGATCCGGTTTTTGTTGACTGCTTTCCAAGGAATGAAAATCCAATAAATTCCGTACCAAATCCAGGATATGCGTGGCGGAATGCTGCATATTTTCGATGTAATAACCCTCCTGGAAAGAAGGTTTGTCTTGCGTCATCAATTCCAGATAGCCCAAAATCGAACTGACGGGCGCTTTAATATCATGCGTAATCGTCAGCATCAATTGTTCGCGGGAAGCTAGCAATTCCTCCACGTCCTTTTTGGCGCGTTCAATCTGGCGGTGGAGCCGTTGACTAACCGTCAGGGAATGCAGGATCCAGGACATGAAAATGAGCGCTACAATAATCGCAGAAAAAGCAATAATGGACATAATAATCGAAGAACGCCGGATGGTTTCCGTCCTTTCGTACGATAATTTAAGCGTATCGTTGTATTCGGAGGCTTCTAATTCTGCCATTATTTGGTTGATTTGAGCGGTGGTACGCTCATTCATGCTGTATAATTCGTTTTGTTTCAGCATCAATTGTACCGTAATCGCGGCATTTTTCTTTTGTGCCGTTTTATTGATTTCCTGTATAAATTCGACAAGCGTATCTTTAATCGCCGGCAACACCAATTCCTGTTGAGTAGTGGCGGAGTGCGAATTGATCTGGCGCATAGTATCCGGATTGGAGGATTTGATCGCATCTCCGATTCTCCGGAAAAATCCTTTTTTCTCTCCTATGATGGTTGCGGTATCTTCGGATTGATGTACCGTATTGGACAACAACTTATCCAAGGCATCCAAATCGTTCCGGTTCAGTATGGTGGTATTGGTGATGTCTTTTACCGTATTGTCCTGAAAAGATTTTACCAATTGAACCAGTTCGGCCGTATTTTCTTTTTTTCGTAACAACAGGATATTCAGACTATCCAGATGCATATTCAAAGCCGGTTCTTTGGAATTTTTTTTCAGGTTATCTATTTGATGAAAAACGGTAGTCATCAATGAATCATATTCTACATTTAATCCGGGATCGGTTACCAAAGATAAAAGGCCTACCGTACCTTCGGCGTGATACATGGTCGCCAGGGTATTGCTCAAAATAACTAATTCTTGTCGTTGCGGACGAGATTCGGAAGTTTTGGTAAAATTCAACCATTCCGTATATATCCACACGATACCGGATATGGACAGGGCTACCATAATAACATATCCGATGATGACAATTATTTTTGTTTTAAACATACTATATTATCCGGTAATAAATCCTTCGTAAGCGTATCAGCCGGTGCAATTAACACCATCCGGAAAATCACGTTCCGCATTTCCCTTATATTTCCGGGCCAATCGTACATTTTCAGGCAATGGAGCGTTTCTTTATCAATTCCGATCACGTTTTTATCCATTTCTTGATTGGCTTTCGCCAAAAAATGATGCGCAAAAAGCGATATGTCGTCTTTGCATTCTTTCAGGGTAGGAACTTTAATATGGAATTCGTTCAGGCGGTGATACAAATCCCGGCGGAATTTTCCGGTAGCCACCGACTGTTCCATATCTTCGTTCGTTGCCACAACGATCCGCACATCTACCTCTATTTCTTTATTGGCGCCCACCGGTTTTATTTTCTTTTCCTGCAAAACACGAAGCAGTTGCATTTGCACACCGGGAGAAAGGTTTCCGATTTCATCCAAAAATAAGGTTCCGCCGTCCGCTTCGGCAAAATGACCTTTTTTATTACTGATAGCGCCTGTAAAAGAGCCTTTGATATGTCCGAAAAAATCGCTTGCCGATAATTCCCGGTTCATCACGCCGCAATCGACCGGAATAAAAGGTCCTCCGGCCCGTTTGCTTTTTTCATGAATCATCCGGGCAATGTGTTCCTTGCCTACGCCGCTATCGCCTTCGATAAATACGGCCAGGTGGGTAGGAGCTACCAAATCCACATAGTCATATACCTTTTTATATTCTAATGATTGTCCTTTTACAAACTGATTTTCGGAATCTTCCGGTTCGTGCTTTGGTTTTTGGTATTCTTTGGTTTCTTTTTGTTCCCCGGAAAAGGCGGATTTGATTTTTTTAAGCAATTCTTCCGGATTAATCGGCTTCGCCACATAATCATAAGCCCCGGAACGAATGGATTCTACCGCTGTTTGGATATCCGCATAACTGGTCATCATGATAAATACGATTTCCGGATAATTTTCCTTCGCCCATTTCAGGAAAGAGAGGCCGCTATCGTCCGGGAGGCGTAAATCGGAAATCACCAAATCCGGGTTGAATTGTTCCAACTCTTTTTTAGCAGAGGACACACTGATAGCCGTCTGAACAGTATATTCCTTTTTTGTCAGCCATGTTTTCAGCATTAGGCCAAGAGTTATATCATCATCCAATATGAGTATTTTCATCCTTAAAACTTAAAAAACCGAGAGTTGTGTATAAATTCCAGGACAAATATAGGCATTATTTTAGAATAACGAAAATGAAGCACTTAAAAAGCATTTTTATTCGCCAAAACGTAGAATAAACAAATTTGTGTTTAGAAAAATATTTTCTGTTTTTATTTTTGTGATTTATTAACCTTATTTCAGCTTACAAATTAACATAAAAGTTCTATTTTTGTAGTCGCTTGATTCGATATATCTAATTTTTTATTTCTAATGAATAAAACAACACGCATCATTCTCTTCGCAATCATTGCTTTGTTAATCGTAGGGATGGCAATTTATCCCACTCTTTCAAAGCGAATGAAAGCAGGAAAAGAATCCACTGAAATAGCGCATGCTCCGGCTTCACCTGCCATGGGCGGAGGAAAAGGCGCGCCCTTGAATGTCAATGTCAAGGTAATTGAACCGGAAAATCTGATTGATATGATCCGCGCCACCGGTAATCTGATGCCGGACGAGGATGTGGATCTGACATTTGAAACCTCCGGCAAGATTACCAATCTTTATTTTCAGGAAGGGCATGCCGTGAAAAAAGGGGAATTATTGGCGAAAGTAAATGATAAACCTTTGCAAGCGGAACTGAATAAATTAGAAGCGCAAATTCCGTTGGCAGAAGACCGCGTTTTCCGTCAAAAAGCTTTATTGGAAAAAGATGCCGTTAGTAAAGAGGCCTACGAACAGGTGACGACCGAATTGGAAAAACTGCATGCGGATATAGACTTGGCGAAAGCCCGGATTGCCCAAACCGAATTGCGCGCTCCTTTCGATGGGGTGATTGGTCTGCGGCAGGTGAGCGAAGGAAGTTACGCTTCTCCCACCACCATTATAGCTTCTCTGACTAAAATTATTCCGTTAAAAATAGAATTTTCCATACCCGAACGACATTTAAATGTCATTGTCCCCGGAACGCATCTGACTTTCAGAACTTCGGACGCAACAAGCTATGGCGCTTCCATTTATGCGATTGAATCTCATGTAGATGTGAACACCCATACCTTGAAAGCCCGTGCCATCTATCCCAATTTAAACGGGAAATTAAAACCGGGCGTGATGGCCTCCATTGAAATATTATCCAACGAAATTAAAAATGCGCTTGTTGTGCCCAACGAAGCCATTATTGCCGAAATGGGACGGGATATTGCCTACATTTATTCGAATGGCAAGGCGAAACAAGTGGAATTGAAAAAAGGACTCCGTACGGAATCAAGCATACAGATAGTAGATGGACTGAATAAGGGAGATACATTGATTATCAGCGGAATCATGCAGTTGAGAGATGGACTACCTGTAATAATTGAAAATTAACAGTGAATATATCAGAATTAAGCATTAAGCGACCGGTTCTTGCAACCGTTTTTGTGTTGATAATCCTCATTTTCGGGATCATCGGTTATACCTATCTGGGTGTGCGGGAATATCCGAGTGTGGATAATCCGATTATCACCGTATCCGTAACTTATCCGGGTGCGAATGCCGATATTATTGAAAATCAGATTACTGAGCCTTTGGAACAGAACATCAACGGGATTCCGGGAATTCGCTCCTTGTCGAGTACGAGCAGTCAAGGTTCCTCGCGCATTACGGTTGAATTTGAGTTGAGTGTGGATATGGAAACGGCCGCCAATGATGTGCGCGATAAAGTTTCGCGTGCGCAGCGTTTCCTTCCCCGCGATTGCGACCCGCCTACGGTTTCCAAAGCGGATGCCGACGACCAACCGATTTTGCAGCTATCCATTCAAAGTGAAAAACGCAATTTGCTTGAACTGAGTGAAATCGCCGATTTGACGGTTAAAGAGCGTTTGCAGACCATTCCCAATGTGAGTTCTGTAAGTATCTGGGGCGAAAAGCGTTATGCGATGAGGCTGTGGTTAGATCCTGCTAAAATGGCGGCTTACGGCATCACGCCTATCGATATCCGGAGCGCCATCGACAAAGAAAATGTGGAACTTCCTTCGGGAAGTATCGAAGGGGATAAAATGGAATTGACCATCCGTACGTTGGGTTTGATGAAAACGCCCGAAGAATTCAATAATCTGATTATCAGGGAAAATAATTATAATGTGGTCCGGTTTCGCGATATAGGAATGGCTGAATTGGGGCCGGAAGATCAACGCAGTATTATGCGTAAAAATGGTGTGCCGATGGTCAGCGTGGTAGTCATTCCACAACCGGGAGCCAATCACATTGAGATTTCGGACGAAGTGCAGGTGCGCCTCAAGCAAATGCAAAAAGACCTTCCCGAAGATGTGAAATTGGATTTTGTGTATGACAATACCAAATTTATCCGGGCAAGTGTCAAAGAGGTGGAAGAGACGATTTACATTGCCTTTATCCTGGTGATTGTGATTATTTTCCTCTTCCTGCGCGACTGGCGGGCAACGCTGGTGCCGGTGGTGGTGATTCCGGTTTCTTTGGTGGGCGCCTTTTTTATCATGTACATAGCAGGCTTCTCTATCAATGTTTTATCCATGTTGGCCGTGGTATTGTCGGTGGGATTGGTGGTGGACGATGCCATTGTGATGGCCGAAAACATCTATGTGCGCATTGAGCGGGGGCAAAGTCCGGTAGAGGCGGGCATCGAAGGTGCGAAAGAAATATTTTTCGCCATTGTATCGACAACCATCACCTTGGTCGCTGTTTTTGTGCCGATTGTCTTTATGGAGGGCATGACCGGGCGTTTGTTCAAGGAATTCAGCATCGTGGTGTCGGGAGCCGTAGCGATTTCGGCTTTTGTCGCTTTGACTTTTACCCCGATGTTATCGACTAAAATATTGCGAAAGCGGGAAACCAAAAACTGGTTTTACCTGAAAACCGAGCCTTTCTTTGATGGCATGACCAAGGGTTATGGAAAATATCTGAATAAATTTCTGTCCTATCGTTGGGTTACTTGGCCGATTATTGGAGCTACATTTGTGGCAATCGCCATTCTTTGGGCAAAAATACCGTCCGAAATGGCGCCCTTGGAAGACCGATCGCAGATTTCAATCAATATGCGCGCGCCGGAAGGTTCCACCTACGAATTTTACAGGGATTATGGCAGTAAAATCGCAGGGATTGCGGATGCCCTTGCACCGGAAAGATTGTCTATCGTCGAATTTATCCGCTCGGGAATGGGGAATGTGCAGGTTATTTTACCCGACATCAAAGACCGGGAAAGAAGTCAGATGGAAATAGCCGACGAAATTTCGGCAGCGGTGCGAACACAAACAGAGGCGCGTTCCTTTGTACAGCAACAATCCACTTTTGGCGGACGGCGAGGAGGAATGCCGGTTCAATATGTGTTGCAAGCGCCGAATTTGGAAAAATTGCAGGAGTTTATTCCCCTGTTTATGAATAAAGTATCCGAAAATCCGAAATTTCAGATGGCGGATGTCAACCTGAAATTTACCAAACCCGAAACACGTGTGCAAATCAATCGCGACAAGGCGGCTTTGCTGGGCGTAAGCACCCGCGACATTGGTCAAACGTTGCAATATGCGCTTAGCGGTCAACGGATGGGTTATTTTTATATGAATGGAAAACAATACCAAATATTGGCTGAAATCAACCGGCAACAGCGCAACAAACCGCTCGATTTGAAATCCATCTACGTAAAAAACAATCAGGCGGATATGATTCAGCTGGATAATCTGGTGGATTTGTCGGAAAGTGTATCGCCTCCGCAACTGTATCGTTACAACCGTTTTAACTCGGCTACCGTCAGTTCGGGATTGGCCAAAGGCGTGACGATTGGCGAAGGTTTGGACGAAATGGACAAGATTGCCAAAGAGGTATTGGACGAAAGTTTCCGTACGGCTTTATCGGGCGAATCGAAAGAATTCAGGGAAAGTTCTTCGAGTTTGATGTTTGCCTTCGGCTTGGCTTTGATATTGATTTTCTTGATTTTGGCGGCACAGTTCGAAAGTTTCAAAGACCCGTTTGTCATCATGTTTACCGTTCCGTTGGCTATTGCGGGAGCCTTGCTTTTCATGCAACTCGGCGGAATTACAATGAATATATTCAGTCAAATCGGTATTATCATGCTGATTGGCTTGGTGGCCAAAAACGGTATTCTGATTGTGGAATTTGCCAATCAACGGCAAGAAAGCGGGTTTGAAAAGATGGAGGCGATTGAAGGCGCAGCCATCCAACGCTTACGCCCGATTTTGATGACGAGTTTTTGTACGGTGCTGGGGTTGTTGCCTTTAGCGTTCGCCAGTGCGGAAGGAGCTAACAGCCGCATCGCCATGGGTGTATCGGTTATTGGAGGAATGATCGTTTCTACTTTCCTCACTTTGTTTATTGTTCCGGCGGTTTACAGTTATTTTTCGACAAGTAGAATCAAGAAAAAATGAAATATTTTTTGTACCTTTACGGAACAAAAATCTGGATATAAATTTTATGAAAAAGCAAAACATTAACGAACTGGAATTTATCATTGACAAGTTGACAAATTCAATAGAAAGTTCTCTGTCTGGAGAAAATTTTCAAACAGAAGTAAAACTTGTTACAAAAGAGGATTTAAAATCTGTTACTAAAAAGAACAAATGGAAGTTTGATTGGAAAGCGGAGTTTTTGCTGCCCGAAAGAGCAGTTTATAAATTAACAATTGCCGGGGAGCCGGATATTATCCAAGGGTTGATGTGTGTAGAAAGTAGGGAAGGTCACATTTTTATGCATCTTATTGAAAGTGCCCATTTCAATATTGGAAGGAATAAAGCTTATTTTGGAGTTCCGGGTAATTTAGTTGCTTATGCTTGCTATCTTTCTTGGAAAAAAGGATTTGAAGGAAATATGTGTTTTATTGCAAAAACAAAATTGATACAACATTATATTGATACGTTAGGCGCAAAATTAATTTCCTATAACACAATGGTTATTAATGAAAATGCTGCAAGAAAGCTCATTGATAGGTATTTTAATAAATAATATTTATGGAAACAAAAAAAGGGTATATTGATCTTGATGTTGATTACATTGGAGGCATCACTCCAACTGAGGCTGATTTTAAGGCAATTCATGATTATTTTAAAGCAGAAAGAGCGAAAAAAGAAAAACTAAAAGCAACTTGTAAAAAAGAATATGAAACATATTAATATTGATTTCATTGGAGGGATACCGAGGACAAAGGAAGATACAATATTTTTTCAAGAATTTTTCAAGAAAAAAAGAATAGAAAGAGAAAAAGAAGAATATGAAACATCACTATACTGATTTTCAGGGTATTGCCTGTATTGCCATTATTTTTATCTCTCTTTCATTAAGTGCAAATGTCCGCGCTCAAGAAGTCTATGATTTAAAGCGGGTGTTGGAAACAGGTTTGGAGCGTAATTACGACATTCGGATTATCCGCAATGATCAGCAGATTATTGATAATAATACGACTTTAGGGAATGCGGGAATTCTTCCGACTGTGGATATTAATGCCGGTTACAACGGTTCCCTTACGGATATCGACCAAAAATTGACCGACCAATCCAGTAAAAACTATTCCAATATTTTTAATCAGGGAGCGAATGTTGGTTTAAACCTGAATTGGACGGTTTTTGACGGCTTCCGGATGCAAACCGAATATAGCCGTTTGAAAGAGTTTCAGAAAATGGGCGAAATCAATACCCGCTTGTCTATCGAAAATCTGATTGCCAACCTCACTTCCGAATATTATAATTATGTCAAGCAAAATTTGCGTTTGAAAAACCTGAAATATGCGGTTTCATTATCGAAAGAACGTTTGCGGATTGTGGAAGCGCGTTACAATATCGGTTCCATGTCGCGTTTGGATTTGCAACAGGCGCGGGTCGATTTCAATGCCGACAGTTCCAGCTTGATTAAACAATACGAAGTAGTTAACACTTCTGCTATTGTACTGAACCAATTAATGGCATTGGATAATGTTTCCCAAAAACCGGTGGTATGCGATACCTTGATTACGACAGATAAATTGCTGAACGAATCTTCCCTCTGGGAACAGACTTTGGAAGCCAATTCCCGTTTATTGCTTTCCGAAAAAAATAAAACGCTCAGCGAACTGGATTTGAAGGCTTTTCAATCGCGTAATTTTCCCTATTTGCGGTTGAATGCCGGTTACGGATATACGTTGAGTTTGAATGATACAAAAAATTCGAATGTCGATCGGCAAAATAATTTGGGTTTTAACTATGGTTTTTCGTTGGGGTATAGCCTTTTTGACGGATTCAATCGCCGGCGGGAACAAAAAAATGCCCGCATCACCATTCAAAACCGCGATTTGGAACATGAACGTTTGGAACTTTCCTTAAAAGCCGATTTGGCCAATATGTGGATGGCGTATCAAAATAATCTTGAATTAAGTGATTTGGAAGAAGAAAATCTTGAAGCGGCTCGCGAAAATTACGAAATTGCCATGGAGCGTTACCGCTTGGGCGATTTATCGGGTCTTGAACTGCGGGAAGCGCAAAACAGTTTATTAGGCGCCGAAGAACGCCTATTGGATGCTCAATTCAACACCAAACTTTGCGAGATTTCTTTGCTGCAAATATCCGGACAGGTTACTTCCTATTTAGAATGAAATATTGTCACTAAAAAAGTGTAGCATAATATAAAAAAACACTATCTTTGCGCTCATAAACGAGAAACAATGATTATTAAATTACCTTTTCAACGGACAAAAGTCCGCGCCAGAAGAGCCTTATTGGTACAATTTTTTTTGATGGGTTTTATTTTTGCGTCTTTTCTCTCCCGCTTTCCGTCATTGCAGGAATTGTACCACTTATCCATCGGGCAATTGAGCTTGATTCCTTTTTGCATGTCTATCGGTTCGTTGGGAATGACTCCTTTTTGCGCCTTTTTCGTCCATAAATACGGATGCAAAAGACTGTCGGTAATGGGCTATGTGTATATTATTATTCTGCCGTTTCTTACTCTTATGCCTAATCTGTACTGTTTGTACGCTTTGTGTATGATTTACGGAGCAATGGTTTCGCTGACGGATGTGGCGATTAATGCCAATTCAATCCTGGTGGAAAAAGTGTATCACCGTCCGATTCTTACCTTGTTCCATGCGCTGTTTTATATCGGAATGTGCTCCGGGGCATTATTAAGTATTGTGTTTCTTGCGTTTAAAATACCGGTGATGTATCATTTGTTTATTGTCTCTTTTTTAGCGCTCAATACCTTTTATATTATACGAAATTATTTCCTGAAAGAAACGCCCGGTAAGGACCGCTCGCAGGATAAATTCCGGGTGCTGTTTCCCAAAGGAATCTTGCTGTTGATTGCCTTTATCGCTTTTTGCGGACGCATCATCGAGGGGAGCATTTCCGATTGGAGTACGGTGTATATGAAAACGATAGTTGATTTATCGGAAACGGTGGCGCCGGTCGGACTGGCGATTTATTCCGCTTTTATCGCTTTCGGACGTTTTTTTGGCGATTCCATCCGGAAACGATACGGCAGTTCGGCTATTTTATTGGCTTGCTGTATTACGACCGGAACCGGCTTGTTGATTTTGATTTCGGGCACACAAATTTATTTCGCCATTGCGGGATTATTCATTTCCGGAGTCGGCTTATCGTATTTAGTTCCTGTTATTTACAGTTTGGCAGGAAACCAAAAAGACGTCAGTCCGGGCGAAGGTTTGGCGATGGTCAATATGATTAGCGGAACCGGATTTCTATTCGGTCCGTTTGTAATCGGCATGATTGCCGATGCGTATAATATGCGCGTATCCTTTCTCTATGTTTTTGGCTTAACGCTGATTATGTTACTTTTAACTACTATATTCCGAAAAAAAGAACAAACGAAACCATGATTACTCCCGACGAAAACAACAGTATTTTTCAGTTGGCTTCGGACTTTGTGAACCAAACCTCCGAACATCTGTTCCTGACCGGAAAAGCCGGAACAGGTAAAACGACTTTCTTAAAATACATCAAGGAACATACGCACAAAAATGCGATTGTGGCGGCTCCGACAGGCGTAGCGGCGATTAATGCCGGAGGAACTACCCTGCATTCCCTTTTTCAGTTACCGTTTGAACCCTATATTCCCGGCTATTCCGGAAATGCGTTGAAGAAAAACTTTTTCCGTTTTTCCAAACAGAAAATTGATTTATTGAAACAGTTGGAATTGTTGATTATTGACGAAGTCAGTATGTTGCGGGCGGATACGCTGGATGCGATAGACGTTTCCTTACGCAGTTTTCGGCATAATTCCAAACCTTTCGGAGGCGTTCAGGTATTGTATATCGGCGATATGTTCCAATTACCGCCGGTGGCCAAAGAAGATGAATGGAACTTGCTGAAAGAGTATTATCAAAGTACATTTTTCTTTCATTCGCACGTTATCCAACAAACCAAACCCATTTATCTGGAATTGAAAAAGATTTACCGGCAAGGCGAGCCTGTTTTTGTCGATTTATTGAACCGGGTACGGAATAATATCATTACGAATGAAGATATTCAAACCTTAAACAGCCTGTACAACCGCAATTTCATTCCTGACGAAGACGATAAGTATATTATTCTTACAACACATAATTATAAAGCGGATAATATCAACAACGGCAAATTAGCCAAATTACCGGGTGATGAACGGATTTTTACCGGGGAAGTAAAAGGCGATTTTCCCGATTATTCCCTGCCGACCGATTTGCATTTGAAATTGAAACCCGGCGCTCAGGTCATGTTTATACGGAACGATACGGAAACTCCCCGGCGCTATTATAATGGAAAAATCGGAACCATCACTCAAATCGTTGCCGACCAGATTTATGTGTATCTTTCCGATATCAACGAAAATGTTTTAGTCACGAAAGAAGTGTGGGAAAATATGCGCTATACGCTCAACAAGGAAACCGGCAAGATTGAAGAGGAGGTATTAGGTTCTTTCACACAATACCCTTTGCGCTTGGCGTGGGCCATTACCATCCACAAAAGCCAGGGGCTCACGTTTGACAAAGCCATTATTGATATCGGCGCTTCGTTTGCAGCGGGACAAGCTTATGTGGCCTTGAGTCGTTGCACTTCTTTAAATGGAATTGTCCTCTATTCCCGCATTCATCCCAACTGCATCATGACGGACGATTATGCCGTGGAATTCAGCCGCAACGAAAAAACGGAACAGGATTTATTGAAATTATTCCGTCAAGGAAAACGCCGGTTTTGGACAGACCGTCTGTTATTGTATTTCGATTGGAAACCCATGTACACCGTTATCCGGGACATGGAAAAATTGTTGGAAGACAAGGATGGGGAAGAATACCGCATTGCCAAGTCCCTGGTGGTCGATTATAAAAGTATTGTCCGGGAATTGGAAGATGTGACCCTGAAATTTCAAAACCACTTAATCCTGATTATCCGGAATGAAGAAACCGACAGCGATATTTCCCTTTTAAAAGAACGTTGCCAAAAAGCTGTTGCATACTATCATCAGAATGTGGTTTCAAGGATATTAATCCCCTTGCAAAACTATATTCATGGTTTCAAATTGACCAAAAAGAATAAAACGTTCCGCAAGAATATCATCCAATCGGAAGAAGATATTATCCTTTTTTTGGAAAATATGAAAAAAGTAAGGTACAATAATATCGCCTTGACCGAGGAATTGGAACTGACGATTCCCAAAAGACGGGAACTGTTTGAAGGAAAAAATCGTTAAAAGTCAGGAAGGTAGTTTCATCTCTCCTGAAAAAGAAATAGGTTCCCTCTGTGAGTTTCAACGATCCGCAAGCCATACAGGCAATGAATGCCACTGAAATAAAAGCTATCTTTTTCATATTCCCTATATTAAAATGTTTATTATAATAACTATTTGGTCAGCAATAAAGTTCAAATTTTTTTCAACCATAGTGAAAAAAAACGGTCGTAAATAAAATAATTTCCCTTGTTATTAAACAACAATTCTTTCGCAAGTAAGCTTTTCAAAGAGGTGCTGACCGTACTTGCCGCACCCAGATTATGTTCACGGATAAAAGACGAGGCAGTCGGTTCCGTCACTTGCCCTTCTTTTGCAATGGCTTTTAGCAGTGCTAACTGTTTGCCGGTGACTAAATTGCAATAGGTGAGATAGGTTACCTCGTTTTCCTCCAATATTTCCGTTAATACATTTTCAACTTGAATAACATCAACTAATGTATCTCTTAGTGAGTAGGCTCGATTAAAGAGCACTTGCACGTACCAGGTATGCCCATGGACTATCTGATAAGCCCAATCAATAGCTCCTGTCGTTATGGCCTTTTTCCCTTTTTCAAAAAGTTTCAATACAAATGATTGATAATCGGTCAAGTCAATCTCTTTTAATTGCAGCATTTGGGTACTTTGGTAGAAGGGACGGGAAGCAGAGGTAAACAACGTTTCCATGACATGCTTTTGGCTTCCGGAAAAGATAAAATGAACCGAGGTCAATTGCTGTATGTAGGAACGTAATAAGGCTTCCACTCCTTTTTCCGGATAGTTGGTTATTTGTTGAAATTCATCCATAGCGATATAACATACTTTCCCCGAATCAACCAAATAAGCAAAAATTTCTTTCAGCGATTCCTCCGTTTTGTCAAACTTTTGCGATTTGGTATCAAGCGAACCGATTACTGTTTCGGCAAACACCTGTACAAAATCATGAAGAGAATGGGTGTGATAAATATCCAAATAGAAGCAGGAAGAATCTTGCTGTTCCTCCAAAGTATGAAAAACATGGTGAATCAGACCTGTTTTTCCTATACGGCGAGGACTGATTAACGTTATATTTCGCCCGTTTGTGAGCGCTTCCGTTATTTTTTGAGTTTCTAACTTCCTGTCACAGAAATACTCAGGACCCTCATATCCGGTCAATAAGAATGGATTTACTACTGCTTGTTTCATAATTTACGTTACATGTTTTACGTTACATAATTTACGTAATGCAAATATCGTAAATTTTTTGATACAAATGATAATAAAAGAAATATATTTTGATTTTTCGCTTTAAAATTCCGAACTAAAATGAAAACGAATATCTGGAAAATCCTGTTGCGCCATTTGCAGCACATAAGCCGAATCTGCCAAAAAGACATCCCGCCCTTGTTTATCCAACGCCATGTATTGGTATTTTCGTTTCTTGAAATTTTCCAAAGCTTCCGGCGCATCGCTTTCAATCCAGCAAGCTTTGTATAGATGAATCGGTTCCCATTTGCATTGGGCGCCGTATTCGTGCAATAAACGGTATTGGATGACTTCAAACTGCAATTGTCCGACTGTTCCGATGATTTTCCGTCCGTTGAATTGGTTGACGAAAAGTTGTGCCACGCCTTCATCCATCAATTGGTCAATGCCTTTGTTCAATTGCTTGGCTTTCATCGGGTCGGCATTTTCGATGTACTTGAACATTTCCGGCGAAAAACTCGGCAAGCCTTTGAAATGCAAGCTTTCACCGGAAGTCAGCGTGTCGCCGATTTTGAAATTTCCGGTATCCGGCAGACCAATGATATCACCCGCATAAGCCTCATCGACCGTTTCTTTTTTCTGTGCCATGAAAGCCGTGGCCTGCGAAAATTTCATCATCTTATCAAACCGGACGTGCTTGTAATTGGCATTGCGTTCAAATTTGCCGGAACAGATTTTCAGGAAAGCAATGCAACTCCGGTGATTCGGATCCATATTGGCATGAATCTTAAAGACAAATCCGGAAAACGGGTCTTTCTCGGGATCCACCGCTCTTTCTTCGGCTACCACCACGCGCGGCGAGGGGGCAATCCGAACAAAACAATCCAGTAATTCTTTTACACCGAAATTATTCAAAGCCGAACCGAAAAAGACCGGCGCCAAATCCCCTTTCAAATAGGTTGCTACATCAAAAGTCGGATAAACACCTTCGATTAATTCGAGGTCTGCGCGCAATTTTTTCGCCAAATCATCCCCGATTTGTTTTTCCAGTTCGGGACTGCTGATGTCTTTGATTTGCACCGATTCGGTGATGGTTTGTTTGCTCGGGGTATATAAATCCAGTTTTTGTTCGTAAATATTGTAAACGCCTTTGAATTTGACGCCCATTTCTATCGGCCAACTCAAGGGGCGGACATGAATTTTGAGTTCCTGTTCCAATTCGTCCAATAAATCGAAAGGATCTTGTCCGTCCCTGTCCATTTTATTGACAAAAATCATGACCGGCGTTTTGCGCATCCGGCAGACTTCCATCAGCTTACGGGTTTGGGCTTCCACGCCTTTGGCAATATCGACCACAATAATCACACTATCGACTGCGGTTAAAGTACGGTAAGTATCTTCCGCAAAATCCTGGTGTCCGGGCGTGTCCAAGATGTTGATTTTATAGTCGTCATAATCAAAACCCATTACGGAAGTGGCCACGGAAATACCGCGTTGTTTTTCGATTTCCATCCAGTCGGAAGTGGCTGTTTTCTTGATTTTATTGGATTTGACAGCGCCCGCCACGTGAATAGCCCCCCCAAAAAGCAGGAGTTTTTCGGTCAATGTCGTTTTTCCCGCATCGGGGTGGGAGATGATGGCAAAAGTACGGCGGCGCTGTATCTCGTTTGTTAGTTCGCTCATTTATTTTTTAATTTTGGTGCAAATGTACGCAAAAATTATAAAAATTCTTTATGAGTAGGAATCTTTAATGCCATATCCAGCCATTTCTTTAAATGTGATTTTTATCACATAATCGGAATGAAACAGGTGTAAATGTAGTTGAAAAATTAATATTATCCAAATCAAATTCGATTAAAATAGGGTTATGCAATTACAAGAAAAACCACTATCTTTGCCTTGATTAAGACATTAATTTCAAAAAGCAATCAATGAATAAAAATCTGTATATCATAGCCGGATGTAACGGTGCAGGGAAAACCACCGCATCGTTTACCATTTTGCCTGATATATTAGATTGTAAGGAATTTGTGAATGCAGATGAAATAGCAAGGGGTTTATCGCCTTTTCAACCGGAGAAGGTCGCCATTGAAGCAGGTCGAATAATGCTGCATCGGTTAGATGAGCTACTGACCGAAAATGCTAATTTTGCCTTTGAAACTACCTTGGCGACAAAAACGTATAAAAATACCATTTTACGAGCCAAAGTAGCAGGCTATAATGTTACTTTGTTGTTTTTTTGGTTGCAAACAGTAGATTTGGCAAAGGCAAGAGTAAAAAAACGGGTATCTGAGGGCGGACACAATATTGATGAAAGGGTAATAGAAAGGCGATATATAAACGGAATTATCAATTTATTTGAGATTTATTTTCCCATTGCAGATGAGGTATTGATTTTCGACAATTCGGAAGGCAGGCATGAATTGATTGCAAAGAAAATAAATAATTTAGGACTATCTATTCTTAATAATGTTAAATTCAATCTTATAAAAAAGTATTATGACAGCCAAAGATAAAGAAAGTATAAAGCGAGTGGACAAAATCCTAAAAGGACTTGAAATCACTTACGAAAAACTCCTTGTCGATAAAAAGGCAAAGAACAGTGAGTTAATTATTCTTTGCGACAATCAAATTGTTGCTGTAAAGCCGTAATCATTCTTAATCTTTATTGTTTATTCCGCTTTATTGCCGAACGGCAAATCTCATAAATCCGTTCCCGCAACGCACCCGGTTGAATGACTTTCAGCTAAGTGCTGCGGGAAAGTATTTACTGGTCTCGTCTATGGATAATTTGTAAAATCGGACCACCACCATTTTTAACTTTCATTTCTTTGTATTTACTCGTCATTTTAATGTAATTCTTGTATTTATCTTGAATTGGTTGGATTAATTCTAATGTGTCGCCATTCATTACAATAAAAGACTGAGTATTTAAATAATCATGATACACGATAGTGTCCGTTTTTACAGTAGTTCCATTGGATATCCAGTTAGGGAAGATTTTGCCATTTTCCGTCTTGTCATGATTAATTTCAATATCGACAATAACGTATTTCTTTGTATCTTTCTTTGGTTGATAGACTGCCACCTCTCTTTTTTCTTCTGTAACAGAAGAGGCTTCCATATACCAATGTATGATGGGTGGAGGAAACATCACTACTGGCGCTTTTTGCTGTTTTATGTTAGCCGTATCTTCAACATTTTCTGTCGCTTGTGGCGTTTCTTGTTGAATGAGGTTTGCACTTTCGCTGTTCAGCGATTTTTCTTCATTCCGGGTTATTTCCGGATGAGCAAAGGCTAGCAGTCCGACTGCTGCCAACGGTACGAAAAGCAATGTTTTCAACCGTGCTCCATGCGTTGATTTCTTTTTTAACATCATGGTAATTCTGTTTTTAATTTTACTGTGATTAAAGCTGTTAGCCAAAGCGTACGACTTTCCGCCAACGGCTTTTTGGATTAATAATAATTGATATTGTATTGCATCAATGCCTGATTGAATTACATTTTGATCGACTTCGTATTCGTGAATATTTTTCATTTCCCGTTTCAACAACCACATTGCAGGATTAAACCATTGCAGGATAATAAAAACCTCTGCAAACAGCAAATCCAATGAGTGATTTTTTCTAATATGCACTTTTTCGTGCGTCAGTATAGCGCTGAAATTCTGCTGATAATCGCTTTCCGAAAGTGCAATCAATTTTCCGAAACTGAAAGGAACTATTTTTTCTTTTACAATAACAATCGTTTCTTTTCCCAAGTTAATTTTCTTTCCGCTTCTCAAAAGCGAAATCATCTTGATAATGGAAATAATCAATGTGATAAATGCCATGCAGCAACCCATTCCATAAAGTAAGCCAATCGACCGAATGAATGAAAAATGAGAGTTGCCGGCTTGTTCCACAACCCTTGATACAACTGTTTGTTGTTCGGGAACAAGCGTTTCGCTTAATTCCTTATTGAATATTTCAGGCAATACTTCATCGGGTAATTTCTGTTGATTTCTCCAAATAAAATTTTCGATTTCGGCAATCGGTTGATGAAACGGCATTTTGGCTGTGATTGGGAAACTTATCAGCGGAAGAATGGCGCAAAGACTTATCCCAATTAACAATACAAACCGGTTAAAACGGAAAAATGTTTCTTTGCTCAACAGCAATTTATAGCCAATGTAGAACAGCGCCAAACAAATCGCCGATTTGATAAGATATAAAAAGAATGTTTCCATTATTTGGGTTGATTTTTAACTTGTTGGATTAAATTTTGCAATTCATCAATCGAAATATCTTCTTCTTCAATCATTGCCGACACCAATCGCGTGTAGGAATTGTCGAAATATTTGGCAACCACGTTTTTCAATGTTTTTTGGTGGTAATCTTCTTTCGAAACCAAAGCATAATATTGATAGGTGTTCCCGTAAGCATTGTATCCAATGTATCCTTTTTCTTCCAAACTCCGAACAAAGGTTGAGAGCGTATTGTAGTGCGGTTTAGGTTCTTCAAACTCTTCCATCAGTTGTTTGACGAATAAGGCGCCTTTTTCCCAGAAAATGCCCATAATTTTTTCTTCTTTTGCAGTCAATTGCTTCATATTTTTTGTTTTTAATGAAATTAGACTGCAAATATAACTATAATATTTAGTTTATAAACTATGTTTTATAGTTAAAATATTTTTCAACTTAGTTAAATAACTATAATGTTTAGTTTATTTGAAAATCGTTCCGGGAATCCAACATTTTCAGGATGAGCATGTACAATTCGGCGGAACAGGAATAACGGTTGTGGAGTTTTTGAAATAAAGGAAAATTATATACTTTTACCCTCTGAATTATTTTAAAAAGAAGTATTATTATGATACTCTATCACGGCAGAGATGTGTTAGTCGAGCAGCCTAAATTGGTTGTACAGCCTCGAGGAATTGACTTTGGGGAAGGATTTTATGCTACAACGAATCTTGAGCAGGTTGAAAAGCTTGCAAAAATTGTTGCTGTAAAGCCGGATTGATTATACATCGTTTATAAGCAACCTCAAACCACAATCTTTATCTGACGTTCTGTCAAATTATTTGGTTAAGGAAATGTTATTTTTTTATTCCTTTGCATTGCGGATTGGCAAATATAGCAGACTTGTTCCCGCAACGCATCCGGTTGAATGACTTTCAGCGAAGTGCTGCGCGAAAGAATTTCCATGATGAAATCGGGCGTGATGCGAAGGCAAAGATTTTAAATAGTTACCATCGTATTTATCGAACGACAAAATGACGTCTTCAACCAGAAAATTTTCGGTGATATAAATAATAAAATGTTATACTAAAAAGTTGCGCTCTCTTTGCTCTCTAATGATAAGATGCTAAAACTCAGTCTTAATCGAAAAAGAATGAAAGCTCTACTTAATACCGAATACCGGGATAAATTGCTCGAATTTTAAATGCGTTTGCCCTGTCATCCCGATAGTCTGAATGTCAATCTGAGAAGCGAGAAATCTACTCTGTTCCATAGACCCTACGACTGAGTAGTAGATTTCTCGCTATGCTTCGAAATGACGGATAACTTTTATTCTCTTATTGTAAGTTCCAAGCGTCTGTTTTTCCGTCTATCCACCTCGTTATCATTTGGATAAAGAGGATTCAATTCACCTTTACTGAACGTGTGTATGCGAGAGGGAGCAATACCGTTTTCGACCAGAAAATCTTTTGCCAGGTCCGCTCTTTCTTGTCCTATACGCATATTGAGTTGTTCCGATCCCAGATTACAAGTGTGCCCGGTGATGTACAACGAACAATCCGGATCTCTTTTCATCAGATCAACATATTGTTCCAAGGCAAGTTTCTGTTCCGGTGTAAGCGTTACACGAGCCAAGTCGTAATTGTCCAGCTCTATCCCCTGACTACTTTGCAGTAATTCCATATATTGCTGCTGACGCTCATCTTCTGCTGCCAGAAGGGCTTCTTCGTACTGCCGGCGGCGTTCCTCTGCTGCTGCAAGATAGATTTCGTGCTCCGCTTCGATAGCATCCAATCTTCCCATAAGAGCTGCCTGCCGTTCTAAAAGGGGTACTGTAGAAACATAATCCGGGTGTTCCGTCAAAATATTATCCGGTCGTATCGACCACACATTACCCGGTTGTACCGGTTGGGCGTTAACTTGTCCATTACTTGCATTCGACCCGTTTTTGTGACCACCTACCGAAAAAGCCAGCGCCACTTTTATTCCCGCCGCCAAAGTATTGATTTTATCCACGTAGGGTTGCGTTCCATTGTTGTACTTTGACGTAAAAATAGAACTTTCAATATACCGGGACGGCTCCTGCGGATTGTATTGGTAAAAACGATTTTCACCACCTCCTTTATGTACATCCAAAAGGCCGTAATCGACAAATAAACCTGTGTAAAGAAATGTTCTGTCACTCGATGAAAGGCGCCATTTGATACCTGTTTCAAGGAATGCTGCGAGATTCATTTCAAATTTGAAATCTTGCTTTACATTACTCAATTCATACGTACCAAAGCCATGATGAGGCATATTGATATACGGGTCGCTGGAATGTGGATTGCCGTTGGCATCTATTTCCCAACCTTTCGTCGTCATGGTGCCGTCGGTCTTGTAACTGCCGCTGGTGGGAATACCCAACTTGGCTCCACCCGCAACATACCACCGGCGCCCTTTTGCGTTTGGATCCGTCTGGTATTTTACCGATACCGGAATATTAAAATAGGCAGCGGAATATTTCTGTTTGACACCATTTCCTTCAGTCTGAATCCGGTAGATGTATTCACCGGTTTCGCTGGGAGTCAGATAAGTATCTGTAAACAGCGACATTTTCGTCCCGCCGTTCAGAATGAAATATTCTACTCCGGCGCCCAGACTCCAATGCGGATTGAAAGAATAATTGTAACCCAAACCCACTTGTCCGCCCAGTCCGGCGATATTACTACCCACAACGGGGTTGGAGAGGAGGGTTGTTAACCCTCCTGCTCCCCAAACCGAAATTTCATGCTTGTTGAGCGATTCTTGCCCATACATTGCCACCGAATACAATCCGATTAATCCGATTATTATACTTTTTTTCATCTGTGCTTTATTTATTCTATAATAATTTTAAATGATTTGGAAATCCCTCCCGTTTGTACCCGCAGAATATAAACGCCTGCTGTATTCGGCATTCTCACTTGTGATTTGGCTTCGGAAGCTTTTACATTGCTTATCAAACCGTTACTTATGCTAAGCACCTGAATGAGCGTCTGATCCGGCACAAACAAGTTCGGTGTTATATCTACCGTTATCAACTCGCCTTTACGTACCGGGTTGGGATAAATCGTTATTCCGGAGCTTAAAACCGGTTGGAAGGCAACGGGACATGATTGGAAGATTGTTCCGTCTTTCATGACCGCTTTCACAAAATAGGTTGCAGATGTATTCGCTCCATCCGGAACATACAAATAGGATGCATTCTCTCCAAACAGTTGCGTTTCCTCGCCATTGTTGATTGAATACCACTGATAGCTCACAAATTCAAATCCGCCGTTTTCTGCAGGATTGGTATGTAAAGCCAGGACGTCATCCCAACGTTGAGCTACCAAATCCGGGGTCGTTATCAGATTATAAACCGTTGATTTATAGATACCGCATTCGGTTGTTACCTGAGCGTAATAGCTACCCGAAAAATCGGATGTGATGGTATAAGTAGAATGGGTGGCTCCGTCAATTGCGTTGCCGTTTCTATACCACTGGTAGGCAGTACCTGCTAATTCAGCATCCAAAACAACGGTTTCACTACCACAATAAACCAGATCAATGACTTCACTTTTATCCGTGTTTGACAGCGGCAAACGAGTCAGTGTAAACGTGGTGGAAGCTCCCTTGTTATTGTTCCAATACGGGGTGATGCGATAGCCGGCAGAACCCGTTACAAGCTGCTTCGGATTGACACTGATGGTCCATACCGCAGTATTGTCGTTCGACTGAATATGTCCCAGAGTGCCTAAGCCCAATATATCCGTTCCATCCACCAATTCCCAACGGAAATCGGTAGCTTCCGCAAATGCAGCATCGAAACGAAATTCCGCTTTGAGATGAATGTCGGCAAATGTATTGCCATAGCAAATCGTTTGATTTTCAACCGGAATAATGTAGAAATCAGCTTCATCCAATGCTTTCGGCAGAACCTTAATCGTGAACGAACCGTTTGCAGCACAGCCTTTACCGTCGGCGAAAGCAATCGAATAATTGATGGTCGCCGTCACACTGCTTGTACCGAAATTAAGTGCGGTGAATGCAGGAATATCTCCTGTGCCTTGTGCCGGAACACCTGTCTTATTCGGATCAACAGCCGTCCAGGTTATAACCGTATTGGCCGGTAAGTTGCTCGTCAAACTGATAGCCGGTACGCGGTCTCCGTTTTGATAAGTCAAATTACTTATCTGAGTGCCGGTTAATGGCGTGCGCACTTCCAAAGTGAACAGTGCAGCGACACCTTCGCGGTTATCCACAATTGGTACTACGCGATAAATGCCGCTACCCACTACATTTGCTTGAGGAGTCCAGGTCGTTGCCGTGCTTGCTGCCGGAATAGTACCCGCTACATTCACACCGCTTACCAATTCTATCCGGTATTCGATTTGTCCCGTATGATTCTTTTTATCCGTTGCCGAGAACGTAATCGGACTGAACGTTTCTCCCAGACAAATAATTTCGCCGGCATTCGCATCCGTTTGAGCTACCAAATCCAAATCCACATTTGTTCTTGGTGTAACCGTAATAGTGAACGAACCGGTTGCATCACAGCCTTTACCATCCAGGTAGGCGATTGTATAATTAACCGTTGCCGTCACATTGCTTGTACCTGTATTTACTGCACTGAAAGCAGGAATAGAACCGGAACCACTCGCTGAAACACCAATTTTATTCGGGTCAATGGCCGTCCAGGTGACTACTACATTGGCCGGTAAGTTGCTCGTCAAATGAATTGCCGGCACCTGATCGCTGTTTTGATACGTCAAATCACTGATATGATTGCCTGCTAACGGCGTACGCACTTCCAACGTGAACAGTGCAGCAATACCTTCGCGGTTATCCACAATCGGCACCACCCGGTAAATACCGCTACCCACCACATTTGCTTGAGGAGTCCAAGTCGTTGCCGTGCTTGCTGCCGGAATAGTACCCGCTACATTCACACCGCTTACCAATTCTATCCGGTATTCGATTTGTCCGGTATGACTCTTTTTATCCGTTGCCGAGAACGTAATCGGACTGAACGTTTCTCCCAGACAAATAATTTCGCCGGCATTCGCATCCGTTTGAGCTACCAAATCCAAATCCACATTTGTTCTTGGTGTAACCGTAATCGTGAATGAACCGGTTGCCGTACAACCTTTACCGTCCAAATAGGCGATTGTATAATTAACCGTTGCCGTTACATTGCTTGTACCGGTATTTACTGCGCTGAAAGCTGGAATAGCACCGGAACCGCCGGCTGAAATACCAATCTTATTCGGGTCAATGGCCGTCCAGGTAATAACCGTATTGGCAGGTAAATTAGCTGTCAAACTGATTGTCGGCACCTGATCACTGTTTTGATACGTCAAGTCGCTGATATGATTGGCTGTTAATGGTGTACGCACTTCTAAAGTGAACAGTGCAGCGACACCTTCACGGTTATCCACAATTGGTACCACCCGGTAAATACCGCTACCCACTACATTCGCTTGAGGTGTCCAGGTCGTTGCTGTGCTTGCTGCCGGAAGAGTGCCTGCTACATTTACACCGCTTACCAATTCTATCCGGTATTCGATTTGTCCGGTATGACTTGCTTTATCCGTTGCCGAGAAAGTAACCGGACTGAACGTTTCGCCCAGGCAAATAATTTCGCCGGCATCCGCATCCGTATGAGCTACCAAATCCAAATCCACATTTGTTCGTGGTGTGACTGTAATGGTAAACGAACCGCTTGCCTTACAAGCTTTACCGTCAGTATAAGCTACCGAATAATTAACGGTTGCCGTTACATTGCCCGTACCGGTATTTACTGCACTGAAAGCAGGAATAGAACCGGAACCACTCGCTGAAATACCAATTTTATTCGGATCAACAGCCGTCCAGGTGACAACCGTATTGGCCGGTAAATTAGCTGTCAAGCTGATTGCCGGTACCGGATCGCTGTTTTGATAGGTCAAGTCGCTGATATGATTGGCTGTTAACGGTGTACGCACTTCTAAAGTGAACAGTGCAGCGACACCTTCGCGGTTGTCAACAGTTGGTACCACACGATAAATACCGCTACCCACTACATTCGCTTGAGGAGTCCAAGTCGTTGAGGTACTTGTCGGCGGCAGAGTGCCTGCTACATTTACACCGCTTACCAATTCGATCCGGTATTCGATTTGTCCGGTATGACTTGCTTTATCGGTTGCCGAGAAAGTAACCGGACTGAACGTTTCGCCCAGACAGATAATTTCGCTGGCATCCGCATCCGTAATAGCTACCAAATCCAAATCTACATTCGTTTTCGGTACAACCGTAACAGTAAACGAACCGGTCGTGGTACAACCTTTACCGTCCAAGTAGGCGATTGTATAATTAACTGTCGCTGTTACATTGCTTGTACCGGTATTTACTGCGGTAAAAGCAGGAATATCTCCGGTGCCTTGCGCCGGAATACCAATATGCGCCGGATCCGTTACAGTCCAAGTGACTACCGTATTGGCCGGTAAGTTATTCGTCAAACTAATATTCGCCACCCGGTCGCCATTTTGATACGTCAAATTACTTGTCTGATTTTCCACTAATGGCGGACGCACTTCCAAAGTGAACAGCGCTGCTACTCCTTCGCGATTATCCACACTCGGTATCACACGATAAATGCCGCTACCCACTACATTGGCTTGAGGTGTCCAAGTCGTTGAGGTACTTGTCGGCGGCAGAGTGCCTGCTACATTTACACCGCTTACCAATTCGATCCGGTATTCGATTTGTCCCGTATGATTCTTTTTATCCGTTGCCGAGAAAGTAACCGGACTGAACGTTTCTCCCAGACAGATAATTTCGCCGGCATTCGCATCCGTATGAGCTACCAAATCCAAATCCACATTTGTTCGTGGTGTGACGGTAATGGTAAACGAACCGCTTGCCTGACAAGCTTTACCGTCAGTGTAAGCTACCGTATAATTAACAGTTGCCGTCACATTGCCTGTACTGCTATTGGTGGCGGTAAAAGCAGGGATTATGCTGATTCCCTGGGCTGAAATACCAATTTGAGATGGGTCATCGGCTGTCCAGGTAACTACCGCGTTGGTCGGTAAGTTGCTCGTCAAACTAATAGCCGGTACCGGATCGCCGTTTTGGAAAGTCAAGTCACTAATGTGATTGCCTGCCAGGGACGCACGCGCTTCTAAAGAAACAGTGGCGGGCATACCTTGCTGATTATTATACACCGGCGTTATCCGGTAAATGCCGCTGCCTGTTTTGTCGGCAAACACTTGGTTGTCTCCGTCAACCAATACATAACCGGGTGCCAAAATATCAATTCCGCTGATTATTTCTATGTGATAGAAAGTAGGCGTAATTGCATTTCCCTGATAGGTGGTAGCCAGGTTAAATACAAATGGATCGCCTAAACAAACCGTACCGGTCGTGACCGTAGCAGTAGCTTTCAAATCCTGAATTGTTTCCGGCAGAACGGTAATGGTAAATGAGCCGTTTGCCGCACAACCTTTGCCGTCAGCGTATGCGATTGTATAATTAATCGTGGCCGTCACAGGGATGTCTCCGGGATTAGCGATTTTGAAAGCGGGGATTTCGCCGACACCATTCGCAGAAATACCAATATTATTGGGATTAATAGCTGTCCAAGTGACTACTGTATTGGCCGGTAACGAATTATTCAAACGAATAGCCGGTACGTAATCGCCATGTTGATAAGTCAAGTCGCTAATCTGATTGGCTGTTAATTTAGCACGAGCTTCGAGCGAAACACTCGCAGGCACTCCTTGTCTGCCGTTATAAATTGGAATAACACGGTAAATCGCAGTTCCAACCTTATCTGCCACTAATAAATGGTTGCTTCCATGCACAAAGGTGGAACCAACCGGCAAAATGTCTGTACCGTTGATCAATTCCACGCGATAAGAAGTCGGCGTAACAGGAGTTCCATGATACGTGGCTGCCAAAGTAAAGGCAAACGGATCACCGATACAAGCGGTGCCGGTAGTCACTGCGGCAGTAGCTATCAAATCCAAATCTTCAATCGTTTTCGGAGTGACCGTAATCGTGAACGAACCCGAAAGAGGACCTGAATTACACGTTTCACTTCCCGGATACGAAATCGAATAAGTGATGACCGCCGTATTGTTTGCGTTATTGGTATAAATCGCCCGGAAGCCCGGTATTTCACCGTCTCCGGCTGCTGCTATACCGATACCTACATTGTCTGATTTCCAGGTGACTATGGCGCCCACCGGTAATGGATTGGATGTCAATGTGATCGTCGGCACCTGATCGCCGTTGGCATAGCTAAACGTTTTACCGTTTAACTTAATATAATCGTTGGCATTCAAAATGGTACGCGCTTCAACCGAAATACTGGTTGGCACCCCTTCCTTGTTATTATAAACAGGGGTGATGCGGTAAATCGCATGTCCCGGTTTCGTAGTAACAAATTGGTTGAATCCATTGACAAAAGTAATTCCTGCAGGTAGAATGTCCACGCCGCTGATTATTTCGTAACGGTAATCAACCGGAGTAACCACATTGCCCTGATGGCGAGTCAATAAATTAAACGAAATGGGATAGCCTTCACAAACCGTACCGACCGATACATTGGCAGAAGCGATCAAATCCATATCTTCAATGTTTTTGGGCGTTACCGTGATGGTAAATGAACCGGTTGCATTACAACCTTGACCATCGACATAAGCGATCGTATATTGAATGGTGGCTATCACAGGGCTTGCACCTGTATTGATGGCTCTGAAAGCAGGAATTGTTCCGACACCTTGAGCGTCAACGCCAATACGACTTGGGTCAATGGCTTGCCAAGTGACTGTGAGATTCGGATTGCTATTTACCAAATCAATGGCAGGCGCTAAATCACCATTTTGATAAGTCAGATTGAGTTGCGTTATCGTTACTTTGGTACGCGCTTCGAGTGTTATAATCGCAGGAACACCCATTTTATCCTGATAAACAGGCGTTACACGATAAATACCACTTCCAATCTTATCGGCAGTCAACTGGTTGGCTCCATTGATAAAGGATGTACCAACCGGTAAAATGTCTGTTCCGCTAACTAATTCTACTTTGTAAGAAACAGGTGAAACAGGATTTCCAAAGTGCGTGGTTGACAAGTTAAAGGCGAAAGGATCACCCAGACAAACCAAACCGGTTGTAACGGTGGCGTTTGCCACCAAGTCCAAATCATCAATCGTTTTGGGTAGAACGGTAATGGTGAACGAGTTAGTGTCCGAGCATCCTTTACCATCGGCATAAGCTACCGTATAATTGATTGTTGCCGTTACAGGGCTTGTCCCGGTATTTACTGCGCTAAAAGCAGGAATATGTCCGGAACCGCCGGCTGAAATACCCATGTTTAGATTATCTGCTGTCCAGGTAACTACTGTATTAGCAGGTAAGTTGGCTGTCAGATTGATATTGGGTACCTGGTCTCTGTTTTGATACGTCAAATCACTGATATGATTGGCCGTTAATGGTGTGCGAACTTCCAAAGTAAATACAGCAGCTACCCCTTCGCGATTGTCCACAACCGGAACCACCCGATAAGTACCGGTACCCACCACATTGGCGGTTGGAGTCCAGCTGGCGGCCGTGCTTGCCGATGGAATCGTACCTGCTACATTTACACCGCTGACAAATTCTATCCGGTATTCTACATTTCCCGTATGACCTTTTTTATCCGTTACGGAGAAATTGATCGGAGTGAAAACATCGCCAAGACAAGTAATTTCACCTGCATCGGCATCCGTTTCAGCTATTAAATCCGAATCCACGTTTGTTTTAGGTGTAACGGTAATCGTGAAAGAACCGGTCACACTACAACCTTTACCGTCTGCATAAGCTACCGTATAATTGATGGTTGCAGAAACATTGCTTGTTCCCGTATTTACTGCGGTGAAAGCAGGAATGACTCCGGCGCCGCTCGCTGAAATGCCAATCTTACCGGGATCATTTGCCGTCCAGGTAACTATTGTATTGGTCGGTAAATTTCCGGTCAAGTTAATAGTCGGCACCTGATCTTTATTTTCATAAACCAAGTCACTGATATGATTCCCGGCTAATGATGCGCGGGATTCAAGTGTGAACAGCGCAGCTACCCCTTCGCGATTGTTCACAACCGGAACCACCCGATAAATACCGGTACCCACCACATTGGCGATTGGAGTCCAGCTGGTGGCTGTGCTTGCTGAGGGAACCGTACCCGCTACATTTACACCACTGACAAATTCGATTCTATATTCTATATCGCCTGTATGAGAGATTTTATCCGTTGCAGAGAAATTGATTGTTTGGAACACAGCTCCAAGACAAGCTACTTCGCTTGCAGCATCCGTTTCAGCAATTAAATCCGAATCCACATTCGTTTTGGGTGCGACCGTAATCGTAAATGAACCGGTCACACTACATCCTTTACCGTCGGCATAAGCTACCGTATAATTGATGGTTGCCGTTACATTGCTTGTTCCTGTATTTACTGCGGTGAATGCCGGAATACTTCCGGTACCGCCGGCAGAAATACCAATCCTATCAGGGTCAACTGCCGTCCAGGTTACTACGGTGTTTGTCGGTAAATCACCGGTCAAACTGATAGCCGGCACTCGATCTTGATTTTGATAGTTCAGGTCACTTACATGTTCGCCTGCTAATGGAGCGCGAACTTCCAAAGTGAACAGGGCAGCTACCCCTTCGCGATTGTCCACAACCGGAACCACCCGATAAGTACCGGTACCCACCACATTGGCGGTTGGAGTCCAGCTGGTGGCTGTGCTTGCCGATGGAATCGTCCCTGCTACATTTACACCGCCGACAAACTCTATCCGGTATTCTACATCTCCCGTATGACCTTTTTTATCCGTTACGGAGAAATTGACCGGAGTGAAAACATCGCCAAGACAAGTAATTTCACCTGCATCGGCATCCGTTTCAGCTATTAAATCCGAATCCACGTTTGTTTTAGGTGTAACGGTAATCGTGAAAGAACCGGTCACACTACAACCTTTACCGTCAGCATAAGCTACCGTATAATTGATGGTTGCAGAAACATTGCCTGTTCCGGTATTTACTGCGTTGAAAGCAGGAATGACTCCTGTACCGCTCGCTGAAATGCCAATCTTACCGGGATCATTTGCCGTCCAGGTAACTATTGTATTGGTCGGTAAATTTCCGGTCAAGTTAATAGTCGGCACCTGATCTTTATTTTCATAAACCAAGTCATTGATATGATTCCCGGCTAATGATGCGCGGGATTCAAGTGTGAACAGCGCAGCTACCCCTTCGCGATTGTCCACAACCGGAACCACCCGATAAATACCGGTACCCACCACATTGGCAGTTGGAGTCCAGCTGGCGGCTGTGCTTGCCGGTGGAACCGTACCCGCTACATTTACACCGCTGACAAACTCTATCCGGTATTCTATATTTCCCGTATGACCTTTTTTATCCGTTGCAGAGAAATTGATTGTTTGGAACACATCTCCAAGACAAGCAATATCACTGGCATCAGCATCGGTAGAGGCAACCAAATCCGAATCGACATTCGTTTTGGGTGTAACGGTAATCGTAAATGAACCGGTCGCACTACATCCTTGACCGTCAGCATAAGCTACCGTATAATTGATTGTTGCAGAAACATTGCCTGTTCCGGTATTTACTGCATTGAAGGCAGGAATGTATCCCGAACCATTGGCAGAAATACCAATGGCTGTGTTATCTGCCGTCCAGGTAATGACTGTATTGGCAGGTAAGTTAGCCGTTAAATCAATGACAGGTACTTGATCGCCATTTTCATAGGTCAAGTTGCTGATATGATTGGCTGTTAATAGTGCGCGTGCTTCGAGTGAAACAACGGCAGGTATTCCTTGCACATTGTTATAAACAGGAGTAACACTATAAATCGCGGCGCCTGCTTTGGCAGCAACCGGTTGGTTGACTCCATCTACAATAGCATAACCATTCAGAATATCTGTTCCGCTGATTAATGCCGCTATATAGGAATCCGGCGTAACAGCCGATCCATCCTTATTGGTAGTTGCTATATTGAAATCAAACGGACTGCTTACACAAACCGTACCGGTGGTGACTGTGGCTGTTGCTTTCAGTCCCAAATTCTCACTCACGATCACTATAATTTCAGGAGACCCGGGTATATCCGTTTTGCAGACCGCATTTTCTACACTCAGCAAAGTGAAACGATAGGTACCTGTTTCTTCCGGTACGAACCTGAAAGGCGACGTTTGAATACCGGAGGACGTTTTGACTTGAGAATTGCCTTTATTATCCGTATAATTATAGGTCACTTCCCAAGGAGCTGTTCCGGTAAGTGCATATAAATCAACGCCGTCACCCAACACTATTGCTTTAACTCCCGTCACTGAAGGAGTTGCCGTTGGGCGTTTGACTTTGCCGGCAGTATAAAATTCATACGCGCCCATATCAGCCAAACCATCATCGCGCAACCTGCCGTCCAGGTCCGTGCTGATTCCTGCAGGGATGAAAGATTCATCTCCTGCATCAATGGCAGGGCTACACGTTTGTAAACGGTAGTCGCCCAAAGCGGTAGGTGCGCTGATTGCATCGGATGGATTGACGAAAAGCGGATCGACATCCAGGTTATTGCCGCTATCGGCGCCGAAAGCCGTTTTCCAGTTCACACTTCCGCCGCTGCCTTGTATCAAGTTGTTGTAATTATCCGTACCACCATTGGTGGCTCTGCCGGAATTACCCCAGATAATACTGTTTTTAAGGGTATTGGAGGAACCGGAATTATAGATTCCGCCTGTACTTAATCCTGTTTTATTACCTGCAACCGTCACATTAATAAAAGTGACAGCGCCTTGATTATAGATACCGCCGCCTTCACCGTTGGCTACGTTTCCGCTGACAAGTATATCGGTTAATGCGGGTGAACCGGAAATCCATATACCACCCCCATTGCCGGTGGCAGTATTGGCACGAATATTCAGACGAACCAGATTCACTGAAGAGTTGGCGCTGTATATTCCACCACCTGTGTTAGCCGTTCCATCGGCATAGCCTCTGGTGATGGTGAATCCATCCAGCTGTGCGTTATTCACAGCAGAAGCCGTGACTATATGCCGGGCATTATTGCTGTCATTACTGTCGCCTTGCAATTCACCGCTAAGGATGGTTTCGTGTTCGTTCAATTTACGATCATCAATATGCGTTTCATAGCCCGCAAATCCACCATAGACTTTGATATTGCTCACCAAATCAAAAGATTTGTCACGCGGGTCGGTTGAACCGTTGGTGGTGTAGAGTGGATAAAAGGTTCCTTCAGCTACCCAAATTTCGGTGATACAACCGGGAGTTATTTTTGCCTTTAGCAAGACGTTTGCCAATTCGGGATAAGCATTGTTCCAGGAAGAACCGTTGCCGGTGGCTCCTTTTTTTACATGCACGATTCCTTGCATATCCGGTGCGATGGACGAAGCATTCTCGTAGGCGCCCAAGTCGATGGCGCATCCCTGAATACGGGTGTTACCCTCCAAATCGACAGATACAGTGTTATAGCCATTGTTTCCCCTGTCTTCCAGAAGGAAATTGCTGCCGGGAACCAAGCGATAATCGCCGGCGGTAGTAGGCTTTCCGGCTGTGGCCTTCACCGGATTCCTGAATGGCGGCGTGTTGGCAGCGTCAGTACCGTCCAAGCTGTTATTTGCGGTATCGTTTTTGCCTTCTACCAAGCTATTATAAGGAGTATAAGTTCCGTTTACATTCGGATTTGCAGGAGCGGAATTGCCCCAAACGATGGTATTCCGGAGTATCATATCGCCGGCCCATCCGCCGCCGTTAATTGCGTAGTTTCCGGCAACCGTTACGTTGGTTAAGGTCGTTGTGCCTGCATTTTGTAGTCCGCCGCCATTGGTATTGGCTGTATTTCCGCTGACAAGCGAATTGCTCAGGTTGAACGTGCCGCCACCGATACCTATTCCACCTCCGGAACGACCGGTGGTCTTATTTCCACTAACAATTATATAGGTTGCTGTTACGGCAGCATTAGAACCGCCGGTAACAGCTATACCGCCACCATCGCCGTCGGAAGTATTCTCTTGAATAGTTGACTGTGTTAACGTCACATTGGATGCGCCCTCAACACAGATTCCGGCACCCGTACCGCCATCCGTAGCTGTATTCTTTCGGATAGTAAGATGCGTTGCCGTCAGTGTGGAATTGTCAATGTATAATCCGGCGCCTACCACAGCTCTATTTAGGGAGTTAGTTCCATAACCGTCACTGATGGTAAATCCATCCAGCACGCTATTGTTAATGGAATTTGCCAGCACTACATGGTGGGCATTATTCGTTTGAATCCCATCGTTTTGCAGTTCTCCGCTGAGTATCGTCGGATGTACCGGTGTCTCAATGCCGTTCACCACTGCGAACTCCCGGTCATCAATGGATGCTTCGTCAATACCTACAAATCCGCCATAGATTTTCACACCTGTTTTCAGCAGGAAGGCGTTTTCGCGATCGAGACCATTGTTGATGAGACTGACGGATGACGATCCCGGCCAAGCGGATCGCACGGGTTTGTAAGTACCCGCTGCCACAAAAATAATGTCACCGTCAACGGCCACGTTGATTACTGCCTGCAGGTCGCCGATAGCTGTTTCCCATGAAGTAGCAGCCAAGGCAGCCAGATTTGCAGCGGCATCTTCGCCGACACCAAAAGTGGTACCCCCTTGTTTCACCCAGGGATCACCGTCATAATGTTTCACGTAATAGGTCGTTGCCTGTGCCGAAATGCCGGTTGTCAGCAGTAAAGCCGACACGAGCAAACGCCGTAAAGCGGAATTAAAAGTCGCCATAATTATTTATTTTTTATTTTACTTCAATACACTACTATTTTTTCCACCTGCGTATAATCTTTTCCCGTAGCCCGGACAATATACACTCCCGGCGTATGTACCCGATAGGTGGAACCGGAGGGTACGTTAGTTGCTTTAACCGGATTTTGTCCTTGCTGATTTGTGATTTGCAGATGGGTCAGCACACTTCCGTCACTGCTGCTCACTTCGATGGTCAGCGGCGCTGTCCGGCGAACGATGAGTCCGGTGGTGGCATTGAGCTGCCCGATGCCGGTGGCGCTGCGGAAACTCAGGAAGAAACGGTCTTCCGAATACAAGGCTTCCTCTTCTTTGTTGAATACATATTCAGCGGTTGCATCCAAATCCATCACCCGGTTGAGTTGGGTATCGTGCAGATAGATTTTCACTTCGTTTTTGAAACTTTCCAGGCCTGCAAACTTCAAATGAATTTCGCCCGTTTGGGAGGTACGGATGCCCAGCGGAACGATGCGTCCCAAATCGTTGGTGGCATTGACATTCAAGGCATAGCCATCGGCCGATCGCGTGTAGAGGATAACCGGTGTCAGCGAATTGGACGAAAACAAAGTATAGCTGTCTTCTTCCGGCACATATTCGGGAGAAGCGTTTCCGGCATAGCTTACTAAAATCCGGCTGGATGGTTTTTGTTCCCTTTCGGATGTGATTTCCAATGTATAATCCGGACGGTAGATTTCCGCACTGCTGCGGAGTGTGTTTGGTACCGTCACCGACGTCACCGTATGAGATTCCACATCCGCTTGCAGGTTCGGACCGTTTACTTTCGATTTGACGATAAACGACTGCATGGGTGCGATGTCTTTCGTCAGTACGACCGGTCCCGTAGTGGTTCCTCCCACTATGTAAGTGGAAAATGGACTGATTGCTCTGGGGTCGAAAGTGGAAACTCCGGTCGCCACACTGTATTCATTGAGTATGGATGTCTGGTTTTCATTATAGAACGCTTCAAAATCCAAGTGCGTCATAAACGGATTGCCCACCATGAAAGCCTCCCCGGCACGAACGGTCGGGAACGGCAAGGTGATTTTTGTTGTAACAGCTGTGTCAATTGGTTCGTAGGCAAACCGGCTGCTGTTTGTTCTTGAAATCGGTCCGGTTGTTTCCGATACATTGCCGTTGACAGAATAATAATTGTAGGATGCATCCGGCTTGGGAAACGTAAAGTTGGTGGTCATTTGCGGCACATCCTCATTTTCCGCCCAGATGGTCATACCGGTTCCTTTGGTCAGGAGCTGGTTGGCCGTGTTGAAAGTGCCTGTCCAGGTGGCTTCCACTGTTTTATGGGATTGCGGATTTTCTGCATTGAAGAGCATGGCGTAAATTTTATAACCGTCTATAAACGGATTCGGGTCGGTCACATAAAAGTCGCCCGAATACAGGTCTCCCAGCGGCGCCGAAAGCATGTACCATTGTTTACTGTTGAGATTCATCTCCACTTTGGCTGCATTGTAAGTAAGGAGATGCGTGTTTTTTACTTCGCCGCCAAATTTGAAATCAATGATGTCGCAAACGGCAGAATCCAACTTGTTTATTATCGGATAATGGGGCAAGTCTCCGGGAATAATGACGTAGGAACAAGGATCGGGAAGAAGATCAATATCCCAGTTGGCAATGTCGTTCCAATCGTTGGGTGTGCCCATAGCCGTCCAGGTGCGGTAGGCCTTGATGGTGATGGTTTGAGTAATCTCCCCTTTACAATTTTCACCTTCGTAATTGGCATCCAGCTTATAATCGCCCGATTCGTAAATAGGTATAAAGCGAGCCGTTCCATTGGCTATTACGGTCGTTTCGCTGCCACCTTCTTTTTTTACCAAATTGTATGAAGTGATTTTACCTGGAACCAAGAAATTATACGGCAAACAGCCTGATAATACCGGCGCCAAGTTGATGATGGCCGGCCTTCCGGGACCTGTAATAGTCACATCACCGGTGACCCTTTCTTCCGCTGCCGAACCATATACGGTAAGTCTTGAGTTAGGAACCCCTTCCTCACAATCGGTTGCTCCGGAGCAATCCACATCAATATCTTGTAAACTCACGTAGTACAAGGTGGGGTTGCAATGATTGAATTTTATCTTTGCAGGCGAGTTAAGCGTAGCCGATTCGATGTAGAAATAATTACAGGGCGTACCGTTTTCCAAGATAGTTTCTTCATTGATGGTCAGGGTCCTACCCGGCGTAAGCTTCATGAAAGGAGCTGTTGCAGATATAACTAATGTATCTGCAACAAAATTACCATCGATGGTAGAATAGTTGGTGGCATCGGCAGGTGGACTAAAGGTAAGCTTTTCAGTATGAATCGCATAATTTTCCGATGTTGAACCGATCAGATTACCGTTACTACCATTAAATTCTATTGATTTGAAATAAACATCTTGATCGTGGGTTATATAAACATTATACCAAGTTGATATCAACCGCGCATCGGCAGTATTCAAAGAAGAGCCATTGCTACGAATATTCCAATTGAAAGGTCCCGTAAGAGTAGAGGTTCCTAAATCAAGTGGCAGGCCACTCGTTGTACTGAGCCAGAACGTATTAGGTGCGGTCACATTATAGTTATGTGTAACGAACCCGCCGTTGCGATGATAAATATTAGATACAATAAGATTACCATATAAATCAAACCGACCGTTAGAATCAAAACCTAATGTAATGTCGGACATGGATACGTTATTGGTACGGATTGTTTGTGAATCCTCGTCAGTACCGGTTCCTTTAAAGGTAATACTTCCGTAATCTACCAGCATACCGGATGCCAATTCAAGCGAGCCGTATAAATGGAGCTCGGCAGAGCCCATGGTCAATGTTGGTGTTTTTGTACCGGCGCCCGGTTGCCATATCATGCTGTGGATAGTAACAATGCTTTGATCCACGGTCACCACCTGATTGTTTGCGGAGAAAGAATTTTGGTCAAAATAGACATCATCATTCAATGCCGGCAAACACATCCCGTTACCTGGGCCTCCGGGTGTAAAACTCCAATGGTTGGCATCAGACCAGTTGCCCGTGCCTCCTACCCAATAAAAATCACGGGGAGTAGCAGGAGTCACATTGACATTTGTATTGTTGCCTTGGTTCACACCGTTAGGTACTTGCAACATAGAATAGCCACTTGTACCCGCATTATAGTTGGTATTCTTGATAATAGCTCCATTAATGATCATCTCTTCGGATGTATTGTTTACAAAAGTAGAGACATAACTGTTTGGATTACCAATCGTAATGGTTTGACAACCGCTGGTACGGGCATCCAATCCATCGTTAATTGTAATTGTACTCGTATAAAAATCATACTCTTTATACGGGGTAAGAATCAGACTGTCAACAATACAAGAGCCATATTCGTTGGCTTCTACAGGGCCATTGAACGTTAATTTACGTACTTGAGTATTGGCATTATCGAAAACGACCCGTCCTTGTCTGCCGTCGGCAAACGTAATATCATTAAAATCAAACAGTCCGGATGCCCTGAATACGTTCCGGGTGTCTCCGTTACCCCATGTAGGTTGTGTGTTGTTCATAAATAATTGAGAGCCGGTAAATTGATAGGCTCCAGCACCGTCATTCAACAAATCTATACTGGGAAGACTCGAACTTTCTCCATAAATATCAACATATATCTTTGAATTTGAAAAATCTATTGAACGCGAACTCCCGGCAGGTAGTTGGAGTTTGGAGAAAAAACTGCCGATATCCAGCGTATAACCACCCGAGTTAAGTGTTCCGGAAGTATGAACGATTGGGTTTTTGTGATAACGAGCAGGCCAGGCGTCTGACATAATCAAATCACTTGTCAGGGTATAAGTACCTGCGCCCGCCTGAAAATAGATATAAGGCGAGATATATACAGGATCCGTGCCTGAATTAAGCGTTTGATCGCCGGCGCCCAAAAAATATAAACCGGGTTGCACTACTTTTGCACCCGAGAAATCCGCATTACCATGAATGGTAAGCGAATTACCGGAAGGCTGATAAGTATTATAATCCGAAACATTCAAACTTCCTTCTTTACCGGCATCCACCCAATTGATGTTTTTACAAAATGCAGGCCTGCTCAAGGTGGCTGCTTGACCGGTAGCGCTAAATGAGTTTGTATTAAAATAAACATTGTCAATGGCCGTAGGGACACAATTTCCGGGTGCTCCATTCGAAGTGTTGGACCAATGGTCCGGATCGTCCCAATAACCATTACCGCCAATCCAATAGTAATCTTTAGATATAGCCGGCCCCGTAAAAGTGATACCGCTGTTTAAGCCGCCATCTTCTGTTGAGGAAGCGGTTATCCCCATACCGGTTGCCGTAATATTTTTGTAGATAATATTTTGTGTTGTGAGAGCAGTTCCCGTTATATTCAGCGTAACCGGGGTAAAACCGATAATGGAACTGCGCTGTGTGCAATCGGTAGTGCTTGGAAATACAAAATTGTAAATATTCCATATTGAAGTGTTATTACCATATTCGGAATAATAATAAGCCAATCCATAAGACCCTCCACCCATGGAATTGACTATCATATCAGTCGGCTGATTGAATGTCAATGTATCGGAAATGTTAACTGTTTTGAAATAACCTCCGCTTGGGCTGATAATGGTAAGCGACGGGGTATTGACAGTCAAATTTTCTAAAGTAAGGGTTACTGTACTGGATTGAATATTCATTGTGCGCACGGCACTTCCCAATGTAAGGGATTTGAATTGAATGGTATCCGTACCGTAATAGTTAGGACTGACAAGGTCAAGTGCATCATTGAGATTCACGTCACACGTTGGATGTAGCTGCTGCCCGTAAAGGGTAAGTTTCCCTGATGTTAGAGTCAAGGTAGAAGCACCCAAATTAATGGTGATATGGTCGTAGGTTCCGTCCGGTCTTTGAAAAGTAGTGGAAGTAGCCGTAATATCTTTGTTGTAGCTATTATTAAAGCTACCATTTTGCAGCGAAAGGCTACCCGTTCGTTTGAAATCATTATTTATTAAGGTTACCTTGGCTTGTGTGGGTGTATTAGCTTTATTAACGGTAAAAGTATTTCCAAAAGCAATCGGATTACTTGTCCCCAAATCAACGGTAACATCTTCAGCTCCAATCATATTAATGGTACCATTGGTGATAGTCAGATTTCCATTGGATTGAATACTTCCATTGATATTGTATGTAATATTCGATGATAAATTATAGACAGTCCCCACCGGTGCTGTACAGGTAATGTCATGAATCGTAACCGTTCCTGTTGTTGCGTTCAGATTAACTGTATTTGACTCTGTAATAAAAAACACATTATCGGTGGCGGTACTGGGGTAACGATCTACGTCATTATCATTATTTTCTGCACCGGCAGCTGTAGAAGACCAGTTGGCAGGATCGTTGAAATTGCCGTTCAGTGGTCTTTTTAGCCAATAAAAATCATCAGCCCAAAGGTTGGGCGCACAAAACCAACTGCTTAAAAACAGTATGGAGGAAAGTAGAAATTTAATTGATACTCTCATATAAATTTAGTTTTAATGTTTATCAAAATTTGTCGTGCACACAGAAGGACTCTATCCGTAGATAGAGTCTTTTTGAGATAACAATACAAATCTAAAATTGTTTACTGAAAATGTGTATTTTGTTAAAAAAAAACAGTTATATAACAAGCTATGAATTGCATCCACTTGTGTATTAGAGATTTTTCACGTATCTTTGCTTGTAATCAATATTTCAAGAAAAATGAACAACAAGAATATCCGCCGTAAGATGCCGATTGGCATACAGACTTTTGATAAGATGGTTTTAGAGAAGTGGGTCTATGTGGATAAAACAGCGTTGGTTTACGAATTGGCGAATGATGCTACCCACAATTTCCTCTCTCGCCCGCGCAGGTTTGGCAAGAGTTTGCTTGTATCTACACTCGCGGCCTATTTCCGTGGGGATAAAGAGCTGTTTAACGGTTTGGCAATGGAGAAATTGGAAGCGGAGTGGGTGAAATATCCGGTGTTTATTTTTGATTTTGTTAATGACACCTACACAAACGATGTTTCACAGGTAGAGTCTTTTCTTAATGACCGGCTCTCTAAACTTGAGAATGTATGGGGAAAAGTCGCAACAGAGGAGTCTTTGGGACAACGATTTTCAGGTCTCATCGAGCGGGCAGCTGTGCAAACCGGTAAAAATGTAGTCATCCTGATTGATGAATATGACCGGGCGCTGACACAAACGATGGACAATCCGGAACTCAACAAGCAGGTGCGAGATCTGTTAAAAGGTTTTTTCTCGGTACTAAAAGGAGCCGACAGATATATCCGCTTTGCCCTGCTGACCGGCGTGACCAAATTCTCGAAAGTCAGTATATTTTCAGACCTCAATCAGTTAAATGACATTTCTTTGAATAAAAAATATGCCACTATTTGCGGTATTACACAGATGGAGTTAGAGGCTAATTTTGTGCCGGAAATAGAAACTTTAGCAGAGGAAACGGGGCGTTCCTACGGAGAAGCACTCGAAAAGATGAAAGAAGAATATAATGGCTACCACTTTTCAGCGGGCGCACAGAGTGTTTATAATCCTTTTAGTACGATTAATGTTTTGGCAAAGAGCAAATTTGGCGATTATTGGTACGAAACCGGCACCCCGACATTTTTAGTAAACGAATTGGTGCAAAATAAATTCGATATTCTGGACTTTGAAAAAGGAATCGCTATTTCAGCCGCCGCCATCAATGATTATCGCAGGGAAAGCGGTAATGCAACGCCTATGCTTTTTCAAACCGGATATCTCACGATCAAAGGCTATCGTGAAACATCCAATTCTTATGTATTAGGTTTTCCAAACGGGGAAGTGCAGCGCGGTTTTTCCGAGTCTTTACTTACTTCATACGCTCGACCGGTTCAAAATAAATCAAGCTATGAGTACACCCGATTCAGTGACGATCTCTACAAAGGCGACCTGGAATCTTTTTTCAACCGCCTGACCTCTTTCTTTGCTGCTTTGCCTTATGATTTGCATAACGACACAAGCAATGAGAAAGAGTACCAATATGTTTTCTATGTTCTGATGACGCTCCTCGGTGAGTTTACGTTTGCAGAAGTGCGCGGAAACATCGGCCGGGCGGACGCTATCATCAAAACCGATGATACGGTCTACCTGTTTGAATTTAAGGTAACCTCCGCCGGTACAGTCGATGAAGCGCTTGCCCAAATCGAAGCAAAGGGCTATGCAAAACCTTTTGAAACCGACCCCAACGAAAAACGCAAGATTGTGAAAATCGGTGTGGTGTTCGACACGGCTACCCGCAATATCAAGGAGTGGAAAACCGCGTAGTTATCATCCGTTTCTTAATATATTGAAACGCATTGATAAAATCCTAAAGGGACTTGAAATCGCTTACGAAAAACTTCTTGTCGATAAAAAGGCAAAGAATAGCGAGTTAATTATTCTTCGCGACAATAAAATTGTAGCTGTAAAGCCGGAGTAATTTCCTAATTTAATATCGTGTAAAGAATTCAAATACCGGATTACAAACGAGCAATACACTTTTCTAAACTGTGTTCCCATTCCGGGACAATAATCTCAAATGTTTTCTTGATTTTCGTTTTATCCAAAACGCTGTACTGCGGGCGGGCGGCTTTCGTCGGATACTGCCCGGTAGTAACCGGATGTACCGTACAAGTAGTTATGCCGGCTAATTGAAAGATTTTTTCCGTAAAATCGAACCAGGTCGTTACTCCTTCGTTGCTGTAATGGTAAATTCCGGCAGGAAAAATCTGTGTTTTTTCCGAATGAACAATCACGGAGAGAATGGCTTGCGCTAAATCGGCAGCATACGTGGGCGTTCCTTTTTGGTCGTACACCACATTCAATTTCGTGCGCTCTTTGCCCAGACGAAGCATGGTTTTTACAAAATTGTTGCCATAAATGGAATATAACCAAGCGGTGCGGATGATGATGCTTTCGGGACAAGCTGCCAATAAAACGTCTTCCCCGGCGAGTTTACTTTTCCCATAAACCGATTGCGGATGAGTTGCATCTGTTGTTTTGTAAGGCGCAGTCGTTTTTCCGTCAAAAACATAATCGGTGGAAATATGGATGATTTTCGCTTTTCCGTTGGCAGCTTCCGCCAGGTTGTTCACGGCATCGCGGTTGATTTTGTAACACAATTCCACATCGTCTTCAGCTTTGTCCACAGCGGTATAGGCGGCGCAATTGATGATATAGTTAATTTTATGAGTGTCTATAAATGTTGCAACAGCTTCTTTTTTTGTCAAATCCAATTCGTCCACATCAGTAGGAATAAAGTTAAATTCGGGATATTTTGCCTGAATTTCTTGTAATTCGCTCCCTAATTGTCCTTTTGCTCCTGTAATTAGAATATTTATCGGCATAATTTTGTATTTTTGTGCAAAAGTACGAAATATGTGGCAATATAAAGTTTTAGTAACCGGTTTTTTTCATGCAGATGGCGGCGCTATGTTCGGCGCCATACCCAAAAAGGCATGGAGCAGGAAATATCCGGCGGATGAAGAAAATTGCTGTATATTGGCCATGAATTGTCTTTTGGTATGGAATGAGGAAAAAATTATTTTGCTGGATACCGGAGTCGGAACCAAAGGTTTCGAGAAACTTTCCTATTATCGTTTTTATGACACCCGTGATATTGCCGGTTTGGTGCGCGAAAGCGGATTTGAACCGGAACAGGTAACCGACGTTATTCTTTCCCATTTGCATTTCGACCATTGCGGAGGCTGTACCTATTTCGATAAAGCGGGAAATTTGAAAGTCACTTTTCCAAATGCCAAACATTGGGTCGGACAACGCCAATGGGATAATTATTTGCACCCGAATGGCTTGGAAAAAGATTCTTTCCGTCCCGCCGATATGTGGCCTGTAGCTGAGGCCGGATTGCTTCAATTGGCGGAATTCAATTATTTTGAATTGGCCGAAGGCTTTCAACTGTTTCTATACAAAGGACATACGACCGGGCAATTGGTGACTGTGTTTGACTCGGACGAAGGGAACTGTATTTTCGCCGGGGATGTCATTCCCACCAAGGCGCATCTTTCCGACGACTGGATTTCGGCCTACGATACCCATCCTCTCAATTCCTTAGCCGCAAAAATAAGACTTAAAAAGAAAATGCGGGAAAATCGCGCCCGGCTGTTTTTTTATCACGATACTTATTGTCAATCCATGAAATATCCATCCAAATGAAACGATTTACCTCTTTATTCATCCTGTGTTTTATCATTTTTCCTTTTTTTCATTCTTGTGTAGTTAATAATTGGAAAGAAGTAAAAGGAAATTATCAGATTGTTACGGAAAAAATAGCTATCAGCGATTATGACGAAATTTTGTTGGACCTTCCGGCTACGGTGATTTACAGGCAGATTTCACAAGAAGAACCCTTCTTGCAAGTGACGGTCGATGACAATATTCTTCCTTCTTTGGAAATTGGTGTTCAAGGCAGGCAATTGGTCATTACGCAAAAGAATGATTCCAACTTGCATCCTTCCCGGTTGGTCATTTATACCAATTCAAAGCATTTGAGCAAAGTGAATGTAAAAGGTTCCGGCGATGTGCTGTTGGAAAAAGCGGTGAATGCCGGGGATATGGAAATTTCCGTTACCGGCTCGGGAAATGTCAAAACCGACAGCTTGTATTGTGAAACAATCCGAGTGCTCGTAGCAGGCTCCGGGGATGTGGAGATGAAAGGCGCTGCCAATCGTGCCGATTTTAAAGTTACCGGTTCCGGCGCTATCAGCGCTTTTGATTATTTAGTACAGCAATTGGATTGTCAGGTTGCCGGTTCCGGCGATATAAGAGCCTCCGTTTATAAAAAGCTCAATGCTACTGTTTCGGGATCCGGGGATATACAATATAAAGGGGATCCGGAATCGGTGAATACTCAGGTGGCTGGTTCAGGGGATATCACTAAAGTCAATTAATTCGTTATTTTAAAGACAAAAAATATTATTTGCATCTATTTAATTTATTATCTATTTTTGTTACTTGAATTGCTTACAAATAATACTTTTACCTTTGTATTGTCTTTATAATAACAGCAATGGAAAAGAGAAGCTGTAAATGCCAACAATGGGAAACGATTGGCGGTAAGGCATCTAAAATACATCGTTACCGCCAAATCAAATCGCAAACAAATCGTCTAATATCACTTCGCTTTGGATATTTCCACGGTACATATTATGCTTCACACCCAAAGTTGTAATCATTGTTGTATGAACGGTTTTACGGGTTTTTGTCTCGTCTGTAAACAGAGCGTATCTTTTGCGAAGAACGTCGTTGTATTCCTTTGTAATGGTGTATTCGTCTTTGGAATACTTCATTTCGCAGAGATTTATTATACGATCATTCCGGTCAATTACGAGGTCTATTTGTGCAGCATTTTCCATGCTTCTCCATGAAGAATAATTGGTTGATACGCCGGAAATGCCCAGTTTGTGTTTTATTTGCGGTATATGCCACAAACACACTTGCTCAAAAGCATAACCCCGCCATGTATTGTGTTTTGAAGTACTGAAATTATTCGTCCAATATTGCTCATCATTATTTCTTTTTCCGTGAATGAAATTAAGATAAAACAATGAAAATAAGTCAATTAACTGAAAAATTTTGTCGCGTTGTTTTTTCCCGAAACCATAATAAGAACGAATAAAACCACATTGTTCCAATTCTTCCAGCATTTTTGTAATGGAACCGCCGTCGGATAAATTAGATAAATCCACAATTTCTTCTCTTGTAAGTCCCATCCGCTTTTCGCCCAGTGTAATTACAAGCGTCATGTATTTTTCGGAGTGCTTAAATAGAGAATTGAACATTTCGGCAAATTCCTCTTTCAGGGCTGCATCATTGTTAAAGAAAAGATTATCAATATTTTGCGGCAATCCTTTTGATTTATCCAGATGTTTCCAATAATAGGGAACTCCGCCTAAAATCATATAATAATCCAGTATTTGATTCGTATCTATCAGCGCTTTTTGTTTTGTAGCAAATTCCTCACATTCTTTTAGTGTAAAGGGTTGAAGCGGAATCTGACGAGTAACCCGGTTATGCAAACCGCCCCGATTTTTAATAATTTTAGTAAGCATCCAAGAAGTTGAAGAGCCGCAAATAATCAGCAAAATATCCGGATTTGACGAAGCATAAGTGTTCCACCAATACTCAAAGGCTTGAATAAAATTTGAACCCATTGTTGCCATCCAAGGCATTTCATCAATGAAAATCACTTTTCTTCCCCGTTTTTTTGAGTTACTAATACCTTTTCGTAACCATTCAAATGCAATGGTCCAACTTCTCGGTGTGGGTATTGTCGTATTAAAATAATTTTGAAAAGCGATTTGGAAATTTTCCAATTGCGCCTTCATGCTTGCATTTTCACTTCCTGAAAAATAAAAAGTAAAATTGTTATTAAAAAACTCCTTGATTAAGAATGTTTTACCGACCCTGCGCCGCCCGTAAACAGCAACAAATTCCGGTTCGCCCGATTCAACAATGCGCTGTAACAGTTCTATTTCCTTTTTTCTGCCGACAATTTTATTCATGCTAATTTGTTTTCAAATTAGCGGTAAAGGTATAAAAAATAATAGTTACCGCCAAATTGAATTTTTAGATTACGAAACTTACTATGAGCCAAAAAGTGATTTTTCGTACTATTTGCGAAAGCTATACGCTGGTGTCTTCATCTATCTGATGCTTTTCCCATTACAATTTCAAGTATTCGTTTGTGAGGTTAACTGTGAATTTTGCCGCCAAACATTGCTATGTCCTGAGCAAGTCGGGCAAAATTCTTAACACGATTACGGTCAATATAGACATAAGTGTGTTCGGTGGTACCCAAAGCCCAATCGATAGTTGCGAGTTCTCCAAGTCCAAAGTAATTATACTCATTACTGTCACCACGATTGGAATGAATGAAGCCAGCGAAATTTCTTGCTTGCTGACGATACTCAAAAGTTATTGTTATTCTCATAAAACTAACAAAATAAATAATTTATTTCCCCTTCTGATATGGCTTCGCAGGTCTTGCCCGTTTTTACGAGTTATCTGCTCTCGCTGCAATATGATTTGAGTGTTTTTACAGTTTCACTTCGCGTTTTTTTAGGAACAGTTACGATGCGGTTTCATATGTGGTGGCGGTTTGCCCGTCGTCTTATTTTCAAATTTTGACAATAAAAAAGCGGACTTACACTATCCGCTATTGAGGTATTCGACAACCCGTAAATTCAAATAAGTAAGTCCGCATTTCTGCGAACGTTCACTTATTCTTAATTTACTTTGAAAGTGTCGAATTTTCAATAGAAGAATATAGCAAAACGCTATTTTTTATATGTCTTATTTTGTACTTGTTAGCACATTATTTTCTTTTATGTCATGTTCGAAAAATTTGTTAATAAAATTATTCGATGCAAATATACTGAATAAATTAACATTGCGGAAAAAACACATCAAAAAATTTGCATAATCCATTTTTTTGATATAAAGAAAACAGAAGATTTTATTTACTCTTCTTCAAAGATTCCTTAGTATTTCAGCGTCTTGCGTGTTCTTCTTCGCTCTTTCAATCTTCTCTATCTGTTCTCTCAACAGTTCTTCCTATTTCTCCACCTGTTTACGAATGATTTTGATGCTGTCTTTCTGTTTGAATTGATTTTCCAAGCAGTAAATTTTTTCTTCATCGGTTTGTCCTTGCATCTTAATATACCGATACTCCTGTGCCATCCCCACCATGAAAGCATCCGTTATTTTTGCCTTGCTCTGGGTGTAGTAATATAAAATTTTTATGTATTTTTACAGAAAAAATTACGAACAATGAAAAAGTTAATATATCTCTTTTTACTTTTAGCTTTTATCGGTTGCGATAATCATATTGAAGAACCGGAACCAAAAGAAGCTATTATCAAAATTCATACCTTTTATACTGCTGTAGAAACAGGGAATAGTAAATATCCTGATTATGAGTCTAAAGTATTTGTTTATTATGATATCTATAATTCAGATATCATGGCTTATGCTTATGAAGGTGAAGGAAAATTCACTTTTGAATAACCCATAATCTGTTTACGCAAAAAGAATATCTTCATACAATCCGACCAAGCGTTTGCGAAGATGCACCACTGCATAATGTTTTCTCGATAACAAGGTATTGACGGAAACTCCCGCTGTTTCGGAAATTTCTTTCATGGGAATGCCTTCTAATTCCGTCAGTTCGAATATCTCGCGCTGTTCGGGCGGAAGTTCTGCGAGGGCGGTTTCCAATTCCGTCCAGACCAGCGAGCGCAGGTATTCCGTTTCGGGTGTAGGGACGCGATTAGTCGCGTCTCTACCGAATAAAATTTCGGAAAAATCTTGCAACACCGCCTCATCGCTTTCGTCATTAGAATAAACCGGCATCGGTTCTTCCCGTTTTTTTATGCCATGATTGATAATCGTGTTCTTGGTCACCTTGTACAGCCACGCCGACACTTGTTCAATCGGATTCAGCGTGTTTTCGGCCGCTTTGACCAATTGATAAAACACATCCTGCAGAATATCTTCCGCCTCTTCCTTGTTTGGAACCTGTTGCCGGATAAAGGACCTCAGGCGCGGTTGATATTCTACAATCAGTTCACTGACACTTTTTTTTGACTCAGCCACGCGGATTTTCTTCTTTTGATTCGTCGTTGAATAACTCATCTCCAAAGTTGCATCCTCCAAAGCCGTGTCCGAAGTGCCTTTTTTTCATAAACTCTTTTCTTTCTTCGGGCGTCATTTTCATCCATTTTTCGCGAATCGGATTTTTTCCGAATCCACCATGTCTTCCATGTCCGGCCAATGCCATTCTCCTGCCGAACCTGCCAAAGAGAATGCGTGCCAATGCAAGCAATACTAAAGCTTGCCAAAAATTGATGGCTGTAAGCCCAAAAATACTTGGAACGGCGAAGTTCCACAGCAGCATAACGACTGCACTGAATCCGGCAACGATTGCCAATCCTGCAATTACGTGCCACAAAATGTGCTTTTTCATCTTTATTTAATTTTAAATTGTTATTACTTTCTATTTATCAAGACAAATGTAATCAAAAAATATTTTATGGAGAGAATAGCGGAATTTTAATAGTTATTCTACTTTTTTTCGATTATCTATCAGAATTTCACTATTTTTACAGCAGATTGTAGTTATATAAACAATGGAACGATTAAAGAAATTAGGAACTATATTAGTGAATAAGAATGTTTTATACTCGTTATACGATGATTTGAAACAACCCCAAGACAAAATATCCGAATTAGAGCGAAAAGGGCTTATAATTAGGGTAAAGCGGAGTTTGTATGCCATTTCGCCAAAAATTCATAATCAGAAAATCTCACGCGAATTGGTGGCAAATCATTTATACGGACCGTCTTATGTTTCGTTCGAATCTGCCCTTTCGTATTACGGTTTGATTTCCGAAAAGGTGCATACGATGCGTTCGGTTACTGCAAAGTGGCATAAGCATTACTACACGCCGCTTGGACATTTTGAATATGTAGTAATGTCTGCTCAATATTACCCGATTGGAATCAGTCGGGAAATTATAGACAATTCCAACGCATTTCTCATTGCTTCGCCCGAAAAGGCGTTGTGCGACAAGATTGTTGTCACACAAAATTTGCAGATTCGATCTGTTAAGGAAATGCAAAAATATTTGGAAGACGATTTGCGGATTGATTTTTCGGCTGTTCGGAATTTTGATTTGGATATAATTCGACAATGTGCTGAGGTGGGAAGGAAGAAAGGGGAATTGAGGTTGTTGTTGAAAATTGCGTCGAAAGCTCCGCAGGTCAAAAACCTGCGGTTATGAAGATGAGATCTTTCACGATGCGACCGTCATTCAATAAGATATTTTAGAAGGGGTTATTTTGTCAGTTTCACTAATTCAAGTGCATTAAATTTGCATATACTTACACAATCGCCGCAAGCAGTACATTTATCGGGATATTTAACTACGATATGTTGTCCGCTTTCATCGCTTACCAACTCTAATACGTTGTGTTTGCACTTCCTCACGTTCGTCACGCATCGCTTACATCCGGTACACTTGCCTTCGACAACGTGGACTACCTTGTTTTTTCCTTGCAAATGACGATAAACTCCGCCAATAAACCAAAGCGCAACTATTGCACCTATAATATAATATCCCATATTTCCTTGTGTAAAAAAATTGAAATTGCTCTCTCTGTTTATGAAGACAAACGGGAAGAAAAAATATTTTAAAATAAAAAAGCCCCATAGCTCTTTCGCTATGAGGCTCAATAAATTGCACTAAATTATTTCTTTCCGCAGGATTTTGTTTCTGCTGTGGCTTCTTTTTTGTCTTTAGAGTCTGCTTTCTTTTCAGTGCAACAACTTTCTTTTTTCTCTTTTTTCCCTTCGCTCGATTCTTTTTTTGTTGCCTCGTGAGACGCTTTTTGTACATTCTGGGCACTAACAGCCCATGTCATGGCAGACAACATAAATAAAGAAAGTAAGATTTTTTTCATACACTTATTCTATAAATTAAATTGATAAATCTGGACACAAAGATAGGGTAAAATTTGAAAGACAGGCGTTAGAATATCTTAAATAATCCTAAATGGAAAGATTTATTAACAACTTTTCGTTTGCCAGAATCGTATTAGGGAATATTTCCCTGGCCTCGTTCAACAAAATCGTTTCATCGGGATAACGCGCCGAAAAATGTCCCAATACCAATTTCTTGACATTGGCTGCTTTGGCAATGCTCGCCGCTTGCCGGGCCGATGAATGGAACGTTTCCTTGGCGCGGGCTAAATCTTCTTCCCCGAAAGTGGCTTCGTGATAAAGGACATCCACTCCTTCAATAATCGGAATGATTTTTTCGTAATAAGCTGTATCCGAACAATAAGCGTATCTATGAGCCGGTTCTGCCGGACGGGTCAAACGTTGATGGGGAATAATTTCTCCTTCGGGCGTAATATAATCCATCCCGTTTTTGATGGCATGGATACGGCTGACCGGAACTTGGTAAAAGTCAATCATTTCCCGGATGATATGGGGACTTTTCGGCTTTTCCTCCAACAGGAATCCGGCGCTGGGAACCCGGTGTTTCAACGGAATGGTAGAAACTTTCAACGTGCGGTCTTCAAAAATCAATTCGTTCCGGGCAGGATGGAACGGATGAAAAATAACCTTGTAAGGCAATTGTTTACAAAAATAATCCAGCAAAGGCTGGAATACAATTGGAGCATCCGGTTGGGCATAAATATGCAAATCGGATGTTCTTCCCAACAATCCCAAAGTAGAAATCAGTCCCGGCAAACCGAAACAGTGGTCGCCATGCAAATGGGAGATAAAGATATGGTTCAAACGCTGGAATTTCAGTTTCATAGCACGGAATTGCAATTGGCTTCCTTCCCCGCAATCAATCATGTAGAGTTTGTCCCGGAGATTGACGACTTGTGAGCTTAAAAAATGCTTGGTGGTAGGAAGCGCTGATCCGCAACCCAATATATTTACTTCAAACCGTTCCATTAGTCTATACCTATTAATTTGTGCAGTTGTACGCTTAAACGCCATTCCGGATGGAGTTTAATGTATTTGACGCAATAATAAAGATTGGCGTTCGTTGACTGCATGCCGGTGGTGAAAATAGGACTCAAAAAATAATATTTCGCCGCAGGCAATATATCGAGCGGAGGAATAGCCATGCCTTTTTTAACCGGTAAACGCACCTCATCCACTTCCGGATTTTGTTCCTTGGCGTAAGCAGGATTGCCTTTCGGGCTGACAACGGTATAATCCAGCAAATCAGACAATTTCTTGTGTCCGTTGCTTTCGATGGCCTGCAAATAGCCTTGTTTTTTGAAGAACAACAAGATTTCGTCCGTCAATTGCAAGCTCGGTTCGCCGCCCGTCCACACAATCCATTTGCAGGAAAATTGTTTAATGACAGCCATGATTTGTCCGAAATTCATATCTCTTCCTCCGTCAAAATCGGTATCGCAAAACTTACATTTCAGGTTGCATCCCGTCAACCGGATAAAGATGGAAGCTTCTCCTTGGCGTCCGCCTTCTCCTTGCAGGGAATAAAATATTTCTTTTACATTAAGGTTCATAAATACAGGAAGTTTGAGGGGTTTCACTGACTGCTACCGCGTAGATTTCGGGGATTTCCGGTTTGAACCGGTCGTAAATAAACCGGGCGATATTTTCCGAAGTCGGATGTCCCGGAATTACCTCATTCAAATGGCGATGGTCTAAGGTTTCGTCAATATATTGTTTTACGATTTTCAATGATTTATAATCTTTTACGAAACCATACCCATCCAATGTTTCCGATTTCAAGTGAACCGTAATCACGTAATTATGTCCATGCATTCGTGCACATGGATGATCTTTTCCTAAAAGATCCAATACATGAGAAGCGGAAAACGAAAAATCTTTACTTATTTTATACATTTGCCTTTTTTTTGAATAATGCAAATATACGGTATTTTTATTCGATTTTAAAAAATATTCGTACATTTATGCCCAATTTGGTATAATTTATATTTATATAAAACGTGACGAATTTTATTCTCATTTTCCTGTGTGTTTCGGCAGGAGTCCTTTTGTCAAGATTGAAGATATTGCCTGCCGATGCTTACAAAAGCGTTAATGCCTGGGTATTGTATGTCGCGTTGCCGTCGCTTTCGTTGCGATTTATTCCCGAAATCGAATGGAGCGCCCAATTGTTGCTGCCGTTCATCGGACCTTTTGTTATCTGGCTCGGAGCTTGGGTGTTTGTGCAGCTCTATGATTTCAAAAAATGCTTGTCGCCCGGTTCGCGCACAGCCTTGTTCGTTACTTGCGGATTGGGGAATACCGCTTTTCTCGGTTTTCCCATGATATCGGCTTTTTACGGTGAATCGGAAATCCATCATGCCGTAGTTTTCGACCAGGTGACATTCATTCTTTTTGCCACCTTGGGGGTCATAACGGTCATAAAAACTTCTTCCGAAAAGTCCGGCGATTTGAATTTGCTGTATTTTGTCAAGAAAGTGTTCCGGTTTCCTCCTTTTCTCGGTTGCCTGACTGCTTTGATTTTGCCCCGGTTTATCGACATTTCCATAGCGAATCCATTGTTGGACAAGTTAGTAGCCACCATGTCGCCCCTGGCTTTATTTTCCATCGGATTGCAATTGAAACTGGGAGAAATAAAACACGAATGGCGTTTATTATCGGCAGGAATACTCTATAAATTAATTCTGGCGCCCTGTTTGGTTTTACTTTTGGCATTGGCTCTGCATTCCACAGGCAATCTGGGCCGGATAAGTGTTTTCGAAGCCGGCATGTCGTCCCACATTACCGTCAGCCTGCTGGCAAGTCAATACAATCTTAATCCGCGCTATTGCTCGTTAGTCGTCGGGCTGGGAATTGTTATGGGATTCTTTACCTCCACCGTTTGGTTCTTTATCCTGCAAGGATTTGGATAAAATGCATCAATTTCTGCAATTAATAACGTTGAAAGCGATTAGTAGCTACGCGAACTTGTTGTTTTTATCGTCAATCCGGTTACTCTTTCAAAATGCTTCACATTAAGAGTTGCTAATGAAAAATCATGAGCAAGAGCAGTTGCAGCAATCAATAAGTCGGGCAATGCTATCAATTTGTTTTGGACTTTCAAATCTTTATAAATTTGAACTGCTTCGTATGAACATTGTTCGTCAAATGGAATGATTTTAATTTGCTTAAAAAAATTTGTCCAAAAGTCAGTTTGAGCAATGTGAGCGCCAATAAATGTTTCATAATGAGTTAATGCAGAAACCGCAAATATTTCTTCTTTTGCCGATAGTTGAAAGAAAAGCGTTTTTGATTTATCCTTAAAACGAAACAGTTCTATCAAAACAGATGTATCTAATAATGTCATCCTCTCCAAGCATTAAAGTGTTCATTTGCTTCTAAATAGCTCTTATATTCTTCATCAGACCAAGTTGGAGCTTGCAATAATAATTTTTGCATTTTGGTCAATTTATATTTCTGTGTTCCAACCTGATTTTTCGAGTGAGCTACGTCTGACTGCAATTTTTTCAAAAGTTTACTTACTTCCTCTTGCGGAAGTTGGTACACCATTTCCAATACTTGATGATAACCAATATGTGCTTGCATTTCCATAAGGATAATTTTATTAAAAAAATTATAGCAAAGTTACAATTTATTTTACAAAAACCAAAATTCTCAAAACCGGGCGTTAAGCATTCTGTTCTCCGTTTTCTATTTTTCGGTAAATTATTTTTAAACATCAGAAAACAATAATTAACAAAAAAATAACTATCTTTGCAGTCTAAATTTATAAATACTCCAATGAAAATTAACAATTAATAGGTCGGATTTAATAAGTTTTGGTTTAATCGCCTCTTGGCAGGCAACTATTAATTGTATTCTATGAGTATTATAATCAGTGATTTATCTTTTCACTATCCCAATCAACATCCCTTATTTGAACGTTTGAATTTTTCGGTAGCATCCTCCGAAAAAGTAGCTATCGTCGGTGATAACGGCGCCGGGAAAACGACATTTATCCAATTGCTAACCGGCTCGCTTACACCTTCTTGCGGACAAATCAAACGGGCGGACTTCCAGTGGATTTATTTAGACCAGGATTACACGCAAGTGGATGTGGATTGTACGGTCAGGCAATTGACGGAAAAATACAACATTCAAAACTTGAAAGAGCACGAAGTCCGGTTGCGCTTGAACCGTTTCCTGTTTTCTTCCGATACTTTGGACAAGTCCTGCAAAGCCTTGAGCGGCGGCGAAAAAATGCGCTTATACCTTTGCTGTCTGATGATTAGCAATCAAATGCCCGATTTAATCATATTGGATGAACCGACCAATAACTTGGATATTTCCAGTTTACAAGTGCTGACACAAACCATCAAAAATTATCAAGGCAGTTTGCTGGTGATTTCCCACGACGATTATTTTGTCCGGGAAATCGGAATAACCGGAACATTAAGCCTTTTGTCATTGCGGGCTTGACCCGCAATCCCATGATGTCCGTTAAACTCTAATGATGCAAGGTGTTGAATAATAGTGATTAACGATTTTCATGAGATTGCGGGTCAAGCCCGCAATGACAGATTAGCGATATTAGTTCCGGCGCAAACGATAATTCTTGATACCCAGATTTTTATACGTTTCCACCAAAGCGTTTTCATTGTTGGTGATGACTAATAGTTTGTCGCCCGGAAACAACTCCGTCTTTCCTTTGGGAATAAAATATTTATTTCCCCGTTTGATCATTACGGCTAAAGTATGGTCGGGAAGAGGCATATCCATCAACCGGTTTCCTTGGGCTAATATATTCTTATTCAACGTAATCTCGGTCATGGTCGATTTAATATCTTCCGAAAATTCCACATCAAAATCCTGAAAGGCGGTGGGGTCTTCTCCTTTATTACTCAAACCCAGCCAATCCGCCACCATGGAAAGCGAAGTGCCTTGTATTAAAAGGGAAAGCAGGGTAATGAAAAAGACAATATTAAACATCAAATGGGCATCCTTCAAACCGGCAGCTAAAGGTAAAATCGCAAAAATAATGGGTACGGCGCCGCGTAATCCCACCCACGAAACAAACAGTTTTTCTTTAAATCGCATTTTTGGGAAAGGCAATAAAGAAATAAATACGGTTAAAGGTCTGGCTCCGATAATCATAAATGTTCCGATTAACAGCCCTACACCGGCTACAGGCCCAAGGTCTTTCGGATTGATCAATAAACCCAGCGTGAGGAACATCATTATTTGACTGATCCAAGCCAAACCATCGAAAAAACGCATTGACGAGCGTTTGTGTATCATTTTGGTATTTCCGATTACCAATCCGCCGATATAGACAGCGAGGTAACCATTGCCTTTTAAAAAATACGTAGCCGAAAAAATGAACAGGGCGCTGGTAAAAACCAATATCGGATACAAGGAATCGTTATCCAGATTAATCTTATTGACGACATAACCCACCAATTTTCCCAGACCAAATCCCAACAAACCGCCAATGATAAATTGCATGAAAAAATCCAAAACCGCCTTGCCGTATTCCGGACTTCCCTCTCCTGTACTGCCGATTAATTGGATTAAAATGATCGTTAACATATAAGCCATTGGGTCGTTACTCCCGCTTTCAAATTCCAGCAAAGGCTTCAATTGTTTCTTTAACCGGACGCCTTTCCCTCGTAAAATGGAGAAAACCGATGCCGAATCGGTCGAAGACATGACAGCCGCCAACAATAAGGATTCAAGGAAAGACAAATTAATGGCTTCAAACAGGTAATTGCTTACATAATAGATGAAAATGCCGGTAATGAAAGTCATTAACAATACCCCAAAAGTAGCCAGGATAATCCCTTGTCCGGCTACCGGCTTGATGTCTTGAATTTTGGTGTCTAATCCCCCCGAAAACAAAATAATACAAAGCGCCACCGTACCAATGGTCTGCGCTATTTTGTAATTTTGAAATTCAAATCCCAAACCATCTACGCCAAACAACATTCCGATAGCGAGAAACAGCAACAAAACCGGCACACCAAAACGCGAGCCTGCTTTTGTAGCAAACAGACTGATTAAAAACAGGACTGACAGAAATAATAGCAAGGATTCGATCGAAATAGACATGTTGATGCGTTTTTTATTTTTATTATGTTACAATATTGACAATTTTATTGGGTACGACAATCACTTTTTTCGGCGCTTTGCCTTCCGTCCATTTTTGAGTGCTTTCGTTAGCCAATACGGTTTTTTCGACTTCTTCTTTTGCCGTATCTATCGGGAAATCCAAGGTAAAACGCGCTTTTCCATTGAAAGAAACGGTGTATTTTACATTGCTTTCTTTCAAATATTCCTCGTTGTAATCAGGAAATTTAGCATCGCAAACGGTGGTTTTGTGTCCCAACCGGTGCCACAATTCTTCAGCGATATGAGGGGCGAAAGGCGATAAAACAACGATGAAATCGGCTAAAATTGCCCGTTTGTTACATTTCAAAGCTGTCAATTCGTTGGCACAAATCATGAAAGCTGCGACCGAAGTATTAAATGAGAAATTCTCAATATCCTGTCCCACTTTCTTGATTAATTTATGAATAGATTTTAATTCGTCGGCAGTCGGCTGCCCATCGGAAACAACAAATTCATCGCCTTGGAAGAACAGATTCCACAGTTTGCGCAAAAAACGCGAAACGCCGTCAATTCCATTCGTATCCCAAGGTTTGGATTGTTCCAAGGGTCCTAAAAACATTTCGTACAAACGTAACGTATCGGCTCCGAATTTTTCCACAATATCATCGGGATTCACGACATTGAACATGGATTTTGACATTTTTTCCACTGCCCAACCGCAAACATATTTACCGTCTTCCAAAATAAATTCGGCCGTTTTATATTCGGGATTCCAATTTTTAAATGCTTCCAAATCAAGAACATCATTGGAAACAAAATTGACATTCACATGAATAGGCGTCACATCGTATTGGTCTTTCAATCCGAAAGAAACGAATGTATTGGTGTTTTTGATGCGGTAAACAAAGTTGCTTCGTCCCTGAATCATTCCCTGGTTAATTAGTTTCTTGAACGGTTCATCTTCCACGATTACTCCCCTGTCAAACAAGAATTTATTCCAAAAACGCGAATAAATCAAGTGACCGGTAGCATGTTCCGTGCCACCGATATACAAATCGACATTGCGCCAATAGTCGTTATCCTCTTTACTTACCAAACGCTCGCTGTTGTGCGGGTCTTCGTAGCGCAAATAATAAGCGGAAGAACCGGCAAATCCCGGCATGGTTGCCAACTCAAGTGGATACGTGTTTTCTGCTGTTTTTTTGTTACTGTCCATATTTTTGTAAAGTTAATAAATTTTTATTTCTGTTGCAAACGTTTTTATGTAATTTACGCATTGTCCTGCAAGGACAACACTTTATTAACCGTAGGCTTTAGCCTACGGACATGACTGTACACTCCTTCCCAAGTCCCGCAGGGACGACACATTGCTGCCAATTGCACCCTTTTTATGTACCGTCCCATGCGGGACTTGGGCATGTCAGGCATTTCTATACCGTAGGCTAAAGCCTACGGTTAATAAAGTGCTATCCCTGCGGGATATTGAGTTTTTGTTCCATAAAGCGCATCGAAATAATTGCACTTTTTCGTTTGACATATTCGTTAATTTTTTTCAAGTATTCTAAGTTGATTTTGAAAATCTTCTTTTAATTCTTGTTTTAATGCAGGAATATCTTTAGCTACTGTTGTATTATAGACATCAATAGATTCATTAATAGCTTTATTCCAAGCGTCACTGTTTCTTGTGAAAAAACTTATTCCATTATAAGATTTCCATGCCTTATGAAAATTGGTTTGCAACTGTCTAATTAAAGTTACTGTTTTATCATTAAAAATTATCTCATTTTCGTCAAAATAATTAAAAAGTGCATTGATATTATCTACAGCCTCCTTTTCGAGTTCTTCTGTTGACCTATTATCATTCAGTTTGATTGGGCGCATTACATGTTCTAATGATTTTTCTGCAACTACAACTTTTCGATATATTTCTTTCATTAGAGAAAGTTTTTCAGTATAAATTGCACTAAATCGATGTATAAGTATATCTTTCCTTAAATCAATTTGATTTTCAAATATTTTTTTAATCAGATACACAATGACTCCTATTATTATTGTGTAGATTCCTATAAAGATATTTTCCATTTTTTGTTTTATATAAAATTTATATTCCTCATCAACTCCTCCGCCTTCATCCCCATCTTCGTAAAAGCAAAAAGTTTCTTCCCCAAATCTTTAAGCGAAGCGCCGATATGATAAATATCGTTGTCTATCAGCAGAAATCGATCGTGAATATTAGCTCTTTCCTTTAACGCATTGTTGATATGTTTGCCAATTGTCTTTATATCTCGGTCAAAAAGTAATGCCAACTGCTGACGATTCAACCAAACCGTTTCATTTTCAAGCCGGACTTCCAATTTTACGGAATTGTTGGGTTGATAAAGGACTATTTCATTTTTGTCAGTCATATCTGATTATCTAATTAACTAATTCCAATCGTTTTCAACATTGTTTCGTACATTACAGCTTTGCGTTCCAACGGCAGAGGGTAAGCGCGCGAAGTCGAAGGCATACGAAAAAGCCGCATCGAACGATTTTCAAACAAAAATTCTACACTTGTCCCCACAGCCGGTTCTTCTACTTGCAGTTGAGTGCGCAATGTGTCCATCGCTTTTTGCCCGGTAACGGCAATTGCCTTGCAATTAGAAAGTTGCTGCAATAAAGCCCGAATATCGGTCGCCTCCACAATTTCGAGAAATTGGTCGGATGCATTGTCTTTCAAACGGCGTACAACAGTAGCGGTATCGAACAAAGCGATGCCCTTTTCTGTCACAAAATCGACAATTCGCTCTTTGCAAAAAGCTTTGTGTGCCGTTTCTACAAAGTAGTTTTTTTCGTTAAAAAAAATCAAACCCATCACACGCCACATATCGTTGTTAAGATTTGGGTAGTAAAAATCCATTGACCAACGCTTTTGCGGTGGCGGAAAACTGCCTAACATCAATAGCTTTGCATCCTTTGGGAGGAAGGGTGTCAGTGGGTGATGTTCTATGTTTGATGATTCTGTTGACATATTTTTATTTTTGTTTATTTCTATTCTCAATTCGCGCCTTTGTCATTCGTTCTTTTATTCCGCCATTTGCCAAAAAGTCTTTTTCAAGTTGCTGTATTTGTTTTGTCAACAAATAGATAACGATTTTTATCAGACAAATCATTGAGTTGGCACAAATTTCAGGGCTTTCATTTTCAATTGCTTTGACGTAGGTTTGATAGTTGGCGTGAGGCGTTCGGTTTATTTCGCGGAAACGTACAACCAAACGGTTTGTTTTTTCCCAAATAGGCAATTTATTGGTACGCAAAAAATCCTCATAATCAAGCTCCAATTCTTCTAAAGACGCTTTGGCAACATTGGTCAAAAATATTTCGGTTTGTTTCGACATGGCCGAAGCCATACTCGCTTCCGCAATATTTTGTTTGCCGCTACGCGCCGCCTGCACCATTTGGTCGATAGTGCGGTCAGGCTTGCGATAAAAGCGATTGGTAAAATATTTTGTGGCATCATAGATTATCTCCGCCTTCTGAAAACTAATCAGGTTTTTATAGCCGCCATGCTTGGGGATGAAACCGCCGTTTTGGGTGTTGTTGTTGGTGTTGTTCATTTTTTCTCTTTTTTATTTTTTGGGACTCTTGGGACTTTTTGGGACATTAGGGACGTGTGTCCCAAAAAGTCCCTAATTGTCCCATTAGTCTCAAATATTTCATGCAAATTACTTTCTCTCTCGATACACCCAATCCTTCGCCCTCCCCAGCGGCGGCTCCCCCGTCTCCGTCGGCAAAAACTTATCCACTTCCGGCAATTCAATCGGCAAGTCTTTGATTGCGACCGTATAAGGCATTCCATCTTTGTAATAAATCGGGAAAGGTTCGCCCCAGTATCGTTGGCGACTGAAAATCGCATCGCGCAGACGGTAATTGACTTTTACTTTGCCTAATTTGTTTTCTGCAATATATTCTTTTGCCTTTTGAATCGCTTCTTTTACGGTCAATCCATTCAAAAAGCCCGAATTCATCATGATTCCTTCTTTTGCATCGAAACTTTCTTCGCTTACATCAGCACCTTCAATCAACGGAATAATCGGCAGGTTGAAGTGTTTGGCAAAAGCGTAGTCGCGGCTGTCGTGCGCCGGAACTGCCATGATGGCGCCTGTTCCGTATCCTGCTAATACATAATCGGAAATCCAGATGGGAATAGCTTCTCCATTCACCGGATTGACGGCATACGAGCCGGTAAATACGCCGGTTACGCGCCGGTCGGCAATGCGTTCGCGTTCGGTACGGCGTTTTACGGCATCCAAATAAGCTGCTACTTCTTCTTTTTGTTCAGTGGTAACAACTTGAGAAACATATTCCGATTCGGGTGCCAACACCATGAAAGTAACACCATAAATAGTATCGGCTCTTGTTGTAAAAACTGTAAATTTTACATCCAAATCCTTGATTTGAAAATCCAATTCCGCACCTTCGCTCCGTCCTATCCAATTGCGTTGCGTTTCTTTCAACGATTCCGTCCATTCCAATTTATCCAATCCGTCCAATAAGCGTTGGGAATAGGCTGAAACGCGCAGGCTCCATTGGCGCATTTTCCGTTGTTCTACCGGATGACCTCCGCGAACCGAAACGCCTTCGCTCACTTCGTCATTCGCCAAGACGGTTCCCAAAGCGGAACACCAATTTACCATTGTATCCGCCAAATATGCCAGGCGGTAATTCATCAGGATTTCCTGTTTTTCCTTTTCCGATTTGGCTTTCCAATCTTCGGCAGTAAACGTCATCGGTTCGGTACAAGCTAAATCCAAACCTTCTGTACCGCTTTCTTCAAACGCTTCGATGATGTTTTCCATTGGCAAGGCTTTTTTGCAGATGTTGCAGAAAACAGAATTGAACATTTTGACAAAGGCCCATTGGGTCCATTTGTAGTATTCCGGATCGCAAGTGCGCACTTCGCGATTCCAGTCGAAACTGAAGCCGATTTTATCCAATTGTTCGCGGTAACGGTTGATGTTTTGTTCCGTAGTCACCGCAGGATGTTGTCCGGTTTGAATGGCATATTGTTCCGCAGGAAGTCCGTAGGCATCGTAACCCATTGGATGCAAGACGTTAAAACCTTTCAGGCGTTTGTATCGCGCATAAATATCGGAGGCAATGTAACCGAGCGGATGCCCGACATGCAAGCCGGCGCCGGAAGGGTAGGGGAACATGTCCAAAACGTAATATTTCGGTTTGTTTTTATCTTTTTGTACCCGGTAAGTGTGGTTTTCTTTCCAATATTCCTGCCACTTTTTCTCGATTTCGTTGAAATTGTATTCCATAATTTTTATTTTTCTGTCTAAACAATTAAGGCACAAAGTTAAGTAATAATTTTCAAATATGAATTCTGTTGTCAGTTTCTTTCTCCCCATTGTAAATCCAGCAGTGGGTTATCTTGAATTCGTTTTTGTAAATCGTTGACGTAGGTATTGATTTGTAACAATTCACCGGCTGTGATATTGGAAGAGCCGGCTTTGAAATTTTCTTTCGCACTGAGCGCCCATTGAAGGGCAATTTCCAATTTATCCTGCATTTCGTTGGCAACGGCAATGTTATTTGCCAATTTTCCTTGATCCGAAGGTTTGGATTTTTGATCATATTCGTTCTTCCAGACCGTTTCTGCCCGGTCCCATTTGCCGGCTCTTGCAAAACTAAATGCTTCCTGCAGCCGGGCATTGGAACCGGAATAAAGCGTACGGTCTTTCAATGTCCAGGAAGGAGTAAAATAATACGCTAATTTTTCACCGATGCTGTAAGCCAATTCGTCAATCAGATATTCGGGCAGGTATTTCAATACACCCACACTATCTTTGTTCTCATAGAAAATTTCCGAGAAAACTAAGGTATCGGAAACAGTAAAAGCTGTTAACGGTTTTTCCCGGTCATACACATAAATACTGCACGTAAGTTTAGCCTCTACTCTAACCCCTGCCGATTGTTTTATATCATTGGCAGTTACCAGTTCGTCCAGATTAATTAAGAGACGGTCAATGGAAATAATTCCGTCTTGTGTTTCAAAAATTTCTTCCCGGAATTTTTTGGACAAAGGTGCGGCCACCAACCATTCATCATCTTCCCGTAATGCTTCGGCACAAAGTGAAACTTCTTCAAAAAATTGCGTTTCCTTGATACGCGACAGAAGGGAAAAGGTGGAAATCCAAGCCGCGGAATCCAAATCCAGTTCAGGATCTTTTACGACTGTTCCATTGTACGTCCGGGTAATGCCCGAATGCCCGGGTTGTTTGGCAGCATTATTGACAACCAAAAGCGTGTTTATATCCGCCGGAAAGGTAATATTCGCCGGTTCCTGCACTTCAATCGTCATTTGATGCGTGGAGGCGCAAGAAGACAGAAAAATAATAAAGATAAGCCCTGTCATGGCGGGCTTGACCCGCCATCCCATGATGTCCGTTAAACACTTATTCATTTTAATGCAGCAATACTTTCTTCCAATGATTTAATTTTACTTTCCGCATCGGCTTGTTTCTTCCGTTCCGCTTCAATGACTGGGGCGGGCGCTTTGGAAACAAAGTTCTCATTACTCAATTTACCCAAAACGGACTTTAAAAAGCCGCGTTGATAGTGTAAATCCGTTTCTAATTTCGCCAATTCTTCTTCTATATTAATAGCATTACCCACCGGAATGGCCAATTCCGTGGTTTTCACCAAGAAAGACACGGCGCCGGGCGCTTTTTCCCGGACTTTTTCAATACTTGAAAGATTCGCCATTTTGGCAATAACGGAATTATAATCCGCCTTGTATTCTCCCAAAACCTGTAAGGATAAAGGCTCTTTGCCGGGAATATTTTTTTGCAACCGTATGGTACGAATATTGGAAATAATTTCTTTGGTTTCTTCCATGCCCAACAATAATTGTTCGGTTGTAGAGACAAGGCATGCCTTGTCTCTACGTTGCGACACCGGCATTGTTACCACCATAATGCTTTCCCCTTCTTTCCGTGTTTCCAACGCCTGCCACAATTCTTCCGTAATGAACGGCATAAACGGATGCAACAACCTCAGTAGCGCATCGAAGAAACCCAAAGTCGCTTCGTAGGTTTTCCGGTCAACCGGTTGCTGATATCCCGGTTTAATCATTTCCAGGTACCAGGAAGAAAATTCGTCCCAGAACAGTTTGTAAACTTCCATCAGCGTTTCCGAAATGCGATATTTGTCAAACAAATCGTTGATGCTTTCGATAGTTTTACTTAATTGCGCTTCAAACCAACGAATAGCAATTGCCGATGATTCGGGTTGAGGAATAGCAGCTACTTCCCAGCCTTTGACCAAACGGAAGGCATTCCAGATTTTATTATTGAAATTCCGCCCCTGTTCGCAAAGCGTTTCATCAAACAAAATATCATTTCCCGCAGGCGCCGACAACATCAATCCCATACGTACGCCGTCCGCACCGTATTTGGCAATCAAATCCAAGGGTTCGGGTGAATTACCCAAGGATTTACTCATTTTGCGACCCTGTTTATCCCGGACAATTCCGGTAAAATAAACATTGTGAAAACAGGGTTTTTCCCGCAATTCGTAACCCGACATAATCATGCGGGCTACCCAGAAGAAAATAATATCGGGACCTGTAACCAAATCGTTGGTCGGATAATAATAGTCAATTTCCTGGTTGTGCGGGTCATTTACACCGTCAAAAACAGAAATTGGCCACAACCAACTTGAAAACCAGGTATCCAACGAATCCTCGTCTTGCCGCAAGTCTTCAATTGATAATTGATAATTGACAATTGACAATGCCTTTTTATACGCTTCTTCTTTTGTTTCTGCTACTACCAATCCGCCTTGCGGAAGGTAATACGCCGGAATCCGGTGCCCCCACCACAATTGTCTTGAGATATTCCAATCGCGGATATTTTCCATCCAATGGCGGTAGGTATTTTTATATTTGGGCGGAAAAAACCGGATAGTATCGTTTTCGACTGCTTCCAATGCCGGTTTTGCCAGATCGCTCATTTTCAGGAACCATTGCATGGACAATTTGGGTTCGATAGGTACATTGGTGCGTTCGGAAAAACCGACTTTGTTTTCGTAGGCTTCCACTTTTTCCATCAAACCGGCCGCTTCCAAATCTTTTTCGATTTGTTTGCGGACAGCAAAGCGGTCTTTTCCTTCGTATTGCAAACCGTATTGATTCAATGTTCCATCATCATTAAAAATATCGAGGATTTCCAGATTGTATTTTTCGCCCAGCATATAGTCATTGACATCGTGGGCGGGAGTCACTTTCAGGCAACCGGTACCGAATTCCAAATCAACATATTCGTCTTCGATAATCGGTACTTCTCGGTTGGCAATCGGCACTATTACTTTTTTGCCTTTCAGATGAGCATTGCGCGGGTCATTCGGATTAATACAAACGGCAGTATCGCCGAAAATCGTTTCGGGACGGGTAGTAGCAATCACAGCGTAACCGTTTTCGCCCGCAATTTTGTACCGCAGATAATACAATTTTCCGTTTTGTTCTTTATGAATCACTTCTTCGTCCGAAAGGGCGGTTTTGGCGGCCGGATCCCAATTGACCATCCGGACACCGCGGTAAATCAGTCCTTTATTGTATAAATCGACAAATACTTTGATCACACTTTCCGACCGTTTTTCGTCCATTGTAAAACAAGTGCGTTCCCAATCGCAACTGGCGCCAAGTTTTTTCAACTGTTCGAGAATCAGACCGCCGTGTTTATGCGTCCAATCCCAAGCGTGTGTCAAAAATTGTTCGCGGGTGAGGTCGATCTTTTTGATACCTTCCTGTGCTAATTTGGCAACTACTTTCGCTTCGGTAGCGATGGAAGCATGGTCGGTTCCCGGCACCCAGCAGGCATTTTTACCCAGCATCCGGGCGCGGCGAATGAGAATATCCTGGATGGTATTGTTCAGCATGTGCCCCATGTGCAAAACACCGGTCACATTGGGCGGCGGAATCACGATGGTATAAGGTTCGCGTTCATCGGGTTCCGAATGAAAAAAACCGTTTTCCATCCAATACTGATACCATTTGTCTTCCACTTCCGAAGGGTCGTATTTAGTTGCAATTTCCATTTTATGAGAGTTGATATTGAATTAGATTGCAAAAATACAAAACAGTTTCGAGTAATTCAAATGGAAAGGCGATATAGAATGAAAAAGAAATAAGAGGTCGTGGTGTTTGACCTCTTATTTTTTCAGCATAAGTCTATCCTATCATCCAGTGTATGTATGATCATGAAATAAAATTTAACGAACTATTTCATTCAAGTTTCACGCAGCGCACTCCAAGAAGAGAGTCTTCGTCGTTGTAGTATGCATACAAAGCATTATAAACTTGAAAGATCGCGGCGAACATGTCGCCTTTTGCCGATGGGGACAACCACACCTGCCACGAGTATGTGAAACCAAACGCTGTTTTATCTTTTTTCACATACCCGCTCGGAAGTGCGTTAAAACCCGAACGTGCGGATGCATCAGCGGCACCTCCCCATTTACGTTCATTGTCGGTGTCGCGTCCCATATATACGGCGTTATCCGCTTTCAATTTGCCCGCATTGCCATGTTTATAACCTGGCTTCCAAAACTTATTACTCCATTCGCCTAATGCCCACAGCTCGTTGTTCGTAGGCAAATGCCACCCTGATGGGCAGGCCTTTTGTGCTTGAGTATAAGTGTATTTCAAACCAAATGTATTGGCAAAATCTGCCCAAGGTACATTTTCTTTCAGCACCCCATCTCGAGTGTAAGTAGCACCGATACCTGAATTTATATCGGGTGTATAAATGACTTGAGTTCCATCCCACTCAACCTTTACCGCAGCATTTTCAGTATTGTAAAAACCTCCATTTAAATAAACAGAATCTAATGCGACCCCATCCGGAGTACGCGTTACCCGCAAATCCTGAGTCATCCAACATTGGGAACCAAATAATTTAGCAGCATACGTATTCCCGTCAATATCAGTAACGGATGAAGGACAATATTCCGCGGGATCTGGCTGTGCGGTTGTCCACACACTTCCGGTCCAAGTATAAAGTCCTACTCCCTTCCAGCCGGTTACATTATAATTGGTATTGTAAACAGTCATACCGATGGCTTGTGTCGGGTCACCATCCAGTTGGAATGTATTGACATCACTCAACGAAACAGCCGGTAGTTTCAATCCCTGGGTAGTGGATTTTAAATCCAGGACTGCACCTGCATGAGGATCCGTATCGGCCCCGATCGTTACTTGTGCATTCATACTTGCCGCACTCAAAGTCAAGAGTGTCAGCACTAAAAAAATCATTTTTTTCATTTTCATTTTTTTTATATTAATTTATATTTTGCCCCAAAGGGCTGTTAATTTTTAACTTATTATGAAATCAAACCGGAAAAAGGCAGGAAATCATCCCATTTCTTTAGAGAAAAAAAGAATGAAAATGATTTATAAGTAAAAAAAACGAAACGCTCCCGCCTTTTCCGATTGCTGTATTTTTTTGTGTTATAATATGTTAAATCAAAAATAACATAGTACTCATGCTTAATGATTTGAATATCAAGTCACTTCTTAAGTGACAGTAAAGTTTTGCCGAATTGTTGTTAAAATATTGAATTCAGGGCAAAAGCATACCACAAGAGAAAGGTAAAACAGGATATAGGTTTGTTGTAATGAGGGTTTTTAAAGAATAAGAAAATAACAATAATATCATCAACTGATGACACAATCGTTGAAATTTTATATTTCAAATGTCTTGGTTTCAGCAAAGCTGTACCCTTTTCGCTTAAAATATTTAAAACTTAAAAAGGCGGAAATAAGCATTTTAATGACAATTTGGCAAAAAAAAACTGGCACTTAAGAAGTGACAGCATTTTTCGGACTAAAGTTTAACGATGCAAAGGTACGCAAATTTTTTTAATTAACCTACGCTTTGAGAAACTTTAACTTTTTTGATTTTCTAAATTTTTTATTATCTTTGTGCCCGATATCTTTAGGGGTGCCCATAGGGCTGAGATTATACCCTTTGAACCTGAACAGGTTAATGCCTGCGGAGGGACAAAGATCGCCGGTTCCGGCAATTTTCCTTGATTGGAAATTCTTATCTCATTCATCCCCTTTTTTGTTTAACAATAGCTTGTCATTGCGGGCTTGACCCGCAATCCCATGCGTAATTTATTTTCAAATGAAAAAGGTTTTTTTATTTTTAATGATTTGGGGCGTATGCCATACGTCCGTACAAGCACAAAGCGGGGGCGTATCGAATACGCCCGATTCAATCAGCGTACAAAATTTGCAGGAAGTAGAAATTGTTTCCGTCCGTGCCGGTGACAAAACGCCGGTGGCTTATTCCAACATGAATAAGCAGGAAATCGAAGCGTTTAATTTCGGACAGGACATTCCTTTTCTGCTTACTTTAACTCCCTCGGTGATTGCGACTTCGGATGCCGGAACCGGAATCGGTTACACCGGATTTCGTGTACGGGGAACGGATGCCAACCGTATCAATATCACCACCAACGGCATTCCGTTGAACGATTCCGAATCGCATGGCGTGTTCTGGGTGAATATGCCGGATTTTGCTTCTTCTCTGCAGGATTTGCAGATACAACGCGGCGTGGGAACTTCAACCAATGGCGCAGGCGCATTCGGCGCTTCCATCAATATGAAAACCGGCAGTATTCCGTTGGAATCTTACGGCGAATTCGACGGCGGTTACGGTTCATTCAATACCGCTAAAGCGGCTTTTAAATTAGGTACCGGAATCATCAACGACCATTGGGCTTTTGACGGACGGATTTCGTCCATCACTTCCGACGGATTTATCGACCGGGCCGGCGTGGATTTGAAATCCTACTTTGCCCAAGGCGCTTATTTCAACGAAAATACTTTGTTGAAATTCATTACTTTCGGTGGAAAAGAAAAAACTTACCATGCCTGGGACGGTGTACCCGACTATATCCTGTCGGATATTTTCATGAAAGATAACCGCAGCTACAATCCTTCGGGTTATATGGGTGATGATGAAAACGGAAATCCGTTGTATTACAAAAATCAAACGGATAATTACCGGCAAACGCATTACCAATTCAGCTTGTTGCAAAAATTAAATTCCCATTTGAATTTAAATGCGGCTTTGCATTATACCAAAGGCTTGGGATATTATGAAGAGTACAAAACAGGGCGGACTTTGGAGGAATACGGATTACAAGTGGACGACATTAAAAAAAGCGACTTGGTTCGCCGAAAACATTTGGATAACGATTTTTACGGCGGTATCTTTTCCTTGGATTATTTCCGAGATCAATGGAAGGTGTCGCTGGGCGGAGGCATGAACCAATACGACGGCAACCATTTCGGAAAAGTCATCTGGGTGAAAGAAGAATTAGGCAACACCAACCACGAATATTACCGGAGTACCGGAAAGAAAACCGATGCCAATGTATATTTAAAAGCCAATTATCAAGTAACCACCGATTTAAGTCTTTATGGTGATGTACAATACCGGCACATTGATTATTCTATCGAAGGAAAAAACGATACTTGGGATTGGAACAACGGAGAAATGCAAAACTTGGATGTACACCAACCCTTTCATTTCTTTAATCCGAAAGCCGGTCTGTTTTATCAACTGAACAAGGAGAATAATGTCTTCGGTTCTTTTGCGGTAGCGCATCGCGAACCGAATCGCAACAATTATACGGATGCTGCTATCAACGAAGTGCCTCAGTCGGAGCGTTTATTGGATTATGAAGTAGGTTATAAATTCAATAACCGGATTTTTGCCGCCGGAGTGAATTTGTATTATATGGATTACAAAGACCAATTGGTATTGACCGGAAAAGTAAATGAAATCGGTGAACCGCTGACATCCAATGTTCCGGATAGTTACCGCATGGGAATCGAATTATTATTGGGCGCTCAAATTACGAATGCTTTGAAATGGAACGGCAATCTCACGCTGAGCCGGAACAAAATTAAAAATTACACGGAATATGTGTTGGTGGATGATGGATATGCTCCACAACAAGCGGACTATTATGGTACTACGAATATAGCCTACTCTCCGGATGTTATCGCCAATAGTTTGTTTACGTATCGGTACAAATCATTTAATGCCGGATTTCAATCTACTTACGTCAGCAAACAATATTTGGACAACACCGGCAACGACGACCGGAGTATTGACTCTTATTTTGTAAGCAATCTCCGTTTGGGTTACGACTTTCGATTGAAAGGAATAAAAGAATTGTCCGTCAATTTATTGATAAATAATTTTTTCAATGCCGAATACGAGACAAACGGCTGGGTATGGGCTGCTTACTATCATAATGATAAGGACGGTTTGGATCCGTATGTCGAAAAAAGTTATTTTCCGCAGGCAGGAACAAACATTATGACAAATTTTATTTTAAAATTTTAATAAAAACAACAACAATTTGGTATTATCTTTGTTGTTTTATAGTTAGTAATTATATTATAACTATGACAACAGATCATTTGAAAGCAATCTTTCTTCAAGCACATAAGGAAGATAGACGGCGGGCATTTATTAATTATGTCATCAGGAGCTTAGGTATCCTGTTGGTTTTTAGTGCTATTTTATTTTTGGTTTTAGCGTTAAGAGCGAATCAAGCAGATGAATATTTAATTTATCTGGTGATTGCCGCTATGGTTGGAACCGTACTTTATCCCTTTTATTGCTCTTTGAAATTATGGAATAGCTGTACCAAAGAAATCGACCGGCTGATAAATTGTTTAAAATCCGGAGCACTGGCACATACGATAAAAGAATATAAAACACACAGAATTTCAATTCCGTTAGGTAAAAAAACGGTGAATTGGCTGCCGGTAGATTGTCTTTGTATTATTATGAATAATGACAACCGGCCTTTTCATTTACCGGTATCTAAATCACACGTTCAAGAAATAAAAAAGATATTGACTAAAAATACGCCCAATTCATTGGAAATCGGAAATTAAAGATTAACTTTGCACCCGTTTTTATTGATAATATAATGTCTAACTTATTAATTAGCAAATTTTTTAACAAGTATGAGTGAAGAAACAACGTTCGGCGAAAGCCAATTAAACAATGAACAACCCGTAGAAGCTCCGGTAGTAGAAGAAACTGTAGCTCCTGTTGAAGTTGCTGTAACTGAAGAAATTGCTCCGGTAGTAGAGGAAGTTGCTCCTGTAGTGGAAGAAATCGCACCGGTAGTAGAAGAAACTCCGGTGGTAGAAGAAACAGCTCCTGTTGCTGAAGAAGTAGTTCCTGTAGTAGAGGAAGTTGCTCCGGTAGCAGAAGTAAAAAAAGAAGAGAAAAAAGCGCCTAAAGCACATGCCCCGAAAGAAGATTTCGATTGGGAGGCTTACGAACACGGCGAAACGTACGGAGATGTCAACAAAGAAGAGTTGACGGAAAAGTACAACCAGTCTTTAAACAAAATCAACGACCGCGAGGTAGTGATTGGTAAAGTAACTTCCTTGAACAAAAGGGAAGTGGTGGTGAACATCGGTTACAAATCCGATGGTGTGGTTTCAATGGGAGAATTCCGTTACAATCCCGATTTGAAAGTAGGGGACGAAGTGGAAGTGTATATTGAAAGCCAGGAAGACAAAAAAGGACAATTGATCCTTTCACACAAACAAGCGCGCGCCACCCGGTCATGGGATAAAGTAAACGCTGCCCTTGAAAACAACGAAATCGTCAAAGGTTACGTGAAATGCCGTACCAAAGGCGGTATGATTGTCGATGTATTCGGCATTGAAGCTTTCTTGCCGGGTTCTCAAATCGACGTTAAACCGATTCGCGATTACGATGTATTTGTCGATAAAACCATGGAATTCAAAGTGGTGAAAATCAATCAGGAATTCAAAAACGTGGTGGTTTCTCACAAAGCGCTTATCGAAGCTGAATTAGAACAACAAAAGAAAGATATTATCTCCGGTCTTGAAAAAGGTCAGATTCTGGAAGGTGTGGTTAAAAACATCACCAGCTACGGCGTTTTCATCGACTTGGGCGGCGTGGACGGTTTGATCCACATCACGGACTTAAGCTGGGGACGTGTTTCCCATCCGGAAGAAGTGGTGAAATTAGACGAAAAAATCAGCGTAGTCATCCTTGATTTCGACAACGAAAAGAAACGGATTGCCCTTGGTCTGAAACAATTGACTCCGCATCCCTGGAATGCTTTGGACGAAAACCTGAAAGTAGGCGATGTAGTTAAAGGTAAAGTAGTCGTTATGGCTGATTACGGTGCATTCATCGAAATTGCTCCGGGCGTAGAAGGATTGATCCACGTTTCGGAAATGAGCTGGACACAACATTTGCGCAGCGCTCAGGATTTCATGAAAGTAGGAGACGAAATCGAAGCGGTAATCTTGACTTTGGATCGCGACGAACGTAAAATGTCGTTGGGTATCAAGCAATTGAAAACCGATCCTTGGGATGATGTGGAAAGCAAATATGCAGTCGGCAGCAAACATACCGCCAAAGTGCGCAACTTCACCAATTTCGGCGTATTCGTAGAAATCGAAGAAGGCGTAGAAGGTTTAATTCACATTTCCGACCTTTCCTGGACCAAGAAAATCAAACATCCGAGCGAATTTACTTCCATCGGTTCTGATATCGACGTACAAGTATTGGAAATTGACAAGGAAAACCGTCGTTTGAGCTTGGGACACAAACAATTGGAAGAAAATCCATGGGATGTATTCGAAACCATCTTTACCGTAGGTTCGGTACACGAAGGAACGATTGTCGAATTGTTGGATAAAGGCGCAGTCATTTCCCTCCCGTATGGCGTGGAAGGTTTTGCAACTCCCAAACATTTGGTAAAAGAAGACGGTTCACAAGCTTCATTGGATGAAAAATTAGAATTCAAAGTCATTGAATTCAACAAAGATTCCAAACGGATTATCCTTTCACACAGCCGCATCTTCGAAGATGAACAACGTTCCGAAGCTAAAAAAGAAGCGATTCCCGCTTCCACGGAAAAGAAAACAGCTAAGAAGGTGAAAAAGGAAAAGGAAGAACTTCCTCAACAACCGGCTTTGGAAAGAACCACTTTAGGTGATATTTCCGAATTAGCTGAATTGAAAGAAAAAATGGCGGGGAATAAGGAATAATTTCCCTCTCTATCTGTCATTGCGGACCCTATTTTGTCATTGCGGGCTTGACCCGCAATCCCCTGCTAATCGTTAATAAGTGTTTAACGGTATTCGTGGGATTGCGGGTCAAGCCCGCAATGACAGATATATATAGTATATGGTTTTAGAAGTAGAAAAAATATCCAAGCGCTACGGCTCGCAACAAGCAGTCAAAAATGTTTCCTTTTCGGTAAACAAAGGGGAAATCGTAGGCTTTTTGGGGCCTAACGGAGCCGGGAAATCGACTACGATGAAGATGATAGCCGGCAGTATCCCTTTGGATGCGGGAACGGTGAAAATAGCCGGTGCGGATATCCGGCAGGAGGCTTTGCAAGCGAAATCACAGCTTGGTTTTCTACCCGAAAATAATCCGCTCTACGACGAAATGTACATTCCCGAATACCTCGAATATGTGGCCGGTCTGTATGCCTTGGACAACAAGAGAGAAAGAGTCATCGAAGTAATCCGGCAAACCGGACTGCAACCGGAAGTGCATAAAAAAATCGAACAATTGTCCAAAGGTTACCGGCAACGGGTGGGTCTTGCCCAGGCCATCATTCACCAACCGGACGTACTGCTGTTGGACGAACCTACCTCCGGCCTGGATCCCAATCAGACGGAAGAAATCAACCGGTTGTTGTTGTCGTTGAGCCGGGAGAAAGGCATCCTTTTTTCTTCCCATACTTTGCCGGAAGTAGCAACTATTTGTACCCGGATTTTGTTTATTCATCGAGGGGAAATTGTAGCGGATTTACCGGCAAATGAAATTGAAGATTTGGACGTTTTATTTAAAGAATTAACGAAATGAGAAATATACTGTCCCTGTTATTCCTGATCACGTTCTCCGTATCGGCACAGACTTATACGGTGGACCAGGTTCCATATGATAATCTGAAAAATAAATACGATTTCGTCAGCAATCCGGATGGAATTATTTCACCGGCAGCGGAGCAGCAACTCAATTCCATGATTACGCTCGTAAAAGATTCTGCTTCCGCCGAGATGGCTGTCGTTTTATTGAAATCCATCGGAAATGCGGATATAGATGATTTCGGCACCCGCCTTTTTACCCAATGGGGAATCGGTAAAAGACAGAAAGACAACGGTTTGCTTTTCCTTTTAATAGAAGACCAACGCCAAATGATTTTCCGGACAGGTTACGGTTTGGAAGGCGTATTGCCCGATGTCATCCTTTCCCGGATTATACGGAACGATATTTCTCCCTTAATGTCCCAAGGCAATACGGATCAGGCAATTCTGACAGGCATAGAAAAAGTATGCCGGTATCTTTTAAATCCGGAAGCGGTGCAGGAAATCCTGGCGCAGGATGCAGAGAAGTCAAGCAATCCTCAAGATATGGTGGCCGCTATTTTTATCGCTATCCTGATAATCGTTTTCTTTATCATCATTGCCAAACGGTCTTATAAAGATAGTAATTTCAATAATGATCCGCCGGCAGGAATGGGAAATAAAAGGAGCGGCGGCGGTTTTGGCGGTATTGGCGGCGGAAGTTTTGGCGGTGGATCAAGCAGAGGCGGAAGTATGGGCGGCGGTTTTGGCGGCGGACGCACCGGTGGTGGTGGCGCACGAGGCGGCTGGTAATATGCCTAAACAGGACATTGATTTATTGTTCAACAAAACTTTAACTCACTAATTTCTTCTTCCAATGAAACATCGAGGACAAAGATATTTTTCAAGGCAAGTAATTTTTGCATTAATAAATTTTGTATTTTTATGAAAAATTTGACAATTTAAAATGGTGTGAGCAATTTACGGCTGTATTAGAGATAGATACACCAATGTGTAGTGAAATTGAGCGTGGCGGACGACCTGCAAAACAGAAATGAATTGCAGTAATTACACAATTTCTGAAAACACACGGGCAAGCCTTTGGTTTGCTGACAAAATTATTACGGCTATTGGCGGGAAATGCATTGAATATTGCAAATGAAAATATAAAGAAATAATAATATGGATATGAAAATTTATAGGTGCTTTATTGCTTCACCCAGCGACACAAATAACGAAAGAAATATTTGTGATAAAGTTTTCGATGAAATAAATAAAATTTTAGGAAAAGAGCATAATTTCCGAATTGAATCGTTGAAGTGGGAAAATGATGTACGACCAAGTTTTGGTTTAGATGGCCAAGATGTTATAAACACACAAATAGGTAATGATTTTGATTTATTTGTTGGGATTATGTACAAAAAATTTGGCAGTCCTACTACAACAGCAGGTTCTGGTACAGAAGAAGAATTTAATAATGTTTATGAGAGATACTCAAAAAATGATTCTTCTATTGAAATAATGTTTTATTTCAATAACGAGTCACCTGCAAATTTGAGTGATATAGACCCAACCGAATTAGCAAATGTGAATACTTTTAAAAAGAAAGTATCTTCTTGTGGTGGTCTATATTGTGAATATAATGGCTGTGGTGATTTTGAGGAAAAAATCAGAACCCATTTTAATAATCTTTTCATAAATAAATATAAAATTTCTGATAAACCAAACTTGACAAGCAAAAATGAAATTACTCAAATCTTTGAAAAAAGATTAAGTGATTCTTTAAGTATGTTTGAAGGACAACCTATTATTTGGGTTGATCCCATCCTTAGTAAAACAAATGAAATAGCGCAAAATCCAGATGAAAATTATGATAATCGTATAGACGTTGATGGTTTGATAGACAATCCACAATCATACATTATATCTGCACCGCCTCAATTTGGGCTTACAAGTCTTGCCCATTATTTGGTTTTAAATGCGTGGAAGAAAAATAAATTGTGGATATATATTGATGCACACACTACCAAGGCTCATAAAATTCAAAATTCGGTAAAAAACGAATCAGAATTATTAAAACAAAATGTTACCGATGTGCAATGTATAATTTTAGATTCATGGAGTGTGTCTAAAAGTGATTCGTTCAAAAAGTTAAGAAATTTATCTGATAGTCATAAAGATATTCCCATTATTGTGATGCAAACGATAGATGATGCAAAGTTTATTACCGAAAAGCAGGAAGAAATTACAATAAACAGACAATTTGTGCTTTTGTACCTATTGGCATTGCCAAGGACACAATTAAGAAAAGTTGTAGCGGAATACAATAAAGTAAAAAGCATAGCAGAAGAAGATGTGTTGCTAACAAAAGTTGTTTCAGACCTCGAAGTCTTAAATATTCATAGAACACCACAAAATTGTTTGACTCTATTGAGAGTAGCCGAAAAACATTTTGACGAAAGTCCTGTCAATAGGACTAAAATGTTAGAAATGGTGTTATTTGTATTATTTGATTTAGGTGAACTTCCGACTTATAAAATTAAACCAGATGTAAAAGACTGCGAGTATGTTTTGGGGCGTTTTTGTGAAAAACTTATCCGAAGTGATAATTACACATTTACAAGAAAATATTTTGTTGATGAACTAAATCTGTTTTGTAAAGAAAAACTCATAGACCTTGAAGTTGAAGTTGTTTTTGATGTTTTATTTGCAAATAATATTATAGCACATAATGAAACAGCATTTTTTAGATCTTCTTTTTGGATATTTTACTTTGCAGCGAAGCGAATGCATAGCGACAAAGACTTTTCTGATTATATTTTTAACTCAAAGAAATATCTGAATTTCCCTGAAATCATTGAGTTTTACACGGGAATTGATAGAAACCGTTCTGATGCTTTATCAATATTGAAAAATGATATAAAACAAACTTGTGATTTGGTATTCACTAAAATTGGAATGCCCGATAATATAAATCCTTTTCTTCACGCTCATTGGAAACCTACAGAAGAACATATTGAAAAAATGCAGGCAGAAATTGGCGAAAATGTTTTAAATTCAAGATTGCCTGATGATGTAAAAGATAGATACGCAGACAAAAACTATAACCAAATTAAGCCATATAATCAACAAATAATAATTCAAACTATATTTGAAGAATATTCTTTGCATAATTTAATGCAAGAAATCAAAGCCACTTCAAGAGCATTGCGAAATAGTGATTATGCTGATTCAGAAGTAAAAAAGGAATTGTTACAAGAAATTCTTAGAAGTTGGTTACAACTATCAAAAGTCCTATTTGCATTGGCTCCACTTTTAGCGACAAGAGGAAATGCTGGATTTGGAGGTGCTAACTTTACATTAAGAGGTGATTTTGGCAATAGTTTTGAGGAACGCATTAGGGCGATAATATTTTCCAATCCAACAAACGTTGTTGGTCTTTTTAGAGATGATATATATTCGGGAAAAATAGGACCTCTGTTATATAACCGATTTGAGCAAGAAACTAATCCATTATCAAAACACCAAATAGCACTTTTAATCATTTTTGGAAGGCCAAGGGAATGGAGACAAATAATTGACAAATATATTGTTTCATTACCCAAGGACTCTTTCTTTTTATATGACATTGTCAATTCACTTCGAGCACAATATCGTTTTGCATTTGTAAATGAATCGGAGTTACGAGAAATAGGTGTAATGATAAAAAAGGGATTAGCAAAACATGAATTTGGAGCAAAAAATTGGATTGAAAAAATTAAATTAATTCCAAATTCAAATTTGCCAAAAAGAGAGGAAAATAATGAAAATAATTAGCCCGCGTTCAAGTAATAAAACGTAAATAATATTATGCCCGAAAAACAAAACATAGAATACAAATCCTCGTGGCACGACGACTACCTCAAATGGGTATGCGGATTTGCCAACGCACAAGGCGGACGGATTTATATCGGCAAAAACGATGACGGGAAAGTCGTTGGTTTAGAAGATTATAAAAAATTGATGGACGATATTCCCAACAAAATCAAAAACCTTATGGGAATTACTGCCGAAGTCAATCTTTTGCAGGAAGACGATAAAAATTTCATTGAAATTATTGTTTTACCCTATTCTGTACCGATTTCTTTGCGCGGCAGGTATTACTACCGCAGCGGAAGTGTAAAACAGGAATTGACAGGAGCTGCCTTGAATGAGTTTTTACTCAAACGTGCCGGTCATACTTGGGATGATGTGATAGAAACTCGCGCCTCATTTGATGATATTGACGAAAGAACAGTTAAGATTTTCCTACGCAAAGCGGAAGAAGCCGGTCGTTTGCCCGATATTGACGGACTTACTACGCCCGAATTGTTGGAAAAACTGCGTTTGTCGGAAAACGGACAACTCAAACGTGCAGCAATCGTTTTGTTTGGCAAAGACCCGGGACGATTTTACCCAAACACTTTTGTAAAAATCGGCAAATTTGAAGGCGATGATTTCACCATTCGTTTTCAAGAAACCGAAGAAGGTAATATTATTCAGGTATTGGACAAGGTTTTGCGCACACTCGACTATAAATTTCTGATACGCAACATTTCGTTTGAAGGAATGAATCGCATTGAAACGCTCGAATATCCGGTTCCTGCCCTTCGTGAGGTGCTTTTAAACTCACTTATCCACCGTAATTATATGGGTGCGCCCACGCAAATTCGTGTTTATGACAATAAAATGTTTGTATGGAACGATGGCGGTTTGCCTGTAACTATTACTTTGGCACAACTCAAACAGCCTCATTCTTCGCATCCGCGCAATCCGATACTTGCAGAGGCTTGTTTCCGTGGCGGTTACATTGATTCGTGGGGCAGCGGTATTCAGAAAATTATAGATACTTGTAAATTGGCAGGCTTGCCCACGCCCGAAATGAGCGAAAAAGAGGGCGGTTTTATCGTAACGCTTTTCAAAGATAAATTTTCGGAAGAAGAATTGCAAAATTTGGGATTGAATGAAAGGCAAATAGATGCACTATTGTTTTTTAAAGAACAACAAAAAATTACAAACTCAGAATATATGGAAAAGTTTAATATTGCCGAAAGAACAGCACGATACGATTTAAGTGCAATGGTAGATAAAGGCTTGTTAATCAAGAAAGGAGAGAACAAATCGTCTGAATATATTTATGCAAATTGCCGATAAATTGCCGATATTGCCGATAAATTGCCGATAACAGCAGTTTTGTATTATGAGATATAAAAATCGCGCAAAAATCGCGCATTGCGCTCAATATTTCCGAATCTGGGAAAAATAAACATTATCCTTTGCCTAAAATATCCCGGAAAGATAAAATAATTCCCAATACAGACAGGACAATAATCACAATCCCTACAATCCGGTTCATGATCAATAGACCGCGGTCTTTAAAAACTTTGCGCAGTTTACCCACTACGGTAGTCATGGCAAACCACCAAAGCACGGCACCGGCAAAAATGCCGGCTAATCCCAATATGATCGAATGCAACGCTTCGTCTTCGTCCGGTGAAATAAAATTGAAACGGGCGAAAAGGGCGATGAATAAAAAGATAATAAACGGATTGGAGAACGTCAGGAAAAAGGCGCTCAATGCATCCTGCGAATACGAGTAGGTATGTTTCGGCTTTCTCAAACTGGGATTGGATTTATAGGTATAAATACCGAAGAACATTAACAAAACACTTCCCACAATTTGCAATACCGATTGATTATCTTCTATAAAAGCAATCACAATTCCCATCCCCATACAAGTAATCAAGGCGTAAAAAAGATCGGAAAAAGCAGCGCCTATACCGGAAAAAAAACCATGCCATCTTCCTTTATATAAAGTACGTTGAAGACAGAGCAACCCGATAGGTCCCATGGGCGCTGATACTAAGATGCCGATAAGTATGCCTCTGTAGATGATATGAATCATGGTGCAAAGATAGAAAAAATTTCGTATTTTTGTAACTTATTTTGTTGAAAGAACATGGCATTAGAATCAAATATCATCATTAAGGGGGCGAGAGTCAACAACCTGAAAAATATTGACGTAGAAATCCCCCGCGATAAATTCATCGTTATTACCGGATTATCCGGTTCCGGAAAATCCTCTTTAGCCTTCGATACCTTGTATGCGGAAGGGCAAAGGCGTTACGTGGAAAGCCTTTCGTCGTATGCCCGCCAGTTTTTGGGACGGATCAGCAAACCGGAAACGGATTTTATCAAGGGCATTCCGCCGGCGATTGCGATCGAACAAAAAGTCAATACCCGCAATCCGCGTTCCACGGTGGGTACCTCCACCGAAATTTACGATTATTTGCGGATGCTGTTTGCCCGGGTCGGTAAAACCATTTCGCCGGTTTCGGGCGAAGAAGTGCGCAAGCACCAGGTCAGCGATGTAACGGACGAAATGTTGCGCTATCCGGAAGGAACCAAAATGGAATTGCTGACACGAATCCTTCCAAGTGCTTCTCGAACGATGTCCGAACAGTTGGAAATTTTGGTAAAAGAAGGCTTTTCGCGTGTGGAAATGGATGGAAAAATCCAACGGATTGACGATGTAATTGCAAATGACGCTACGCCGAACACAGTATATTTGTTAATCGACCGTTTGACGGCTTCCAGCGATCCGCAAATCATTTCTCGTTTGTCCGATTCGGTGGAAACGGCTTTTTTTGAAGGAAACGGTTATTGCATCCTGCGTTTTTATACGGAAAACGGCGTGGTTTCCAAAGAATTTTCCAGGAAGTTTGAAGTCGATGGAATCGAATTTGAAGAACCGTCGGATTTGATGTTTAATTTCAACAGTCCGGCAGGCGCCTGTCCGGTTTGTGAAGGATTCGGCAAAACCATGGGCATTGCGGAAGAATTAGTCATTCCAGACACTTCCCTGTCAGTGTATGAAGATGCCGTAGCTTGCTGGAAAGGCGAGAAAATGAGCGAATGGAAGCAGTATTTTATTAGTCAATCCGGCAAGTATGATTTCCCGGTTCACCGTCCGTATTATGAATTGACATCCGAACAAAAAGACTTGTTGTGGCATGGGAAAGGCTCCTTAAAAGGAATTGACGCCTTTTTTCAATATGTGGAAGAGAATTTATACAAAATCCAATTCCGGGTGATGTATGCCCGCTACCGGGGAAAAACGACCTGTCCGGTCTGTAAAGGGCAACGCTTGAAACCACAGGCATTGTATGTAAAAATAGCAGGCAAAACCATTACGGATCTGGTAAGTATGCCGGTCAGCAAGCTGAAACCGTTTTTTGAAAACCTGTCCTTGGACGAACACGATGCCCAGGTAGCCAAGCGTTTATTGATAGAAATTCGTTCCCGCTTGCAATTCCTGACCGATGTCGGTTTGGGTTATCTGACTTTAGACCGTTTATCGGCTACTTTGTCCGGCGGAGAAAGTCAACGGATTAATCTGGCAACTTCCTTGGGAAGCAGTCTGGTCGGTTCGTTGTATATTTTGGATGAACCGAGTATCGGCTTACATTCCAAAGACACGGATTTGTTGATTAAAGTACTGCGCCAATTGCAAGCCTTGGGAAATACGGTGGTGGTGGTGGAACATGATGAAGAAATTATCCGTGCTGCCGATTATATCATTGATATCGGTCCCGATGCGGGACAATGGGGTGGACGGGTGATTTACCAAGGCCCTCTCAGTTCTCTCTGTCATTGCGGGCTTGACCCGCAATCCCAAGACAGTCATACCGTTAATTACCTGACCGGCAAAGAAAAGATAGAAGTTCCCAAACAGCGCCGGAAATGGAATAATTACATTGAAGTAACAGGCGCCAGGGAAAATAACCTGAAAAATATAACCGTCCGTTTTCCATTGAACGTGATCACTGTAGTAACCGGAGTCAGCGGTTCGGGAAAATCGTCTTTGGTGAAGGATGTTTTTTACCGGGGTTTGAAACAATATTACGACGGCGCCCGGTCACAGGAAATAAAAGGGATTTCCGGTGATTTGCACTTGGTAAACCAGGTGGAATTTGTCGATCAGAATCCGATTGGTCGGTCCTCCCGCTCCAATCCGGTGACTTATATCAAGGCTTACGACGAAATCCGGAAACTGTTTGCCGACCAGCCTTTAGCGAAGCAAATGCACTTTACGCCTGCCTATTTCTCGTTCAATGTGGAAGGCGGACGGTGCGAAGAATGTAAAGGCGAAGGCGTGATTACGGTCGAAATGCAGTTCATGGCCGACGTGGTGCTGGAATGTGAATCCTGCCACGGCAAACGCTTTTCGTCCGATGTATTGGATGTGGAATACCGCGGTAAAAATATTTATGATATGCTGGAAATGACTATGGATGAAGCCATTACTTTTTTCAAAGAAAAGGAAGACAGCCAGACGAAAAAAATCATTAAGAAATTGCAAACCTTGCAGGAAGTGGGATTGGGTTATATCAAACTCGGGCAAAGTTCTTCTACCCTTTCCGGAGGGGAAAACCAGCGGGTCAAACTGGCTTATCATTTAAGTGAAGAAAAGGCGCAACCGACGTTGTTTATTTTTGACGAACCGACCACCGGCTTGCATTTCCACGACATCAAGACCTTGATGCGCGCGTTTGACGCTTTAATCGCCCGGGGACACACCATTGTCATCATCGAGCACAATATGGACGTCATCAAAATTGCCGATCATGTGATTGATTTGGGTCCCGAAGGAGGAGAAAACGGCGGTTATTTGGTCGGAGCCGGAACGCCCGAAGAAATAGCTGCTAATGAAAATTCGTTTACGGGGAAATTTTTGAAGGAAAAATTAACACCGTAGGGGCGAATCATCATTCGCCCAAATAATTTAGGTTATCATTGTGTTAACATTACGTTAACAATTTCGCCTTATTTATTAGGTGCATTGTTGGCAGGATGAAAAATGGTGGAAAAAAAGAAAGGGCGAATAATGATTCGCCCCTACGTTACAACTTTGCCGGTTTTACATACAGATTCCTGCGCACCGGAGTCCGGTCGATGGATGAACTCACCGGATGAAATTGCAGCGCTTCTGTCTTTCCGGCGCTACGCAGACTATTCGCCGGCAGTACACCCATCCGGATGAGAGCCGTTTGCAGCATGACTTCGTTGGTGTCGCCTAAAGGCAATAAAGGCAGATGCTTATATTCAGACACTATCTCATCCGGCGCAAAACCATTGCCATAGCCGGATTCATTGTTTACATTAGCCAATTTTACCACAATGGGCTGCATTCCCCAAGTATTGTTTTTTTGCTTTTCGGAATCTTCTTCATAAAGCGTGACCGAACCCACATTTTTACCGTAGGTAGTCTCTCCGATGAGAATGACTTTCATGTACGGAATTAATCCGTTGATTACCAATTCGCTTGCTGATGCTGTTCTTTCGGAAGTAATAACATAGAGTTGATTCAACCCCGCCAGTTTATTAACAGGGACACTTTCCAAAACATTACCCCTTTCATCGTATTTTTCCAATTGATCCTGGAAAAAGATTTTGTTGTAATTCTCTCCTTCCGCTTTACGGAAATAGTTGTCAATGAATGAATTGTATTCTTCCATTGCAAACAAGTCTGATGCCGTACGGTTAGCAATCATGCTGGAGAGAGCCACTGAAGTTGTAATTGCGCCGCCGCTGTTGTAACGCAAATCGAGAATCAATTCGTTGATACCGCTTCCTTGAAATTTACCAAAAACCTGATTCAATTCCTTTACATACGAGAGGCTGTTGTTTCCGTTATCCTGGGCAAAAAAATTGTATAGCAGATAACCAATCTTTTGATTGTTTATTTCGTAAATGGTATCCAATAAAATAGGATTTTCTTCGTATTTAGTGACTGATAGGGACACGGATTTGTGGACACGCTCTATATCCCCAATTCCCAAAGTATGAGCGGAAGAAATTTTGCCAAGTAACGTTTGATAATTGTCTATGGTCAGTTGAGTCCTATTGATGGTGTGGAAAAAATCGCCCCGTTTCAAACCGGCTTCCGATGCCGGAGAATTGGGTTTAACATAGTTGATTAAACCCACTACGTCATTGCCTTTATTTTGCCCCAGACTATAATCATATCCCGCTTCCATTTGTATGCCGGAAATCATTTCCTTTAATTCAATAAAATTTTCCTGAATCCACGAAAAACGGTCTTCCTTTTTGTAGAGCAGCGATTCAAAATAATCCGCCGGATGCAGGTTTTTGTTGGTCTTGCCTGGCAGTTTGTCGCTCCACAAATACCAGGTTTGCATATTTCCCAATATCCAGTCGTTGACATTCCGGTTACTGCTGATTTCGTCGCTTACCGGATCGTCTTCTTTGCACGACGAAATGACCGTTAACAAGGCAAGCAGAATAAGTGTGAGGCTGATTTTTTTTGAAAGAAAATGTTGCATAATCTATAGTTTATATTAATATTAATACAAAAATAAATAAAAAATTTCTTATATAGAAGATATGAATGATATTTCGGAATTATCCCTTTTAGTCTTGTCGAAAAAATCTTTTTCTAAACTTCAAAACAAAAATATAACTATATTGTTATTATATAGAGAAATAGAACTAAACAATTAAAATTAAAGATTCATGAAAAAATATGTTTTTTTTATGATCAGTGTTATTCTGACTCTGAATTTTTGTGCGCAGGGACAAAATAAAGTGGCTCTTTATAACAGAGGAATTATGTCGGTAGGAGATGTCCTGTATATAGGTGGAGATTATGAAAATGACGCGAATGCAAGCGTTTCTCAGACAGGTAATACCATTCTGACCGGCGATTTCATTAATAATGTGGATACCGGAAAAGTTTTTTCCATCCGCACCGGCGCATTTGAATTCAGAGGCTCGACAGCTCAACATATCTTCGGTACGGCCGACAGAGAAACCAACTATATTTGGTTTCCTGAAACGCTGACGATTAACAACCAAAACGCCAATCCGGACTCAGTTGTGGTGGTAATCAGTCCGTCGATGGGAGCTACGATGAAAAACCTCGTCCTCACTCGCGGAAGATTGACGCTCGATTCGGATACGAACAGCACTCGTCAAAGCAATGTGGCGCATTTGCTGGTAGAAGGAACGATTGCTTACAATCGTGCGCCCGCCAACGCTTATGACCAAGGGATTATCCAAGTCAATTTAGCTTTAGGCAATAATTATAAGGAGAAACGGCTGACCGGCTTCACGCCTCCGTTCAAAAAAATATACGCAGATTACTTCTTCTTCAATTTTCTGTCGCAGCCGACCAATGCCGGCTTGTTTGGCGACAACGGTACATTGATAATCGATCCGCAAACGCCAATGGATGCGGGAACAGGTTATATTGTCGGGTTGGGAATCGTTCCTGACGGCGACCCATATTACACCAACCGGCTCAATCCGCTGTACAGCACGGCGCAATACAGCGACAAAGCGAAAGATACTTTGTCTTTTGCCCGCAATTTTGCCCCGTCGTCCATAATGGTTGCTACGGCTTCCGACCGTTTTACCGGTGAAGAACTTACTGTCGGAGATGTAACTGTCCCGTTGAAACAGGGATTTAATTACATTGGCAATCCTTTTACCGTTCCGCTGGATATGTCCGGTTTCGTTTCAGCAACCAATACGGCAGACGCTTGGGACGTGACCCGCGCTCCGGACGGAACGGCCGATGTCCGAAACAGTTTTTATGTGATGTCGCAAGGAACAGGTTCGTACAACGCTTCAACCGAAAGATTCACATTCAATGTCAGCTATCTGTTTGGTCAGGCAGTCGGTGGAACAATCTCTTACAATGGAGGTACTTCGGCATTAATAGCTCCGATGCAGATGTTTATAGTCGGTCGGGATGCTGTGGCATCTAAAAGCATGACAATTCCGGCTTCGGCCAGAACCCATGGCAAAGTAAGCTATTTGCGAAGCGCTCCGCTCGTAACGGACGAATTGTTGATAGAAACACGCGACAGCCGGACAGGCGGCTACGACCGTTTGTGTGTCGTTTTCCGCGAAGACGCCACCCTGCAATCGAACGACCCCTACGATGCGAGCAAGATTTTCAACCGGTCGGGAGGTGTCAATCAGATTTATACGAAATCATCGGACGGAAAGTCGATGACGACCAACGTCATTTCTACCGATCCGCAACAGTTAATTTTGTATTTTGAGCCGGCCAATCAGGAACAGGAAGTGGTGTTGGAAGCCTACCGGCAAAGTTCGCTGTCGTCCATCCAAAAAGTGATTTTGGAAGATAAGAAAACCGGTACGAAAACCGATTTGCTTTCAACGCCCGATTATGCGTTTCTCTCGCGTCCGACGGACAGTTTCGACCGCTTTATCCTGCATTTTGACAATCAAACAGGTATCGAAACAATCGGCGACCGTCAGGCTGTAAATATATATTACAATACAGGGATCATTACGATACAAGGATTAAGTGAAACGGACAAAGGCTCTGTGGTGAAGATTTTTGATATGTATGGACGGCTTATACAGGAAAATCCGGTCAGGCAAGTTCCTGCGGAAAAAATCGCGACTCATTTGCCGGCCGGAACATACATTGTTAAGTTTGATGCCATCGCAAAGAAAGTGTTAATACAATAAAAAGATGAAAAATCGCGTAGCCCTTATAATTTTACTGATCCTGTTTTTTCAGGTATCTATTTATGCCGACGAATCATTGGCGAAGTTGCCTTCGGAAGAAATACAGGATCAGATATACGGATCAGGCCCGTCTTACGACCCTCCGTCTCCCAGCGATGACTGGTGGGGAAACGGACCGTCCACGCAAGATGATGGAGCCGGCGCATTTGTCGGCGCACCCATTGAAAACGGAATTGCGCCACTGATTGTTATCAGTCTGTTATACATTGCGTTGATTGCGTATAAACGCCGCCGGAATATAAAAATAAATAATATTGTACAAATATAAAAGATAAAAAATATGAAAACAAAATTAGGTTTTTTACTGTTGTTGCCCTTGCTGTTGTGGCCGGCTTTATTGCATGGTCAGGTAGGTGTAGGCACAACTAATCCTTTGGGTACATTTCACGTAGATGGTGGAAAGGATAATCCTGCCACAGGCACGCCGGCATCTGACCAGCAAGCCAACGACTTTGTGATAAATCCCTTTGGACGAGTAGGAATAGGAACCGTTACGCCCGATACATCTGCGGTTTTGGATATGTCGGCTGTTAATAATAAGGGGTTGCTAATCCCTGTTGTACAGTTGACTTCCAATACGGATAATATGACTATCCCCAATCCGAAACCGGGTTTATTGGCCTATAATACCGGCGGTGGATTAGGCGTTACCGGATACGTGTTTTGGAACGGATCGGCTTGGATGCAATTAACCAGCAGATCCACCATTGCTCCGGCGATAACCGGTTTGGACAGTTTGAATGCAACTATTTCGCCGGCTACTTTTACCTCCGGAAGCAGTTATAGCGGAACGCTTACCCTTCCTTATTTAGGAGGTAATGGAGGCCCTTATACTTCTTTAGCTCCTATCGCGTCTCATGGACTTAGTTTTACTTTACAGCCGGGAACATTGAGTGTGGGCAGCGGACAACTTACTTATATTGTTACCGGAACGCCCGATACAACTTCTATCAGTGTTCCTGTTTCTTTCCTTGGAAAAACAGCCACGGTTGCCATAGTAGGTACATCGGCCGTAAAAAATCTTCGCTATGCTGCACGTAAATTCACGTTTAGCAGCACGAACTATTTAGTTCCTTCCACTACCACATTGGGAAGTTTACAGGTACAAATCAGTAGTGATCCTACGGCTACAGCTAATACCAGCTTGAATTTCAGATTTACAGATGCTGCAAGAAGTAATGTATTGGTAGGAGGCTACAAGACAAGCGCAAGCAGTACAAATTCTACATACCTGTCGGGTGGTGGAGCAAATTATTCTCCGGCTCAAAATGCATGGACAACGATTAATGTAGCTAACATTTCCCCTAATATTCCCAATTCCGATATGGTAACCTTTCAGATATTCGATTTGAATAACGGAGTAATATACAGGGTCAGTATAGCGGCGAAGACTACCGGTTCCGGAGATACTAATAATCCCGGGCAAGGTACCATATTTATTGAAATGCTGACGCCCTAAAAAAATAAAAATATGAACACACGATATGATTTTTTTATAGGACTATTGCTTTTGCTTATTGGATCGTCGCCGTCATATAGTCAAACGGGCGTAGGCACATTGAATCCGTTGGGTAGATTTCACGTTGATGGCGGCCTCGATAATCCTACCACAGGCACGCCAACTGCTACCCAGCAGGCTAACGACTTTGTGATAAACTCCTTTGGGCGAATAGGAATCGGAACGGTTACACCTGATACGTCTGCGGTTTTGGATATGTCGGCCGTTAATAACAAGGGAATATTAATACCGGTTGTAACGTTAACTTCCAATACGGATAATACGACAATCCCCAATCCGAAACAGGATTTGTTGGTCTATAACACAGGCACCGGTGGATTAGCTGTTACCGGATATGTATTTTGGAACGGCTCAGCCTGGATGCAGTTAGACATCAGCTCTACCATTGCCCCTGCGATAACCGGTTTGGATAGTATAAATGCCACGTTGTCGCCGGCTACTTTTACCACCGGGACTACTTACAGCGGAACACTTACCCTGCCTTACCTGGGAGGAAACGGGGGTAGTTATACTGCCGGAGCTTCTATCGCCGCTCATGGACTTAGTTTTACTTTACAGTCGGGAATATTGAATACGGGCAACGGACGGCTAACTTACATTGTTACCGGAACGCCCGATACAACTGCTGTCAGTATTCCTTTCTCTTTTCTTGGAAAAACGACTACTGTTACTATAGTGGGTACATCGGCAGTAAAAAATCTTAAATACGCTACACGTAAATTCACGTTTAGCGCTACAAACTATCAGGCTCCTTCTACCACCACATTGGGAAGTTTGCAGGTACGATTTGATACAAATCCCTATTTGTTGGGTGGTTTGTTTGGAACGGACTCACAAAATACGCACATGGCTTTCAGATTTACCGACGCAGCGAGAAACAACGTGCTTATAGGCGGTTACAAAACAAGCGGTACAAATCCTACATACCTGTCGGGTGGTGGAGCAAGTTATTCTCCGGCTCAAAATACATGGACGCAAATTGCGGTGGATAATATAAGCCCTAATATTCCCAGATCCGATATGGTAACTTTCTCGATATACGATCTGGATAATGGTGTAATATACAGAGTGAATATAGCAGCAATGACTACTTCTAATCCCGGGCAAGGCGCCATATTTATTGAAATGCTGACACCGTAAGAAGAGTACGCAAAAGAATCAAAAGCAACGGCTTGTTATCCGGTTGTTGTTTTTCTAAAACCAAACCTGATTGCATTAAAAATGTTTTTGCTGCAAAAAAAAAAGCTATCCCAACTTCTGGGACAGCCTTTTCCTTTGTTATTACGTTAATTTATTCCGAAACTACTTCGAAAGGAATTTCAACGGAAACTTCCTTGTGAAGTTTCAAAGTAGCTTTGTAAGAACCCACTTCTTTGACCGGATCTTTGATAACGATGGTTTTCCTGTCCACTTCAAATCCTTTTTTCGCCAGTTCGTCGGCAATCTGGATATTGTTTACCGAACCGAAAATAGTACCGGTCGAACTTGTTTTGGCTCCGATAGTCAGAGAAACTCCCGCTAATTTAGCTGCCAATGCCTGCGCATCCGCTTTGATTTTCTCTAATTTATGAGCACGTTGACGAAGATTTTCCGCCAATACTTTTTGAGCTGATTCGGAAGCAATAACCGCTTTCTTTTGTGGAATCAGGTAATTTCTTCCGTAACCGCTTTTCACGGTAACGATATCGTCCTTGTATCCAAGGTTGCTAATATCTTCTAATAATATGACTTGCATTTTTGTTTCCTCCTTTTATTATTTCATCAAATCGGTTACATAAGGAAGCAGGGCCAAATGACGGGCGCGCTTCACTGCCTGAGCGATACGGTGTTGAAATTTCAACGAAGTACCGGTAATCCGGCGGGGAAGGATTTTCCCTTGCTCATTCAGGAATTTCTTTAAAAATTCAGGATCTTTGTAATCAATGAATTTAATACCGCTTTTTTTGAAACGGCAATATTTTTTCTTCTTAACATCAACAGTAGGAGGAGTTAAGTAACGGATTTCCGAGTTATTGTTTGCTGCCATGATTTAGTTCTCCTTTTTAGTTTCTTTCGATTTGTTTCTTCTTTTAGCTGCATATTCTGCAAAATTCTTATCCTGACGGAAAGTTAAAAAGCGAAGTACTCTTTCATCGCGGCGGAACTGGGTTTCCAACTTAGCAATGGTACTGGGATCGGCTTTGAATTCTACTAAAGAATAGAATCCGGTAGATTTCTTCTGAATCGGGTATGCCAGCTTGCGCAGGCCCCAATTTTCTTCATTCACGATCTCGGAGCCTTCGGCCGCCAGAACGTCCTTGAATTTGTCGACCGCTTCCTTCATCTGTGCATCAGACAAAACGGGAGTCAAAATGAAAACGGTTTCGTAATTGTTCATAAATACTGAATTAATTGATTTATACTAAATATATAAAATGAGGCGCAAAGGTAGCGATTCCTTTTTAGAAAAACAAACTTTCCGGATAGAAATGCATTAACAAAATGCAACGAGGGCGTTGCGATTTTCTTTATTTGAAAATACACAACGCCCTGCAATTTAATCACATCTTTCTTGTTGCCTTATTTAGCTTTGTATAGGGTCTCAAGGTCTGTGTGTTGTACAATAGCTGAACGTGCTCAACCTTACTCGGAAAAAGGCGCAATAAACAAAGCCGTAAGATTTCAACAGCTAAACATTCTATTACATTATCTGATTTTTACTTCACGCACATCACTGCATAACCAACCACCGGGTAACCCGCACCGTAATTTTGAATCGCATAGGAGTCATTCGTAACGGTGTATCTTAGCATCGTATACCCCGGCGTGGTGGGGAGCGGGTAGTGCCTATACCAAAATCTGGCCGTCCACTCATTTGCACCTCCAATCGCGTTTTGCGTTCCCACTGTACCGCTCTCGTACCTAATGCTGTGCACTGGCAGCTGTTTGATATTGTCCCCATCGCTTATCACGAATGTTCTCTTATCGGTATCAAAGTTTATACTCGTGTATTGCGACCCGCTTGCAGTCACATTCTTCGGCAAGATCGAGAGAAATTCCTCATAAGTAGGAAGATGCCAACCGGACGGACAAGGGTCATTAGTTTGCGCATGCGGGTTATCCCACAACGACTTATTGTCGCTCGAAGTAGTCCACGGAGATTTTGCTACAAATTTACCTCGTACATCAGCAGGTTCATACGGGGCTGAGCTATTAGTAGCCTGTGTTGTAGTAACGGGGCTGTTTTGTTTCTCATGTCCGTCAGCCTCCCTGCCGTATTGATACAAATCTCCCGTATAGGCGGCATCTGTGGCAGTTTCCTGCCCTAAAAATTGTGTGGCTATATATAAAACGTCGCCGTTATCTTTACGCAAAGGAATACCTTTCAATTCACCGAAGGTGGCTTGTTCTACTGTTACGAGGATATCATTGGATCGTACATTTGAACTGTATTCATTGGAAATCCTACAATAGAACGTATAATCATCCCGCTCATTAGCCGTAGTAGGCGGTGTAAAAGGGTAAGTACTTGCAGTAGCTCCGCCAACAGGAACTCCGTCTTTATACCATTGGTAAGCGGTAGGTGTACTTCCCCCACTGGCGTTAGCAGTCAACGTTATCGTTTGATAACTGAACATGTTAAAGCTCGTAATTCCGGAAACAGGTCCGGAAATCAAGGCAGATACAATAGGACCTGTACCATCAGATATCCACATTGTTCCGTTCCATGTTTCCGTGCAGTTTTCGGTAGTGTTGAAAATAATCAAGCCCTTAGCCAGGTCTTTTTTATCCTCACTCAAACCGGTAAGCTGAGCAGTAAGTGTAGTCCGTTGAGCGGCTGTCAATTGCGGCAATCGTAAGCCCTGTGTACCGCCGTTAATTAATTCCAACACAGCAAAACTTTCGGGATCTTTATCTCCTCCGATAGCTACCTGTGCATTCATACTGGCTGCACCCCAAATCAAGAGTGTCAGCATCAAAAACATCATTTTTTTCATTTTCATTTTTTTTAATTAATATATATTTACCCCAAAGGGCTGTTAATTCTTTTAAATATCTTAAGATCTTTAAGATCTTTAAGAGCCTTAAGGCTCTATTTTAGATAACCGGAAAAAGGCAGGAAATCATCCCATTTCTTTAGAGAAAAAAGAATGAAAATGATTTTATAAGTAAAAAAAACGAAACGCTCCCGCCTCTTCCGATTACTGTATTCTTTTGTGTTATAATATGTTAAACGAAAAATAACATATTATTTATGCTTAATAATTTAAATGTCAAGTCACTTCTTAAGTGACAGTAAAGTTTTGTCAATTTGTTTACAAAATATTGAATTCAGCGTAAAAGCATACCACAAGAGAAAGGTAAAACAGGATACAGGTTTGTTTTAATGAGGGTTTTTAAAGAATAAGAAAATAACAATAATATCATCAACTGATGACAAAGTCGTTGAAATTTTACATTTCAAAAGTCTTGGTTTCAGCAAAGCTGTATCCTGTTCGCTTAAAATATTTAAAACTTAAAAAGGCGGAGATAAGCATTTTAATGACAATTTGGCAAAAAAAAACTGTCACTTAAGAAGTGACAGCGTTTTTTGGACTAAAGTTTAACGATGCAAAGGTATGCAAATTTTTTCAATAAACCTATTTTTTAACCTGTTTTTTGGAAATTTTAACTTTAATTTTTTTTCAGCATAGTAGGGGCGAATCGAATTCGCCCCTACTATGCAATGTTAATCAAGGCGAATTCGATTCGCCCCTACTATTTCTGCAAATAATGACAAAAGCCAATTAACGTTTATCAGCAGATTTCTCGCTACGCTCGAAATGACGACACTCGTAGGGGGTGAAACGGGAGGAGGAATAAGGAGGGGCGAAGCCCCTCCTTATTCCTCCTCCTCCCTGTTTTAAATTCACACCGTCATTCCGACCGAAGGGAGGAATCTCCTGCTAAGCCGTTAAACAGCTAATTTTTATAGCACCTGAAAAAAATAATTAACCAAATGTTTTTGTCAATTTAACATCGACCGGTCGATGTTATTCCCAATTCCAGGAAACTCCTCCCAATAACCAAAAGCCGGATTGTGGAATATTTCCCCGGTCGTAGTAACTGACATTAAACAGGTTATTGGCTGTCAGACAGACCGTAAAATCCTCCAGTTTCCAATTGAGTTTCAAATCCAACAGCGCAAATGCCGGATAAGCCTCTTCTTGATAGAGCGCTTTATTTTGGTCATCTCTTCCGATGAATTTGCTGTAACTGCCTTCCCGTTGCTGCCAGCGGAATTGCCAGTCGACCGTCAATCCTTTATAAACCGGGTGGGCAAGTCCGGCAGTGAATTTGTGGCGCAAATTATCCAACACATAATTGGAAATCAGATGGTTCGCATCGCGGGTTTGATGGAGGAACATATACCCTACATTCAAACGAGTGGTCGAGAGTTGCGGAAGTATTTCCTGAAAAGAGATAGTCGCATTGGTTTCAAAACCGGTTTTATCGACGGAAGTCAGATTAGTGGCTTTCCATTTAGCATCATTCGGATTTTCTTTGACCCAATCAATCAAATCTTTGCCATATTCTTTAAAACCATTGAAAGAAAACGAGAGGAATCTGTTTTTATATTGAACGCCGAGTTCATACGATTCCGATTTTTCGGGTTTCAAATCGGGTTGCCCTTGCTGCTCGGGAGCGACGTAATATAAATCGGTGAAAGTCGGCAGGCGGGTGGCATTGTTCCACGAAGCAAATATTTTCAAGTTATTTTCAAACCGATAGGCGGCGTTGATGCTCGGATAAAATCCCATATCGTGAGCATACGCTGTGTTGTAATTGGCCAACACGCCCAATCCCAACGTAAAACCTTGATACAGATAAGTATGTTCGAGAAAATAGCTGATATTGGTGCGGTTGTCCGATTTTTTGTATTTACCGACAGGCTCCTTCATCGGAACGCCCAAATTGCTGCTGAAAATACCTTCGTTGCGAAGTTCTCCGCCGAAATTGGTAATCCCGCCTGTCCATTTATATTGCGTGTTAAGATTAATACCGAAAACATCACTTTGATGATGATTGTACGGCACTTTGGATTCATCACCGCGCATTAATTGGAAGGTATCGTAATGCCGGTTCCAATAGATTTGCGGAATAAATTTCAATTGAGCGCCCGACTCGCCCCGGACAGCGGCAAAAAGGGATTGTGTTTCATCGAATTGGTCGGGATAAGCAGCCGAATAAAATGTATTGGCTCCGTAGGCTTTGTCATTCAAGCCTAATTGAATATCCAATTTGGAATTATCCACCCGGAAATTGCTTTGCCAGAGCGCATTGAGGATTTTGTAATCGCTGTCGGCAATGTATCCGGCAGACGAATTGTAGCCTGCCGAAAGGCTGTGTGAGGCATTGGTAGTTTTAAGCGCCCCACGCCCTTCCACGCCCCAAAGTTCGTGCATGCCGCCTTCGGCTTTCAGGGATGCGCCTGTATCGGAATCTTTTTTCGTAACAATATTGATTCCGCCTGAAAATGCGCCTGCGCCGTACAAAAGCGAAGTGGGTCCTTGAATGATTTCGATGTGATCGATGTCGGAAAGATTAACCGGAAGGTCGAAAGAATAATGTCCGGTGTGAGGATTGGTGAGATTAGCGCCGTTGAGAAGAATAGCTATTTGGTCGAAAGTGCCGCCGCGCACGGAAATGTCTGTTTGAACGCCGTTGCCTCCCCGTTGGCGGACATCAACACCAACGATGTTTTTCAGCAAATCGGGAATGCTGCTGACAGGCTGTCGCGCAATCTCTTCGCGGGTAATAACAGTGACGATTTTCGCCGTTTGATGCAGTGTCAGTTCCGCTTTGGATGCCGTGACGACGACCTCATCGAGCGACTGTTCATCGTCTGTAGAGACGCGATTAATCGCGTCTCTACCATCCTGTGCGGAGGCGACAGACGCAAATACCAGCATACAACCGGTCAGCACGCCGGTAGTGACCACTTTATGCAGACTGTTAAAAGCCGCATAAGATTTTTGGACGAACTGCCTGAAACGGCAGGCTCGCCGGGAATGAAATTGTTTTTGTTTCATACAATAAAATTAAAGATTATTTATCCAACTTGAACGACTTGCGCCCAATTAAATTGCCATCGGCAAAAATATCCACACGGTACGTGCCGGGTAACAGAAATTCTTCTATTTTCCAGTACATATTCATAGGTGTTTCTTCGCCGGTGTATTCGATGGTACGCTTCGCCGAATAGTTGATTTTTTTATTTTCGTATGTAAAAACATCTGCGCCCGGATTTTTGACCAATACATCATCGTCCGGTCTTTGAATCCGGATATAAATGGTTTTTTCGCCGGGATTCGCCGTAATATTTTTAGTGATGGTGAATTGAATTTCCAGCTGATCCATTTTTTTGATTTTGTCCGTCGTTTTGTTTTTATCCGTAATGCCGCGGACATTGATATTGCCGGCATCCAGTTTGGAAGCAATCTGAACGGTTTCCGTCAGTTTTTCTTTTTCGGCGGAAAGTTGTGTGACGGTCTGTGTCGCTTGTTGATAACGTCCGCTAATTTCTGCTTTTTCGACTATCAATTGTTTATTCAAGCGGTCCAACGAATCAATCTGAGCCACATAGCCGCGCATGATTGCCCGCAAGGTTTCCAATTCCTTTTTGAGTTCGTTGATCCGTTTGGCATCCGTTGATTTCACCGTCCGGAGTTCTTCCTGCAAGCGTTGTACTTTCAGTTGTTCGGTTTCCAACTGGGCAATCAACGAATCATTATTGATCTGGAGTTTGTAACCTTCGTATTGAATGGACAAATCGTTGTATTCATCCGCCAATTCTTCTTTGGCCAATTCGGATTGTTGCACCAAATCCGTCAATTGATTTCGTTGTTGAATAATGTAAAAAACCGCCCCGGCTATCACCACTAATAATACAATGACAATCACAATCCAAAGTGTTTGTTTATTTTTCATATTTTTTCAATTCGCTGCCGGACAACTTCATACATCAGGACTGCTGCCGCTGCCGACACATTCAGGGAAGCAATCGTTCCAAACACAGGTATTTTCACCATTTCATCGCATATCCGGAGGTTATCCATGGAAATTCCCATATCTTCCCCGCCCATCACGATAGCGGTGGGAGTGGAATAATCGGCTTGCGTATAGTGATTTTCCGCTTTTTCTGTCGCTGCAATGACTTTATAACCGCAATTTTTCAAGAATTTAATGGATTCCGTAATACTGTCTTCTTTACACACCGGCAAAGACAATAAAGCGCCCGCCGACGTTTTTACAGCATCTGCATTGACCGAAACACTGTTCCGGGCAGGAATGACGACGGCATCCACACCGGCACATTCGCAAGTGCGGGCAATGGCTCCGAAATTGCGGACATCGGTCACGCCGTCCAGCAAGACGATAAACGGATTTTTTCCTTCCTCATACAGGAAAGGAACGATATCTTCCAGCTTCTGGTAGGTAACAGCAGAAATAAAAGCAATGACTCCCTGATGATTTTTGCGGGTCAACCGGTCTAATTTTTCCTGCGGCACCCGCTGAATCGGAATATGCGTTGTTTTAACAATATTGAATAATTCGCGGGACAAATCGTTTTGCAAATCCCTTCGCATCAGGATTTTATCCACTTCTTTTCCCGTCTGCACGGCTTCAATGACGGCGCGTGTGCCGAAAATCATTTCTGTTTCTTTCATTTCAATAGTTCTTTAGCATTTTCAATCGCCGCTTCCGTTAATTCGGAGCCGCTCAACATGTGTGCAATTTCTTGTATTCTTTCTTCTTCGGACAAACGGCGGATGTGCGTTTCCGTAACTTTAGCGTCTTCTTTTTTATAAACAAAGAAATGGGAATCGCCCCAAGCGGCAATCTGAGGTAAATGCGTAATGGTAATTACTTGCATCACTTCACCCATTTGATGCATGATATTCCCCATTTTATCGGCTACTTCGCCTGATACTCCCGTATCTATTTCATCCAAAATAATGGTGGGCAAAGCAGTGATTCTTGCAATTAAGGCTTTTATTCCCAACATCAAACGGGAAATTTCACCGCCGGAAGCTATTTGGGAAACCGGCTTCACTTCCACATTTTTATTCGCTGAAAACAAAAAAGTGACAAGATCCGCCCCGGTGATGTCCGGTTCGCTTTTATTGCTTATTTGACAGTGGAATTGCATAGACGGCATTCCCAAACTGCTTACCCGCCTTATCAACTGTTTTTCCAACAGAGCCGCTGTTTTCGTACGCGTTTTTGTCAAAGCATTTGCCAACTTTTCCACCATTGTTTTTGATTCTTCCCATTGTTGCTGCATTTGCTTTACTTCTGTGTCGTAATTTTCGATTTCCCGCAATTGCTCTTCCAGATTATTTTTTAATCGGATCAATCCTTCTATAGAATGGGCTTTATGTTTTTGTTGCAGCGAATAAAGCGTGTCCAAGCGTTCGTTTATCCATTGCAGGCGTCTGGGATCTAATTCCAATTCATCCTGCTGATTGCCGATATTCAACAGCAGATCTTGTAAATCCAAATAGGCGGTCTGCAATCTTTCGAAAATTTCGTTGGCAGGAGAATAGTGTTTCTGAATGGATTGAGCGACATTGGATGCTTCCTGCAAGGCATCAATAATCCCCTTTTCATCGGCAGAAAGCAGATGTTCGAGGGCATAGATGCCTGTTTTTACTTCTTCAATATTGGAAAGCGTTATCAGTTCTGCTTCCAACTCAAACTGTTCGTCCGGTTTTAATTTGGCTTCCGTTAATTGTTGTAATTGAAACTGTAAATAATCTTGTTCAGCCGTATGTTCTTCCACTTTTTTAGTCAATTCTTCTACTTGTTTACAGATAGATACAAAATGCCGGTATTCGGTTTTATATTCCTCCCTTAATCGCTTATTATTAGCCAGTATATCGACCACTTGCAACTGGAATTTGTCCTCGCCCAATAATAGATTCTGATGTTGCGAATGAATATCGATCAAAAAAGCGCCCAAATCTTTCAAGTCCATCAAGTTCACCGGCATATCGTTGATAAAAGCCCGTGATTTTCCCGAAGTCCAGATATCCCTTCTCAAAATGCAATTTTGAGCGTCATACTCCAAATTCCGTTCGGTAAAAAAAGATTCCAATCCGTAAGAAGAAATATCAAATAAACCTTCAATCGAACATTTGTCTTCGTTGTGTTTGATCATTTTAGCATCTGCCCGTTGTCCTAAGATCAACGACAATGCACCGACAATAATGGATTTTCCGGCGCCGGTTTCACCGGTAATAACAGAAAGTCCTTGGGAGAAATCGATCTCTAATTGAGAGATAAGAGCATAATTTCGTATCGATAAACTTTTGAGCATTCCGGGTAAATATTATTTTTTTAAAGGTTCAATTTGTGTGGACATACTTGGAAAGACATTGCGAAGCAGGGTATAAATTTCTTTCTTTTCATCCTCTGTTGCTTTTCCGGCAATAGACACGATTTCGTCTAATTTGGCATCGGCAAACATCTGCAAGATGATTTCCGAAGAACGAACCAGGCGCATCTCTTTCAAAGCAGGAATGGCATTTAGAATAGTCATCCGCGCCCGGTCGGGATTGGCAGCCATTTCATCCAATCCTTTCCGGTGATAAGTGTACCATAATTCGTGGTATCCTTTTAAAGATTCATCCATATAGGCATTGATCATGGAACCCCGGCTTTTGTTATCGTCAAAAGCAGACCATCCGCCCCAATTCGAAGATTGCGCCATGTTCGCAATATTTTGGGCTTGCCGGAAAAAAACACTTCCACCCATCGGAGAAAAACTATCGAAATCCAAAGCGATAATTAAATTGGCGTAGAAAGCAATCACCGCTTCCAGATTGCTGTTCAAGGCATTTTCTTGCATTTCGATGGTTGCATTTTCTATATATTCAAAAGTAAAATTGACATCCCGGTAATTGAGCATGGTAGTCACGTAGGAAGAATTATAGACCGGCCGGCTGGATTGCACGAATAATTCGGCTTTGAAAGAATTGTCCGAAATTTGTTCGAGAACAATCATGGAAAACGTACAATCAATCCGTTCGTTATTGGATAAGGTGATAGCCTTACTCCATTGTCTCCCATTGATAAATTGGTTCAATGCGCGTTCCAACGAAGTAAAAATATTTTTGTTCGTCCCCTGTATCCGGTCGCTATTGACGGTTACGCGGGCGTTTAATTCCTGTGATTGCAATGTCGTTGCAGTCGCAAGGAACAAAATCAGTATCGTTATAAATTTATGCATAAACTTTTTTTACCATTTCATGGAGTAATCCCCTCATTTTCTCAATTGTCATATATCCACTTCTTGAAATATCCTCTTCCCAAGGCGTTGCCATTGGGCTGGGATATATTGTCCTTTCAGGACATTGAGTATTACTATTATTCATATTATTTTATTGTTTCATTAATAATATCTTTCGCCACCTCTTTTTTCGATTTCAGCGGAAAATCTTTTACATTGCCCAGCGAATCAAGAATCGTTATTTTATTCGTATCGACCTGAAAACCGGAACCTGCCTCTTTTAATGAATTCAGCACGATGAAATCAAGGTTTTTCTTCTTTAATTTTTCTTCTGCATGAATCCTTTCGCTATCTGTTTCCAAAGCAAAACCGACTAATATTTGTCCCGGTTTCTTGATTTGACCCAAAGCCGCCGCAATGTCCGGATTAGGAGTTAATTTTAAATCCAATACTTCTCCGGTTTTGCGTTTGAGTTTATTTTCCGAATAATGAACCGGTTTATAATCCGCTACCGCCGCACAAAGAATACCTGCATCCATTTGGGGAAAATATTCCAATGCCGCACGATACATTTCTTCAGCCGATTCTACATCTATCCTTTTTATACTTGGATAAATTGTGTTTAATTTGACCGGCCCGCTGATCAAAATAACTTTCGCGCCCCGGGAGGCACATTCTTCCGCCAAAGCAAAACCCATTTTTCCGGAAGAATAATTACTTATATAACGTACGGGATCGATCTTTTCATACGTGGGACCGGCTGTTATTACTATTTTTTTTTTTGCAAGGGGTGACTTTTTCTCAAAAAAGTCTTCTATAAACTGCACAATCGTATCCGGTTCTTCCATCCGGCCTTTCCCTTCCAAAGCGCTTGCCAGAAAGCCGGTAGCCGGTTCGATAATGTAGTTTCCGTACGATTTCAATTTTTCCAGATTCTGTTGAGTGCTTGGATGCGCATACATATCCAAATCCATTGCCGGAGCGATAAATACAGGCGCCTTCATCGATAAATAGGTGGTAATAAGCATGTTATCGGCAATTCCGTTCGCCATTTTTCCGATAGTGGCTGCCGTAGCCGGAGCGATCAACATCAAATCCGCCCAGACACCCAAATCCACATGACTGTGCCATGTACCGTCATTGGCGGTAAAAAATTCACTGACCAGCGGTTTCCGGGTCAAGGCCGACAAAGTAACCGGCGTAATGAATTCTTTTCCCGCAGGCGTTATAACGACCTGAACCTCCGCTCCTTTCTTTATGAATGCACGGCACAAATACGCTGCTTTGTAAGCGGCAATACTTCCGGTAATTCCTAAAACGATTTTTTTCCCTGCTAACATAGATATTGCATAAAAAGCGGTGCAAGTTAGAAATTTTTCAGCACTTTAGCAAAACAATATGAGAGATAAGGACGTTTTAAATTATATAACAATAAAAATAATAGTTTATGAGTTCAGTAAAAGTTTCAAGTTCGGATCATATTCAAGGTCAGGAAAATGCACCGGTCATTTTGATTGAATATGGAGATTATCAATGTCCTTATTGCGGACAGGCGTATTATATCGTTAAAAACCTGCAAAAGAAATTGGGGGATCAATTGCAATTCGTGTTCCGGAATTATCCTTTGCAAGACTTGCATCCGCATGCACTTCATGCAGCCCTTGCAGCAGAAACCGCTGGGTTAGAAGGTAAATTCTGGGAAATGCACGACATTATCTTCGAAAACCAACGCCGGTTAGACGATCCTTCATTAGCGGCATACGCCAAAAAAATCGGTTTGGATGAAGCGAAATTTGAAAAAGATTTTGGAAGCAAACCTACCATAAACAAGGTGCAAGCAGATGTATTCTCCGGTGATATCGCCAAGGTAGACCAAACGCCTTCTTTCTTCGTAAACGGTAAATTATTCGAAGGAGACTGGACAACAAACGAATTCCTCGAATTTTTGGAAGCGCATATTTAATTTACACTTAATTATACAAACTCCGGTTCTACAAACAATTTTTTCAGGCCTAAGGCTGCTGGTTTTATACCGGCAGCCAAGCCTATAGCTTGTGTAATATACAACACCGGAATAGTCGTTTTTTTGTGCAGATACCGGTCTATGTGTTTGCGGCGCATGTCCAGATTCGATTGACACATCGGACAGGCAACAATAATGGCATCGGCTCCACGGTCGGCGGCATCTTTCACAATCTTACCGGAAAGTTTGGCGACAATATCGGTCCGGGAAACGGAAAATCCGGCTCCGCAACATTCGGTTTTGTAACCCCAGTCTAAGGAATCGGCTCCGATTTTCCGCATCAGTTGATCCATGGATTGCGGGTCTTCCAAGCGGTCGAATTGCAAAATATTGTGCGGACGAACCAACAAACATCCGTAATAGCACACTACCTTCTGTTCAAACGGCTTCACTACTTTTTCTTCTATCCGTCCGGCAATGTATTTTTCAATGAATTGCATCACATTCAGGATTTGAATCTTGCCGCTCAGAGGCATTTGGAGTATTTCGGATACTCGTTTTTTCAGTTCCGGATTCTCGTTCAATTCATGTTGCGCTACGCTCAAGCGGTTATAACAAGCTGCACAAGGAACGACGATTTCCGTAAATCCTTGTTTTTCGGCCAAAGCCAATATTCTTGCCGGCAGGGCGGCGGCCAATTCGGGATTGAGGTTGTGCGCTGCCGTAGCTCCGCAACAATTCCAATCCGTGATTTCTACGAGTTCGATATCAAAAACTTTGGCTAACGCCAAAGTCGATTGGGCATAATCGGAAGAAGTGCCTTTCAGGGAACAGCCGGGATAAAATCCTATTTTCATATTTTCGTTTTTGAAAAAATAGTCTGTATTTGTTTTTTATCTTCTACGAGTTCAGGAATCAACGGAAGTTTTCCTTTGAGAAACATTTGGGGAGCGACATCCATATCCTGTATCAGATTGAAAGTACGTACTTTGTAATCGGCAATCAGTCCGATTTCGTATAACCGTCCGGTATATTGGACCGAATCCAGAAAAGCCCGGTGGAAAGACAGGATATGATTGGCTTTTTTTATTACTTTCTTTTCCTTAATCGCTTTTTCGCGCATGAAATCCATCAGGTGGGGAATATCGATTTCCATGGGACAGCGGGTCAGGCAATTTTGACAAGATACACACAACCAAATACTCTCAGAACCAAGCAATTGATTGAAATTTTCTACATCATTGGTTTGAAGCAAACGCATCACCCGGCTGGGCGGATAATCCATTTCTTCGGCCACCGCACATCCGGCAGAGCATTTTCCACATTGATAACAGCGGTTCACATTGACCCCTGTTTTCGATTTTATTTCAGCGATATATCCTTTTTTCTCGTGCATAAGCTGCATATTATCTACTCATTGAATGAATATCAATTCCTTGAATAAAATCAAAGTCTTTTTTGTTAAATGTCAATAATTCCATTTTATGCAATACGGCATAAGCGGCAATCAAACAATCAGGCAGCATAAGAGGAGGTTGTCCGGTTCGTTGAATGCAATAGCGTTTCATTAATTGAATTGCTTTATCGGAAATCAATTCATTATTTTTTAATTGTCCGAAAACATCTAAAAAGTTCATCGCTTGCTCTCTTCTTTCCACCGTAAAACATCCTGCTAAAATTTCCAAAACGGTAATATCACAAATATATACATCATCTTGGTTAAGGCTGTCTAACACTTTTTTAGCGTCTTCGTTTTTTCGAAACAACGCAATGATTACAGATGTATCTACCAAACATTTCTTTCTGTTCGCCATATATTTTTGCGATAATCTTGTTCATTATTCAATACATCATCAAACCAAATACCATAACCTTCGGTTAAATTACCTTTGCGTTTAGGTGGAATAAAGTCTGCTGAATGAATAGCTTTTTCTTTGGTTATCACCCATTGATAAAGTTCCTGAATCAGTTTTTTATCATCTAATCCCGTTACATACGAAATAATATCTTTTTTTAACTTTACCGCTTGCATGGTTTTTTATTGTAAATTTATTACAAAGATACATCTATATACAGATAAAACAAAAATTTGCTTAACTATTTTTTATAGCACTGAGGAAAATAATTAACCAAATTAATAGAATTTAATTATCTTTGAACTTTAATTTTCAAATTTGATTCCATGACAGTTCATAATCGCTTATTCGTTGCTTTTTTCTTTTTGTGCTTGAGTATCCATGCTTATTCCCAAACGGAAATTCCCGTCCGGCAGTTCAAAGCTTCGCCTTTGATTCCGGTTTACAATCCGGTGCTGATAGATTCTACCGATGTAAACAAAAAGACCTTTGAGGCTAAAAATCTCTTGAAAACCCAGGTTGATTTTGATGCGGTACGCAACAGCAAGCAAGTGCTGAAAGCGGATACCGGCGGTATTTTTTCGTTGGAACATGCTCCTTACGACCGCCAAATTCCCAGTCGCGATAAAGCTATTCAGTTATTGTCGTTTAATATCGACGCCGACCGTTATTGCAAAGCGGAACTGAACATTACGTCCACCGACCGGTTCGAAGTGTTTATTAATGATGCCAGGGAAGATAAAAACAAGGAAACCAAGGAAGACAGTTTGTCCAAAGCGAAAACGGTGACGATTGATTTAACCTTGGAACCTCGCCGGTACGAAGTGATAATCAAACATTTGGCGGAGGTGCGGAATTTTAATGAATCGAAAATCCGGGTGAGTATTAAAATGGCCAAAAAAGATTCATTGGCGCAAGTTACGCTTTCGACCGGTGGAAAACGCCGGATAACCATCAACGATATTCTTGACGGCAACCGCGTGACGGCGGGAAGCCTTTCATCGACCGGAAATTATTACCTGATCAATACCAAAGAAGTTTCTACCGGAGGGAAAAGCCTGTCCAACATGGAATTACGGGAATTGAAGACCAATCAAACGCTTTACCGTTTTCCGTTCGAAATCAATCCGCAATGGGTAACCGGGAAAAACCAGTTGGTTTATTATCGGAACGGATTGAAAAACAAAGACTTGGTTTTGCTGGATATTCCTTCTTTCCAGGAAACGGTGCTTGCCCAAGGACTTACATTCGATTATTTTGTGATTTCTCCCGATGCTCAATGGGCGCTTTTGTCGGTAAATGAAGAAATTCCGGAAGATAAAGGCGATTTAAAACGCCTGCTTTCACCCAGCAGGGACGGCTCTTTCGGGAAACGAGCTTCCCTTGCTTTGTATTCTTTTTCCGACAACAGCTTGCAACAGATTACGTTCGGAAGAACAAACACCTGGCTTGCCGATATCAGCCCGGACAGTAAAAAAGCATTGCTTTTTACCTCCGAAGAGGATATTACCCACCGTCCTTTTGATAAGCAAATCTTGTTCGAATTGGATATCCAGACCTTGCAATTGGATACTTTATTGCAGGATGCTTTTATTTCGGGAGCTGCTTATTCTCCGGATGGAAAGGATATTTTAGTCACCGGAAGCGCCGAAGCTTTTGGCGGTATCGGGGAAAATCTGTCGAAAGGACAAATTTCCAATACTTACGATAAACAGGCTTTTATTTATCACCGCAAAGATAAAAAAGTGGAAGCCATTACCAAAGATTTCAATCCGAATATAGTGGATGTCCAATGGTCGCCTTACGATAAAAACATCTATTTCCGGGCGGAGGACAAGGATTGTATTCACATTTACAAATACGATACACAAACCCAAAACTATACGTTATTGGATTTACCGGAAGATATTATCGCCGCTTTCAAAGTAGCTGATACCCAAGCAGTAGCGCTTTTCCGGGGTGAAAATCCGACCAATGCTTACCGGATTTATGCTTACGATTTGAAATCGCAGAAATCGACTTTATTGTCCGACCCCTATCAATCGCAATTGGATGAATTAATTGTTTCGCCGGTGACGACTTGGACGTTCACATCCGGCAACACGGTCATTGACGGACGATATTATCTGCCTCCCAATTTTGATCCGAATAAAAAATATCCGCTGATTGTTTATTATTACGGCGGAACTTCTCCCGTTTCCCGCGTATTTGAAAGCACGTATCCCTTACAGGTCTATGCCTCTTTGGGCTATGTCGTTTATACGCTTCAACCTTCAGGAACAACCGGTTACGGACAGGAATTTTCGGCGCGCCATGTCAATGCCTGGGGAAAAACTACTGCCGATGAAATTATCGAAGGCGTTCAGCAGTTTTACCGCGAACATTCGTTTGTCGATAGTACCAAAGTCGGTTGCGTCGGCGCTTCTTACGGCGGTTTTATGACACAATACCTGCAAACGAAAACGGATATTTTTGCGGCTGCCGTTTCCCATGCGGGCATCAGTTCCATTGCCAGTTATTGGGGCGAAGGTTATTGGGGATATGCCTACAGCGGAGCCGCCAGCGCGTACAGTTATCCGTGGAACAATCCCGGTTTGTATGCCGGGCAAAGTCCGTTGTTCAATGCCGATAAAATCAATACGCCGCTTTTATTGCTGCACGGAACGGCAGATACCAATGTTCCTATCGGCGAAAGTATCCAGATGTATAATGCCTTGAAAATATTGGGCAAAGAAGTCGAATTTATTCAGGTACAAGGGGAAAATCATGGTATTCTTGATTACAAAAAACGCATCGAGTGGAACAAAACCATTTATGCCTGGTTTGCCAAATGGCTGAAAAATCAACCGGAATGGTGGGAGGTCCTCTATCCTGAAAAATAAATGATTTAGCAACATTTTGTCGGGTATCGTCATCGGAAAGCAAAATTGGATGTCCTACTTCGTGTTTTCTTCTGCAAGTTGTTTCGTTTGTATCAAAAGTTTATCAAAATCAGATATATAGGTTTTGTCTTGAATGACGCGGTATTTTTCAAATTCGCTTTCGGCAAAGGCTTTGGCAATTTCGTGAGTGATTTTTCCAATTCCGTCAGACAAAGGCGCATCATTGAAATTCAGAAAGGCATCTAATTTTGCCTTCCAATCGTTCATGGTCATAGGAACATACCGCCTCGCCTGACGATTGGCGTAATCAAGATACATTTCAACAATCTCGTTTAATTCCGTCAATTCAAATTGCAACAGATAATTTTTTGCGATAGAAACGTCGGTTTTGATAATTTTTCCGTCAGGCGCATTTTTCCAATTCGTAAGCCCCATATTGATTTCTTTTGCGTTGGCGCGTTTCACAATCAACTCGGCAGCGGTATTTCTATGAATGGCAAAATGCAATTTGTTTTGAACATTGGCAAAAAAATCGCGTGTTGTGGAACTTTCCTTGTCGTAATCTACGGCTGTAGCGTAAATATCAGTAATTTTTTGATAAAATTTCCGCTCGCTTGCTCTTATCTCCTGTATCTCGGCAACAAGTTCATCAAAATAGCGCTTTGAAAAAACTTGGTCGTTGATAAGGCGCTGTTTGTCTATAAGATAGCCTTTTTTTGAAAATTCGCTCAATACTTTTGTCGCCCACTGCCGAAACTGAATAGCACGCTCGGAATCTGCCCGATAACCGACAGCAATAATTGCTTCCAAACTGTAAAAATTGACATTGTAGTTTTTACCGTCTTCGGCAGTTTGTCGGAATTTCCGACAAACTGAATTTTCATCCAATTCGCCTGATTCAAAAATATGTTTCAAGTGTTCAACAATAGTTGGGCGACTTTTCTGAAAAAGTTCTGCTATTGCTTCCGCCCGTAGCCACACATTTTCATCTTCTATGCGCACAGCAATTCCGTCTTCGCCGTTTTGCCTCGTAAAAACCAAAAAATCGGCGGTGCTATTTCTAATTTGAAGTTCCTTGCTCATTGGTTGTATTTGATTTTAAATTATAGGCATTTTCTAATTCTTTTAATTTTGTTTCGGCATCAGGCATTCCACGCAAGTACTCAAACAAAAGAGGTTTTAAATGATAATTCCACACATTTTCCAATGGATTATCGGTATATTTTGGTAAATTATTTTTGAAATATGCTGCCCCAATGTGATACGCCGAGCCAAGTCCTTGAATGTTAGAAATTGCATTATTTAAGGAATTCATTCGTTTGATTGCCTCGTCTTTCCAATCTTCATTTTCAAACATTTTTTGGCTGTCTTCTGCTTTTATTTCTTTCCAAGTAAACCTCCTCCGCATTGCAAAATCAAAACTTTCAACGCTACGGTCTATATCATTCATAGTACCAATGATATATACATTTTCTGGAACATAAAAACCTTTGTAAAATGGTTCATCTTTGCCATTTTTATCTTTTTCTGTCACCAAATTTTGATATTGCGTTTGTACTTTGCCCTTTTCGCCACGATTTATTTCGTCAATGATGAAAATGAATTTTTTACTATTTTCTTCATCAAACACAGGCTTGGTATCAACGTCTTTGTATTTACAATCGGCTAATGCTTTTTTACAAAAATCTTTAAATACACCGTTTGTCCGTTCAAAACCTATATTTCCATTATCATCAGGTGACGTTGGTCGTAATCCTTCTACAAAGTCGGTATAATCGTAGGAGGGATGGAATTGTACAAAAGCCGATTCTGCCTTCATCGCTTCGGCAATTTGCTTTGCCAAATAAGTTTTACCCGTTCCGGGAGCACCTGTTAAAATTATATTTCCGTTTGATTGGAGCAGTTCAATAACACTATTCAAAAAAGGATTATCCGGTTTCATGTTTTGAGGAATTTTAGACAATAATTCATTCACATAAGCATATATACCATCAATATCAGTTAGAGCAAACGTTTTGTAAAATTCTTTGTCATAATCTTTTGTTTGTTTATCTATATTTTTATGTTTTTCATATCCTGTCTCAAAAAGCGTTACATAATATCCGCAAATAGTATCATAATTATCATCGCTACTGTTATCCAAAGTTTTATTTTCAGAAAAAATTGGTCCGATTTCAATGGCAAGGTAGGTTTGCAAATTAGGATTATAGATATGAAAATTAGCATGTCGAAAGGCGCGATTCTTGTTTTGTGCATTTCCATTCATAAAATGAATACACTTCAATCCTTTATCAAACCAAGAAGCATCAATTTCCTCATAATGTTTAATATTATCTTCTTTTTTATAAACTTTTGATATAACATTATGAGTAGTATCAACCCTCGTATAGTTGTACTTTCCTTGTAATTGCGACCTGGCATAAATTTTTGCCTGAGCCATTTTTGTAAAAAATTTCAGAATCTCTGTAAATATTTGCTTATCCATAATTTCTATTGTTTTTGTCATACCATTGTTGTCCACAAATATACAACCTTTTTTTCACAATAATATTTAGTACCTTTACAAAAAAATCAGCAAAAATGAAAGTCATCGGTATCGGGGAAACGATTCTCGACGTTATATTCCAAAATAACCAGCCCCAGCGGGCGGTTCCCGGCGGTTCTACGTTCAATTGCATGGTCTCCTTGGGGCGTTGTGGAATTCCCGCCTTGTTTATCAGCGAATTGGGAAAAGATAAAGTGGGCGAATGGATCCAATCGTTCATGGAAGAAAACAATCTTTCTACGGAGTATGTCGATTTTTTTGAAGACGGACAATCGCCTGTTTCCATGGCTTTTCTGGACGAAAACCGGAATGCCGACTATGCTTTTTATAAAGATTTTCCCGAAAAAAGGCTGAATATTTCCTTTCCCGAAATCAACGAAAACGACCTGTTGATTTTCGGGTCTTATTTTGCCGTCAATCCGGTTTTAAGGGATAAAGTCCGGGAATTGTTGCATTGCGCCCAAGCGCAAAAGGCGATTATTTATTACGACATTAATTTCAGGAAAGCCCATGCCGGCGAACGATTGCAATTAATGCCTTCTTTCATCGAGAATTTTCAATACGCAACCGTCATCCGGTGTTCGGATGAAGATTTGGCTGTTTTATTTCCGGAACAAAGCATTGCAGAAATTTACAAGCAGTATTTTTTACCGGATAATAAAAATTTAATTGTTACTCAAGGCGAAAAAGAAATTTTGTTGAAAACGCCTGGGTTTGAAAAAACCTATCCGGTGGAGGCCATAATTCCTGTCAGCACAATTGGCGCCGGCGATAATTTCAATGCAGGATTTGCCTGCGGCTTGATGAAAAACCGTATTTCGTTGGAAGCTCTCGCCGCTTTGCCGGAAAATCAATGGGATCAATTAATTGATTGGGCGAAATTGTTTGCGAGAGAAGTTTGTTTGTCGCTCGACAATTACGTTAAAACGTCTATCATTTTGAAACACAAATTATATTGAAATTTAAACCTATTTGGATTTCTGTTTTTCCATCATAATGAATTTTTTATAAATAAATTTAGATAGTTTGTGGCATCCATGATCCGAAAAAATAATGTATTGCAAATGCTTTTTCCACTTTATCCTCTAAGGATTGTGTTTCCTGTTCGGACATAATTTTGCGGACTTCTTCTAAAGTTAGTGGTGCTATTAATTCTGCGGGCAAAAGTGTGATTTCCGATTTTTCCGGATAATTTTTATAAATTCTGGTAACCATAAATGGGCCAGTGGTTTCCATAATTTGTGTTGCTTTATGGGTTATATGAATATCATTCTGCCGCATATCATCGATAATCATTTTGAAATAAGGATGACCCGGAACAGATGCCATCAGCGCATTCCCGATAATCATATCCCGATGATGAGTAATGGCATTTTCTTCCGGTTCCATGCCCATGCAACAAATAGAATCATTCAACAATGCATCCAGAGGCTCTAAACATTCATAATCCATGTCGGCATATAATCCGCCAAAATGATACAGAATAAGGTAACGTATGGCATCCCAGCGTTGCACATCAAAAGGGAAAGCGTAATAACAAGGGATGAAATCGGGAAAAACAGATTCTAAGAAATCTTCAATTGCTTGCTTGTTCCAAAACCGATATTCCCAATGCGGATGACAAGTTTTCCATGTTTCAGATACTGTAATTAAATGTTCAGGTGGGCCTGATGGGTCTTCATATATTTGGTGAATAATTCGGGGTATTTTCAACGGATAGACTTCGGCAGGTATTTTCAAAAGTTTTTCTTTGAGAAAAAAATAATCGCTGTTGAGGCTAGAAGGTACCGGTTTGTTTAATTCTATGGATTGTGAATATAAATCGGCAACAATGTCATTCAGTACAAATGAGGGGTGTCTCAATTCTTTTAATTCTCCCAAAGGTATATATGCAAAAGGATGGTTTGGAAAATAATTGGTTGGATTGTTTTTTGTCGAATAACCGATAATGCTAATCAGATTGACGTTTGGAATAATGGATAACCGATTATTGATAAGATTATGGTAAGCATACGGAAAAGTCCAGAAATGTTTTTGCTCCTTATATTGATAATGAAAATACAATTGTTGCTTCCAATAATTTTTAAAAGGCCCGTGAACAGGCATTTTTTCGAGATAATTTAATTTATCAAAAACAGGTAATGTATTAATTTCCAAATCATAATCCTTCCATACCCGACGCCATCCCGCCCATCCCCAGACATGTGTCAACGCTGAAAAATAATAGCTACCGTCTCCACGGACAATTCCTTTTTGGTAGTTTCCACCTGAGATATGTCCGATTCGGTCATCGTCCCTGTATTTTTCAAGCAATGCGGAACAAAAGCCGAAAAAGCTGTCCGAGGGCAAGCAATCCTCTTCCAAAACAATTCCTTCCGATTCCTGTTCAAAGAACCAAGAGATGGCTTGACTGATGGCTTTTCCACGTCCTACGTTTTCCTCGGGGAAAAGCGTTTCTACGCTACATTCCCAATCTATTTCAAAAACGATTTTCCGGGTTTCCTCGCATTTGATTTTCTCTTCCGGAGAACGAGGACCGTCTGTGGCAATATACAATCGCTGCGGTTTTACTTTTTTGATTTGAGAAAAAACCTGCCGGCTTGTTTCCGGACGGTTAAAAATCAAAAAGAGAATTGGCGTATTTGTGTCATAGACCAATTTATTTTCCATATTACAAATTATTATATAGGTTCAACATCTTCTCGCTGAATAAGGATAATCCGTATTTTTCCAAAAATCGCTTTCGTCCATTTACGCCCAATTCTTTCGCCACCATGGGATTATCCAATAAAAAAGCCATCTTATCAGCCAAACATTTCACATCCACTTGTCGTTTGCCTCTAATTGTTCTTACCGGGACTTTAAGACCGGAAACCGTATCTTCTACAATTTCATCCAAACCGCCGGTTTTGGTAACGATAAGAGGCAAGGTGTGCATCATCATTTCAATAGCGACCAATCCGAATTCTTCGTGCAGGGAACAAACCACGCCTATGTCGGCTATCTGATAAAATTCATACAGCGTCTTTTTCTCTAAAAAACCGGTAAAACTGATTTTCGACCAGCAGTCGGCGGATTCTTTCAACAAGTCTTTAAAATCAATCGTATCGCCTGCAATAAACAACCGGACATTAGAGTGGGTGATTATTACTCTTTGAAAAGCTTTAATCAAAAAATTAACTCCTTTTACGTCATCCAAACGTCCGACAAAAAGGATTATTTTTGTATTTTCATCTATGCAATATTTTTTACGTAAAGCGGTCTTTTTTTTCTCTGTTAATGGAATATAAACATCTTCCAGGGCATTGTTGATTATTTCTATTTTTTCTTTGGAAACATTCCCCAAGCTTTGGAATATATCGGATGTGTGCTTTGCTACGCAAACAAATTTGTCGGCTTTCTTTATCATTTTCAAATTTCCCTTGAAATTTTTTTCAACCGATTTTTCAACCGGTTTTTTTAATGTGCTTGGAGGTCGTTCTACTATCACTTTTAATCTTGCATAATCACCGAATAGAGCAAAACTCCAATCCGTATAATGAGCAACTAAAATCGTTTTGCATTTGAAAAACTCTTTCAGATAGACAATTAAATCTTCATTGTCCATAAAGTTGAGTTGGAAAATAATTTCTGTTTCTTTATCGTCAGAAATAAACTCTTTCAGCAAGTAGGCAATGTTTCGATTATAATAGCTCCTCGAATTCTTTGTTCTCGAAGAGGGAGAGGGAATGTATATTTGCCGATAATCTTGTTTTTCTTCAACATCCATTTCATTGCCCTGAGTGTATAGGTGCACAATCGTAACATCCAAATCTGAATCTTTCAGAACGGTTGTCAATTGCTTGATATAGGTTCCAATGCCATAATTTGCGCCTTTTGCTGTTTTATTAAAGATATAGATTCGCCTTTTTTTCATAGTTTGTGAATTTCCATTAATTGCAAACCAATTCCGGCATATCCCGATTCATCAATCCCCAATGGTCTTGTATTTTTAAAGATTGATTTGTATTTGATTTGAGCCACGATATTATAAACCGGATTGATTTTATCATCGTAGATATTGTCCTTGCTATTTTTCAAAACTTCAATTAAATCCCGAATATATTCCTTTGTAATATAAGGATTATCCTTTCCTCTATTTTCACATCGACTGGTTACATAAACGGCAATTCCTTTTAATCCGGTTTCCAAAGAATGATCCGTTATGCGCCTGACGTCCCATTCAACAATCCGTTTATCCAAATCTTCCAATATCTCATCCGGATTGGCATCAACAAAACGATTTTTAATCAGATATTCCATACCCCAAGCTATCCCGCAAAGTCCATCTTTGAAATTCAAGGGTGTTTCTAAATGGATTTCCTTATAAATTTCATCTATCAGTTCACCGGCAAAATCATCATACAACTTTTTCCCTGTATATCGGAAATAGTGGTATAAAAACAGGGCAATGCCGGTTTTTCCATTCAAAAGTCCAATGTTGTTTGTAAAACTGCCATGCAACATCAGATAGCGGGCAATGCGTTGTAAAATTTCATCATCAGACTTCATATCCTTTCTTTTAAAATTTTCTTGATGGGCAAAACAAACCGTTCCAACAAAGAAATATCTTCTGTAATAATATCTGCCTGCCCTTGCATATTGGGCAAATAGGGTAATTCTTTTTTGTAGGTAGTAATCAATTTATCGGGAAAACTGATCTCAACTGTGTAATAAATCAATTCGCTCGACTGAGTAGGAACGAGCGAAATATTTTCGACCTTCCCTCTCAAAATGCCGTATTCATTCTCCGGAAAATTCTCTATCCGGATATTTACTTTTTGCCCGATTTCTACTTTTCCCGAACGGGCAACGGGAAGCGAAGCCTTACCTATTACCGAAAATACATTGCCGGGAATAATCGTAAATATATCTTCCCCTGCCGATACGTTTTGATTCATTATCCAATAGTTGGTAAAAGTAATTCTACCATTGATCGGAGCTTTCAATACGTAGCTTATTTCCCACGCCTGTATTTCCGTTTTAACTTGAGAAATCAACGATTGAAGTTGCGTACGCAATCCGTTGAGCGCTTCAATATCCTGATGTCCCGTATCCAACAGAGATTCTTTCAATTGTGCAATTTGTATTTTCATATTATTCAAAGAAGAGCGCATGTTTTCGTTAGATAACTTGCTTTGCACATATACACTTTGGGATTTCTCTAATTCTTCTTGCGAAATAACACCATTGGAACGTAATAAGGAATCCCGTTGAAATTGTTTTTGGGTAAGAGTAAATTGTTCATTCGTCAGTTGCTGTTGGTGAAGTAAATTCCGGTACTGTTCTTCATATTGGACAATACGCTCTCGCGTCATCTCTATCTTTTGGGGATAATACAACAAGCGTTTGTATTCTAAATAATCAAAAAGACAGATGTAAAACGAGGAATAAACAGATTGCAAATTACCCACCCGGAGTTCTTTTTCCGGCAGGAAAAGAAGCGAGTCTTTGTCAATATCCAAACGATCCATGTATTCTTTTAAAGTCAGAATATCTTGGGTATGAGCCGGATTATCAATGACCGCCAAATAATCTCCGGATTTGACGCCTTGATTATCGACTACATACAATTCTTTCAATTTGCCGGAGGCACGGGCAACAATTCCGGCAGGCGGAACAGAACCGGTCAAAACAATCCGGGAGGAAATAATATCGGGATATTTGAGAATAGCGCTTCCAATCAAAAGAATAATCACGATAATAGCTAAAATGGTTATTCCCCACCGCAATATCCACGGCGGAACACCTCCAAGCACTTCTTGAAATTCTTCGCTTCGCAGTTCTATGTTTTCTTCTTCATTCATCTGTTTGTATTCTTATATCCGAGGTTTCATGTTCCCAATTCCAACTGATTTTTCACCAAGGTATAATACGCTCCTTTCTTTGCTGTCAATTCTTTATGTGTTCCCTCTTCTACAATTTTTCCTTTGTCCAATACAATAATACTATCTGCATTTTGTACCGTACTTAATCGATGCGCTACAATTACTACCGTTTTTCCTTTATAAAATCTGTTTAGATTATCCATAATAATCCGTTCGTTATTGGTATCCAAGGCATTAGTAGCTTCATCCAAAAAGATAAAATCCGGATTTTTATAAACGGCTCTTGCAATCAACAGTCGTTGCCGTTGTCCCTGACTGATGCCATTGCCTTCCATGCCGATTTTGGTATTGTATTTCAAGGGCAAGGATTCGATAAATTCCTTGATATTAGCCGTTTCAACAGCATGTAAAAGTCGTTTTTTATCCACCTCTTCCACCCCTACGGCAATATTATTGGCAATGGTGTCGGAAAAAATAAAACCGTCCTGCATAACCGCTCCGGATTTTTGTCGCCACAGATGCGGATTAATTTCCTCTATATTCATATTACCTGCTTTAATAACACCTTTCAAGGGTGGATAAAAACCCAGCAGCAATTTGATGATGGTCGTTTTTCCACTGCCGCTGGCTCCAACAATGGCGGTTATTTTGTTTTGTGGAATAGTCAAACTCAAATCTTCCAATACGTAATCGCGTTCGGCGCCATCGTAGCTAAAATAAACATTTTCTATCCGGATCGTTTTATTTTCGGGAAGTTCGTTTATTGTATTTTCAATCGTTTGTTCTTCATCTTCTTTATTGTGGATTTCATTCAATCGCTCCAAACTTATTTTAGCATCTTGTAAGGATTGAGCAAAACCAATTACTTGTCCAATGGGTCCGGACAACTGCCCGATAATGTAACCGATAGACATCATCATACCCAAGGTAATTTCTCCTTCTACTACTGCTTTTGCAGAAAGGAAAGAGATGAGTAAGCCTGTTGTTTGACTAAAAAAAATAGACCCTATCTGTTGATATTGTCCTAATGCGACACCTTGAACACTGATTTTAAATAGTTTAACCTGAATGCGCTCCCATTTCCAGCGTTGTTGTTTCTCGCAATTATTGAGTTTGATTTCCTGCATACCGGTTATCAACTGAATCATATTGCTTTGATTGGCAGATGATTGGGCAAAACGTTTATGATCCAATTTTTTCCGGTAGCGCATAAACGATAATATCCAAATCACATACAATATATTTCCTGCTAAGAACACAAGCAGTATGGTTAGGTTGTAGTAAGCCATAATAAAGGCAAATACAAAGAAATTGGCAAAAGAAAAAAGAGTAGAAAGCAGCGTTCCACTCATAAATCCCTGTATGCGCCCATGATCGCCAATGCGTTGCATAATGTCGCCAATATTCTTGGCATCAAAAAAGCGGAGGGGTAATTTCATCAATTTGGTAAGAAAATCCGAAATTAGGGAAATACTAATCCGAGTGTTCATGTGGAGCGATATCCAACTCTGTATAAAACCCATCCCAATCTGTGTAATGGACAAAACCAATTGGGCTATCAAAATCAGCGTTATAAAATTCAGATTATTGTTTCCGATTCCTTGGTCAACAACCGCTTGTGTCAGAAATGGAAAAATAAGAGACAGCACACTGCCGATAATCATCCCGACAATAATTTGAGCAAATTGCGACTTATAGGGAAATAAATAACGGAAGTAATAGCTTAAATTTTTCTCCTGTTTTTCTTTGTCGTCCTCGTAATCGTAAAATTCGGGAGAAGGAGCTAATAATAACGCTGTTCCCGTGTCTTTGCCATCCGATTTTGTACTAATCCAGCATTTCAGAAATTCGTCTTTATTCATGGTGTATTTCTCTCCTGCAGGATCGGCTATTTTAATGGCATAATCGCAGTCGTCATTGCGAACGAAGCGAAGCAATCCGGAACTTTTGCGTTTTACATCGTAGCACACCACAAAATGATTCTGATTCCAATGCAAAATACAAGGTAATGGAACATCGTCAACTAATTGCTCAAAAGTGATACGTACCCCTTGCGTATGAAATCCGATGCTTTCGGCGGCATCGCTGATACCCAGCATACTTACACCCTCACGAGTGATAAAGCTTTTTTCCCGCAAATTTTGGAGTGTGTAACTGCGACCGTAAAATTTGGCAATCATACGGAGACAGGATGGCCCACAATCCATGGAGTCCAATTGAGTATAGTGTGGGAAAGATTTTTTCATTCTTAATTTCGATTAAATTTGATGAAGGTAAGCTATCTTATAATCGGATTTATTAAAAATATTCATTTTTTCATAAAGATTACCTTTAAGTAAAGGTCTGAGGATACAGTTATCCATTTTTTTTCTGATAAAATAATTTGTACTGCATTTTCCGAAACATATAGGCAAATAATCACACTTAAAACACTTTTTATTATCAAAGGGTGATTTGGCAAGCCTTTTGCCTAAAGCGTCTTCATCCCAAATTATTTCACCGATATTGTTTAAAATACCTTCTTCTTTTTCATTTTCAAAATCAACAGCCGTACATTTAAAAACTCTTCCATCATAGTTAATTATCGCTTCATTATTTAAATCAGCAAAACACGTATGATACTTATTGTGTTCAAAACTACGATTAGGAATCACGAATCCAGCGTCAAGAAAAATATTCTTGATTTTCTTTTCGTTTGCCCAAATATCCTTCCAATCCGAATCTTTATTTTGACGGCTATCTTGCCAAACTTGTACCAAATCAACTTGAATTTTATTTCTTGTTTCTTCAGGGAAACAGTCAATGATATGAACGCAACGAGATAAAATTTCTCTTGTAAAATTGATCCTCAATACGATGCGCACATTGGGCAGTCGGGTCAGCAAACCAATATTATTAACAATCGTATCATAAGAACCATTTTGAGAGTCGCCTTGAAATCTTGTCCGGTTATGACTTTCTTTATCTCCATCAATGGTAATCTGAAAACGAATGTACTTGTGTTCTTCGAAAAAAGAAATCATCTCCGGTTTTACCAGAAAACCGTTTGTGGTCATTGTCATGCAGAAGTTTACATTGTTTTGCTCACAAATCCGCTGTGCTTCCACGCTGATTGGTTTGATCACTGTTTTATAACACAATAAAGGTTCGCCGCCAAACCAGTCAATATGAAGATATTGAATTTTCTCTTTTGTTATCAGATTTTCAATATACTTAACAGTATTATTCATTACTTCACTACTCATTCTCTTTTTGTTATGCTGTTCATAGCAATACCAACAGGAAAAATTACAATTCAATGTTGGATTGATAAACAGACGATATGTTTTATTTTGAAAAACCTGTTGCCGGTTTTTCAATAAAAGAATGTTAGGTATATTTATAGTAATATCTTCTATAATACCCAATTTATACATCGTACTGAATAAAACAGGTTGCTCTTCTTTCAACCGACTCAAATCTGTTTTGTATGACATTAATAGATCATATTTTCCCCTATCTATCGAAAAAAGACGTCGATTATACAAATTCACACCGGTAACTTTTTCTCTTTTTTTCAAAAAATGGTTATACTTGCTTAAACGATACTGTTCCATGATATTAAAATTTATTTGTTATCTATTTCACAAAGATTGTTTCTGTTTAATAATCTTTCATAAGAAGAGGGAGATGGACACAACCATTGATAGTTGCAATGACTGCATGGGGCATAACTTCGAATATTAAACCAAGAATCGTTTGAATCCATCGCCTTATAAAGTAGTTCCAATAAAGAATATTCTGATGTTGACCCTAATTTTTTTGAAAAAATATCCGCATACATCTCTCCGGACGGGAGAAGCGCCAGTTTTCCAAAATTCTCAACATTTAATGATTGATGTATAAATATTTCCCTCATAGATACAGGTTGAGATAGAATATCTTCTTTTGAAAGAAAGATATTTCTCTTGAAAAAATCGGCATTATCTCCCGTATAAACGGGAACAAATGAATACCGGGCAATCGCATACTTCGTAATCATATCTTCAGCAGATTGAAAATCTTCGTCCGAAGCAATTAAAAACACACATTCATGCTTGATTGACAATTGAACCAAAACTTTAGTTATAGATTGCAATTGATTTTCACAAACCGGAAAATCAATATACATATTCAAGCAGATATCCGCTTTCATTATTTGGGAAGTTTGTGCTTCTATCTTTGAATTCGTATAATGGAAACTAAACTTCTTTTTGACCGGTATTTTTTCCAATAAAGAAATTAATTCATCCAAATCCCTGTATTCCAACAAATCTTTCATCAGAAAATTTACCGTCAAATCCTTTTTGGCAGGAGGCAGTTGATCCAACAACTTCTTTATTTTTGGGAAATTCAATCCGGTATTGATTTGAGGGTATTCTTCTATCCGGCCTTTTAACGTAGTCGGATAATATTTTGTGGGAAAAGTATCCGGATTGTCCAGGAAAATCAGTAATTCATGCAAATGAGTAAAAACATTTTCCCCAACGGTTCGTTCGTCATCGTTTTTTAAGCGTTCCGCGCTATTCTGCAAGTTGAGTATTGGTAATAATTGGATGGGAGAGCCTTGACTCAATCGGGTATCAATTATATCTCCCATAAATTTATTTCGCAGTTGCAGAATAAAATCTTTCATCGTTTCTTCTTCCAAAAAGAAACCGGTTCGGCTAACTAAACCTTGGGGACTTTCTGTTATACTGTGTAATAATTCAATAATACTTTTCGATCCGGATTCGATAAACGAACCATCCAACGTATTATACACAAATACCTCGTTCCCGGTAAAAGAGACGTGAACATAGGGTTCCAATACAATCCAATAAATTTTATCTTGCTGTTTCATGTGTATTGAATTAGGATATAATCACGTCTTTCATCATGCGGGAATAATCGTGAGGATGATTTTCAAAAAAAGAGATCGTGTTTGTCAAATATTTCTGCATACTGTTTTTGTCCATAAATCCGTGACATACGGGCTTGTCTTCTAAATTTTCAAGAAAGAAAATACATTGATTGCATGCTTGTTGACGATAGCATACAGCACACTGTTTCGATAAGGTTTTGTAATAGGTATTGTATTTATTTGCAATTTCTGTGGCATCCAGATAAACGCCGTTTTCATCTACCGTCCCTAATGCAAATTTTTGTGCAATTTTTTCGCAAGGCAATATTTTGCCATTTGCCGTAATAAATATTTTTCTGGAAAATGGAATACAGGTACCTGTTGACGTCCATAATATTCTATTTTCTCCTGATAACAAATCTTCATACGATTTATAAACAAATTGAATGTATTGATGCAAAAAAATCAGCGCCGAGTGATAGGAAGGCATATCCAAAAACAATTCTGATTCCAATTGTGCATAATTTTCCAATTGACTTAAACTTTCATTTCGATTACGATAGGTTGCATAAAATTCATTTGATTTTTCTTCTGCAATGCCGGAATTATTTAACTCCAAAATAGCCGGCTTCTTATTAAATTCCGTTTGGAAAAAATCGTATATTTCCTGCACGGAATTTTTGTTGTGAAGTACTGCATTGAATTTGATATTCTTTTCATAATATATTGGATATTGTTGTTGCAATTTTTTCAGATTAGATAAAATCTTATCAAAAGTTTGAGCCTTGTTACGGAAAACACGATAGCTGTTGTTTTCCTTGTTCCCGTCTAAACTGATGGTAAGATGAATGTCATTATCAACAACTAAAGGTACATTTTTATTCAGCAAAGTTGCATTTGTGGTCATTGAGTAAGCTATTTGCCGGTTTTTCATTTTACCTGCTTTAATTACACTTTTAACAAGCGGCATGTTCATCATTGGTTCCCCTCCGTAAAAACTGATATACATCCAATGATTCCAAGATTGATTGAATTCGGACAACTGCTTTTTCGACAGGTATTCCATCATTTTTTTTGCGTATTCTACCGGCATATCCTGATTTTTTCTCTCCGGAGCTGTATGGTAATATTCTCCGTAATAGCAATATTTACATTGAAGATTGCATTTTTCTGTCGTTTCAAATACAATCTGTTTTAAATTGCTTATACTTTCTTCTATTAATTCGGGAGACAGATAGAGTTGTCCATTGCCTGAAACCGGCTTTTCGGATATGATTCCGTGACTTTGATAATAAGCAATCTTTTTTTTATAATATTCAAAATCTTCTCTCTCAATTGTTTTTTCGGCTGCTTGTCGCTCAAAATGGATAAATGGAATGTATGGATGCACCAACAAAATATTCTTCTTGTGAATATTAATTACGTAAACATTTTTTTGTTCGCTATGGATAAAAAAAGGTGGATTGCATCATTTTTCTTCTTTTTCAATGGGTTTCAAATATAAATAAAAATCTTTCAAATCCAACACTACATCAAATTTGTCAAGAAAAGCAGTACCGATTAATCCTGAAAATGGACATTCAGGCGCTTTAAAAAATCGAAGATGATATTGAAAGGGAACGGCATAACCTGCTTTGACAGAATCTCCATCCACAAAAAAAGTTTCGTACGAACCGATTTGAGCGGTATTAACCTTTTCTGTTTGAGTACTATCTATGAGAATTGAATGTTTTTTTATCGTGTTGTAAAATAAATCCAGAAATCCATCATTTCCCGTATCTATTATTACATCTTCCTTTATCATTTTTTCCTGCAAATATATTTCTACCGGAATCCTCAAAAAAGGTACAGTATCTATTTTTATACATTTGTATCCATTTAGTTCTGTCGCTTCTTTTAGTTTCCTGATATATTTATGTTGAAAAGATATTTCCAAGATATTATCTGCAAAGAAACGCCATCCTATATAAGCTGTATTTGTACCTCTTCGTTGGAAAATACTATTCTCTCTCTTTAAATAAAAAACATCCATCTCTTTCTTGATATCTCCTATTTGTAAAAACTGTTTATCCTCTCCCAACAAATCTTTCAAACTATCACATAATCCTATTGCAGAGAAAGATGCCCCTGTATCAAAGAATACATTGATGGGCAGGGTATCGTTGATAGAACCGTTCAAAATAATATTTCTTAATGAATAATCAAACGGAATGGCATCCGGTGGAATGGAAAAAACGGAACTGGTTTTGTTCCCACATGAAAACAAGATAAGTGCACAGAAAACCAAATTCAGGTATTTATACATTGTACTGATTTTCACTTTATATCCAGAAGCATTAATAGCATAACACTTCCGGATATATTAATTAATTATTTACAACATTCGGAGAGTTAACAAGAGTAAGGATTACTACCTGTACAATTTACTTCCCAATAACCACATTCAGGTCCAGAACCATTTGTTGAGGAACCTCCACTTCCGCCACTATACCCATAGCTTTCTGTATAACCTTGTGCATTATTTGCAGAAGAATTAGAGGAAGAAGAAGATCCTCCGGAATTTGCATATCCACAACCACAATTGCAATCCCCAGGCGTTCCGCTTCCCAATAAGAGGCACATTTCACGTTCGTTCAACTCTGCCTGAGAGAGTTGATTCAATTTTAATTTACCTAACTTCTTCATCTTTTTAATTTTTTGCGCAAAACATAAAAATTAAAATTAATTCTCTGTTTTGCAAAGTTATACATTATTTTTATTTTTGCAATCTTTTCGATACCTTAAAGATTACGACATAAAAATATAAGATATTACGACGCAAACCAAGAGTTATTTCTACATAAAATAATACTATTTTTGCATAAAAAATACTATTTTTGTACTTTATTTAAAAAAGTAACTGATATGCAAACTCAAATTGTTTCAAAAATACGGAAATTAAGAAGAGATAAAGGTTTCACTCAATTGCAAATGGCAGATAAATTGCATATTGAACAATCGGCTTATGCACGCTTGGAGCAAGGCGAAACAAATACATGGGCGAAGTATTTTGAGGATTTACTCACAATATTTGAGATAACACCCGAAAGGTTTTTTGAAGGGATTGAATCAAAAGTTGTGATTAATAATCACAATGAATGTACCTATACAGGAAGTGCTAATGTAGAGCATCAATATTCTGCAAATCAAGATATTTATGATAAACTGTTGGAACAATACGAAAAACATCTCGCAGCCAAAGACGAACAAATTGCCTTATTGAAAAGTTTGTTGGAAAAGAAATAAGTTGATTGCAACCGTGTTTTCAGCGGCCTCGCAGTTTAATCTCAATCACTCAAACGCATCGGCAATTGCCTTAGCAATTGTTTCAAATTCGGTTGGTTGAAATTCCTTCCGGGGATTATTAAAATACATATCCGATTCCTCCTTAATCGGTATCAAATGAATGTGTGCGTGCGGTACATCCAATCCGATGACCGCCATCCCTATTTTTTTGCATCTGATTGCCTTCTGCATGGCTTTAGCCACTTGTTTGGCAAAAACCATCATATCCGCTAATGCCCTGTCTTCCATATCGAAAATGTAATTGACTTCTTTTTTGGGAACCACCAAAGCATGTCCTTTCGCTACCGGATGAATGTCTAAGAAAGCGATAAAATTCGGGTCTTCTACAATTTTATACGACGGTATCTTGCCTGCTATAATTTTACTGAAAATACTGCTCATATAGATATATCCATTATTTCGAACGAAATAACGCCCGAAGGAATTTTTATTTCTACCACTTCACCTACTTTTTTGCCCATCAGACCTTTGCCGATAGGCGTACTGACGGCTATTTTACCGGCTTTCAGGTCTGTTTCGCTTTCGGCAACCAAGGTATAACTGATTTTCTGATTATTCTTGGTATTCCGTATGGTTACTTTATTTAAAATCTGCACACTCTCGGTCGAGATTTGACTCTCATCGATCAAGCGCGCATTGGAAATCAATGTTTTTAATTGCGAAATTTTGGCTTCCAAAATACCTTGGGCTTCTTTTGCCGCATCATATTCTGCATTTTCGGATAAATCCCCTTTATCCCGGGCTTCTGCAATCTGTCTGGATATTGCAGGCCGTTTTTCGGATTCCATATAGCTGATCTCTTCGAGCAACTTATTGTATCCATCCTTGGTCATGTAACTAATTGCCATACTGTTTTTTCCTTTATCTATTCGAGCTTGTTTGTAAGCAAAACAAAAAGAATTCCGGTCATCAGACCGGAACTCTTTTTAAGAATTTTCTTGATACAAAGTTAGGCTTCTTTTATCCGATTACCAAATTTTAAAGGATGTTTTTCAACATTTTATTTTTTAAAATAATTGACAAACGTTTTATTTAATATACTGTAATCTTCTATCCGGGCTGTAATTTCTCCTTCCCTGTCCCGAATAAAAGAAACCGGAATATTCCGGACATTGTATTTTTGGGCAATGGCCGAATAAATGGATTGCGGATCTCTTACACAAATCCACGGTAAATTAACGGCTGCATTTTTCCATAAATGACTGTCGGTATCCAAGGAAATCTGATAAATTTCCAATCCTTGCGATTGATATTTGTCGTATAACTCAGCCAGTTGCCGGTTGTGAGCCGGTGATCCTTCGCTTGCATAAGCCGTAAAATCAATGATAGTCACTTTGCCTTGGCCTGCGTCCGATAAACGGATTTCTTTTCCGTCCAAGGAAGGAAGGGAAATGTCAAATAGCGTGGCAGAAGAGGTTTCCTGTACTTCCACCGGTTTTTCTCCACGGAGTACAGCCCGCGAATTCGTATAGATGTTTTTCAATTGAAGGGCGCGGGTTGATTCGGGATAAGCATTGTTCCAGGCATTGGCTACCGCTCCAAACAATTTATTGTCGTCCTTGTCGTAAATATCAAAGATAAACAGATTGTTGATTTGTTGAAACAAAGCGAAATAAGCCGGTGGAGCCAGAAAATCGGCAAGAATATAGGGCTTGGTAGCTGTTTTGTAACCGTCAATAACGGTATTGACTTCCTGAATGTATTGGTCGATAGACAGTTCGCCGGCTGCCTGCCGTTTTTGCAAATCGGTGTATTGCCGTGCCGCCTGTGCCTGTAAGAGTGTTAATTCCTTGATTTTCTGCGATTCGTAAACATCGCCTTCCAAGGTATAATCGCTTGCAAAATGAGCGGTATCCGCTTTTACGGTAATGGTTTCCGTACTGTCGATAGCCAAATTGATTACCTGATTGCCCAATCGTAAACGGTAAAAACCGGGAACTGCCGGGCGTTCCTGTTTGAATTTGAAACTCCCCGACGCCACTTTAGCAGAATCCAGGACAACTATTTTAGCCGTCCCGACATTTTCCAAATAAAGCGTTTTATTGGTATTGCCGGAGATTTCCCCGCTGATTGTAAACTGTTGCTTTTTTTCCCCGCAGGAAACCAGCATACACGCCAGAATTCCGGTGAATAAAATAATCTTTTTCATATTTTGCAATTGAAATTCGAATTGCAAAGGTAGCATTATCTTTTAGAAAATGAAAAAAAAGAAGAAATGGTTGGTTAATTCGAAATTAAATAGTATCTTTGTACAAAGAATTAACGGTTTTTCAAGTTATCGTCGGCGAAAGCACACGGCGAAGGTGACGGAAAAGCCGTTATTTTTTTACAGTATTCGCATATAATGTAAAAAATATCCATCCAGATTTTTCTTCACTTTAAATTCTATAGAAAGTCCTTGATAGTCATATTTGAAAACTAAAAACGCTTCCACCTCTGCATGATGAACAGAATCTTCAAATCGATCAAAAAATGCCTTTTCAAGTAATATGTGTGCCGATTTTGCAATTTCAAGTTTGATGGTATATAATAAATCCTCTCTATGCCAACCTATAATTTCCGTGTAAAAATTCTTATTAATAATGATAAAATCGGATATCATTGGGTGTGCCACATAGAATCGCTTGGCAATAAATTTCCCAACTTTTACTTCCGGCAAATTTTTACCGAACCACTTTGTTAACTCTTTGGCAGCTTGTTTGGCTTCCTCCCTTTGATTCATAAAATATTCTCGTTTGGCTAACAGACAGGCTTGGCAAGCAGGTCCGAGCAAATTTTCGCACAAAGGTAGTCAAATTTCCAAAAAATGCTGCCTTGAGAACATTATTTTCTCATAGAAATTGAATCTATCAACGTGTGATATGGATCTTTACAGCGGATTCGCGTTGAATGTATCGCCATCGGCAATATTACCCGTTTTATACCCTTTATAAAACCAGTTATAGCGTTGAGCGGAAGTGCCGTGCGTAAACGAATCGGGTTGCACATAGCCTTGCGCCTGTTTTTGCAAGGTGTCGTCTCCGATTTGGGAAGCGGCATTCAAGGCTTCTTCAATATCGCCCGGTTCCAAACTTTGATACATTTTATTTTCGTGATTCGCCCAGACACCGGCATAAAAATCGGCCTGCAGTTCCAATCGAACCGATAATTCATTCGCTACATTTTCAGTAGAACGCGCCATTTGAGTATCTACCCGGTCTAATGTTCCCAATAATTTCTGTACATGATGCCCCACTTCATGCGCAATAACATACGCGTAGGCAAAATCGCCTCCGGCATGCAGTTGCGAAGCCATTTGGTTGAAAAACGACACGTCAAGATATATTTTTTCATCGGCCGAACAGTAAAAAGGACCGACATCGGCAGAGGCCATACCGCAAGCAGTCCGTTCAGCGCTTGTGTAAAGAGACAAAGTCGGCGGCCGGTAGGTTTTGCCCATTTGTCTGAAAATATCCGTCCATACATCTTCCGTGCTGGCTAAAATTTGCTTTGCAAAGGCAGCATAAGAATCTTCTTCTGCTGTAGGAGTGTAGTCGGAATTACCTTGTTGAAGAGACAGCGAATCACCGCCCGTATCCAGCAATGTCAAAGGATTGACGCCCATAATCCACAAAACGATAACCAGGATAATGACGCCGACACCACTACCGCAACCACAGCCGCGCCCCGAAAACAGATTGCCTGTATTTCCTCCCAGACCACCGAAGCCGCCGAAGCCTCCGAAACCACCTCCGGTCGATCGCCGGTTATCTTCCACATTTTGACTTTCTCGCCTGCCTTGCAATTGCATATTATTATCTTTTTATTTAATGATTACTATTCACCTAAAATTAGAACAGAAAAAAAGAAAAAAAGTTTAGAAACTGTTTAAAAATAGAATAAACGAATAAAAATGGACAATAAAACATTGACTATCAGTTGGTTTATATGCCTATTCTTCGTATCTTTATGAGTACCAACAAATAAAGAAAAGAATGAATACAACTTATCCCACCAACATGAGTGATAGGTCCGCTGCAAAAACATATTTTCCGGATGT
>BNYG01000001.1 GCA_026000155.1 Bacteroidia bacterium | reverse complement strand
TTACCGCTTATTTATGCCTTGAAAACAGCGCCGGAAGCCCAATCCGCTCCCATGATGGCGATTATTCAAAACCAGGATTTCACGCCTGAAAATATCAAACTCCTCACCGATTTTGCCAAGGAACACCACGGCATCGACTATGTTTATACCCAAATGCAGGAAATAAAAGCAAAAACCATCGGATTATTGGAGCAATTTCCTGAATCGGAAACCAAAACGGCTATGATGAAAATGATTGATTATATTATTGAGAGGGAAAAATAATTACAACAAAAACCCAACCTTATTTACCCCTTTTCACGGTATGTTTCAATGCCAATACCGCTAAATTCAGTTCAAAAGAAGTTTCCGTACCGGTAGTTTCCAGTTCATTGCCGATTAAATCGGACAAAATTTCGCCGCTCCGATGCAGCCGGCTTTTCCGCTCTTGTTCATCCGGCAGACTACTACATTCGGCAATGGTGCGAGAAAATTCTTTTAATTTGGCAAATGTGTTGATGATTGCAAGTGTCGTTTCTGTTGCAATAGGGCTTTTCAGAATGGTAGCTAACATATACAGTCCTTTTTCCGTAAAAGCTGTTGGCAAAACGGTTGAATGTTTCAGAGGATTGAACCGGTCGAAATTTTCGACCAGTTCAGCTTTTTCATCAACACTTACACTCAAAAGAAATCCCTCAGGGAACTTTTCAGGATTGTTTTTGACCGCCTCATTGATGCGTTTTGTTTCTACACCATACAATGCAGCCACATCACTGTCCAGAATAACACTTTGATTACGTAAATTTAGTACTTTGTCTTCTACTTGATTAAATTTTACGATTTCGTTCATCAGTCATTTATTTTATTAATTAATACTATTTTAATTGACAACAAATGTAGAAGTCTTTTTCAGTATCTGCAAAAAAATTAAGTTATCTTTGTGTTAACAGAATGTTATTTTTTGATAAAGCAGAAGATATAATTTTGTGAATACAAAACAAAATTGTATATTTGTGATTATTTTAACAGTATCATTATGCTAACAACATTGCAAGAAAAAACAGCCGGAACAAGTAACATGGAACTTCCATACGGAGTAGAATTAGATGAGAAAGGTTATCCTGTTGGAATAACCGTAGAAGAGTGGTTTGACAAATTGGATAGAAAACTAATAAACCACTATGGTGATGAATATCGAAAATTAGCAAATACAAGGCGGGCTTCGTGGAATGAAAAATCGTTAGGACATTTTGATTTTCTATAATATTTTTTGACTATGAAAAACTATACAATTCGTCTTTCCTCTGAAGCAGAGGAAGATATTGACAATCTATATGATTATATTGCAAATGAACTTATGTTGCCATCTACGGCAGACAAGTATATGGGAGGAATTTTTGAAACTATTGAAAAACTATCTGTTTGTGGAGGTTCTATTCCGATTAATCAACGGCAATATCTTCAAATACATTATGGTCCCGGCGCTCGTACTATTACCTACAAGAAAATGACAATTGTCTTTAATGTTATTAAAAAAGTGATATTGATTCGACGTATTATGCCTAGTAGTATGGTGTTATAATCAGATGAAATGCGATTTTGTTTTAAAATCGCCCATTCTCGCTGCTTATTTTCCATGTATTTAGCATTGGTTCTGCATTCGGAATTTATCAGCAAATCGTTGATAAATAGTTGCAACAATTGATTTTCAGTTATTTTATTTTTATCCCATTTCATTGCTTTTTCTTTTATAATGCTTAATACACCAAATTTTCTACCATAAAAAAACAAGGATTGCGTTTCCTTTATATAGAAACACAACCCTTGAAAAATAATCTGTTAATCAGTCAACCATGATTTACAAATTTGAGGTTTTTGTTTTTCAATCCTTATCACATTTTTGCACAAATCCTCTTTTTTGGGTAAATCACCCCAAATTAAAGGTATCTATAATTCGAGTTATATATCTAGAATACAGCGGATCGTGTTACCGTAACTTTTAGAGTTCGTTTTAACTGTCGGGTTTTGACCAACCTCTAATTGCAAGAACCTACAAGCCGTTGGATTCCCAGCTGTTTCCGAACTCGTCATGTAGAGTGCTCTACGGCCTATGTTACTCAGCGACCCGTCTGAGGCTACGCGATAGCCAGCTGCAGGCAGAAACAGACGCCCCAGATTAGCGAATCCACTTAAGTAGGGTTCGGTTCCATTCAAAGTTCCCACTCCCGTCCAAAAGCCCGGGTACGTTATCGTATTCAACTCCTCCATCGTAGGCACTCGCCATCCAGTGGGGCACGGGCCATTCTCGGTCTTTCCATTATCGTACCATGAAGTAGCAGGCTGATCAACGCTAACGTCCCAATCATCAATCGCATCCGCTCCGGTGTTCACGTTAGCAACCGGATCTTTGCGTCCCCATTGGTAATAATTCCCGATAAGGTTTCCGTCCGAAGTAGGTGTAAAGGGATCGACACTTTGATCAGCTACACCCAAATTAAAGCATTGGAAAGTCTTCCAAACACCTGTCCCAGCATAGACCCCGCAACCGTATACTACCTCGATATTTTTCGAATAAACAGCACCACCCAAGTTTTCTGCTTTAACCCTGTATAGTGTACTGCCAAATGCAGGAGACTCCGGAGTATAGGTGGAGTTAGTTGCAAGTGGAATTTCCGACCATACACTACTGCCATAGCGGCATTCATACCATTGATAAGCAATCGTTCCTCCTCCAGCTCCTCCCGTGGCTACAAGACTCAAGGTAGGGATTTCAGTTTCGTCCAAAACACCGTTACGTTCAGTAACAAAAATCGTTCCCTGCGGTTCACTTATTATAACCGGAGCATCAGAAGAACAAACCGACAACCACATATTACCATTCCATGTTTCGATACACTGGGTACTAGTGTTGAATATCTGCAAGCCCATGGATTCATCTACGTTGTTTATTACTGAGTTATTTATACCAAATGCCGTCTCTTTTTCAACCTGTGACAACTGAGGCAACCGCAAACCACCGGTTCCGTTACTAATCAATTCCAGCACCGAAAAATCGTGCGGTTCACCCTCTCCTCCGATCGTTACCTGCGCATCCATACTTGCTGCACCCCAAATTAGGAGCGTCAGCATTAAAAAAAACATTCTTTTCATTTTTTTAAATTAAATATTAATTATTGTGCTTCAAAAAAGGAAAAATGACTGTGCTAAAGACAACCGGTACCAAGAATGAAAAAAATGATGTAAAAAAGTTAGATTGCCTTTACCGGAGTTATTTTTCCTTACAGAAGCGATTATTTGCAAATTATTTTGCAAAGGTATAAATTATTTTTAATACTGACAAATATGTCAGTGAAATATTTGATAATTAGTAGCATTTTTGCAAAATAATGCAAAAACAAAGATGCAATACTGAACTACTCCAAAAAATTGCTGCACGTATTAAGCAACTTCGGAAGGCAAGGAAGATTTCCCAAGAATCTTTCTTTCTTGATACGGATATTCATATTGCACGAATCGAAACAGGCCATACGAATATTACAGTCACTACTTTGGAAGATATTTGCAAGTACTTTTCTATTTCTTTATCCGAATTTTTTTCGAGTATCGAATAAAATGGAAAAAGAATTTTGTAAAATTGAGTGAAATTTACTGCAGGAAAGAAATTATAGACCAGGCACAGAGTGCCGAAATCTTTGTAGCCAGGTGCGTAAGCGCCTGGTAATAATGCACATACCGCCAATTGAGCTGCGTAGCTGCGACATTTTTCATCATCATTACATACACAAATTATTATCAGAAAAAATCAAACAAATAGTTAGGGTCGTATGCAATTTTTGCTTTTTCCAACATACTCAAATATTCTTCCTTGAAAGTCTGTTTCTGATGGTGTTCTCTCTGATTCCGGATATAATTATACGTTGCTCAATGGAAGTATGTGCATTATTACCAGGCGCTTACGCACCTGGCTACAAAAATATCGGCGCGATGCGCCTTTCGTGTACCTTTGCACCATTCTCATTATACCTTCCACAGTCCCGCTTCGATTGCTTCGCGCGACCGGTCGGTCAATGCCCGGATATTCACCGCTACCTCTCTCAGATTATCTGAAGCCAGTTCTTCCGTAGTAATCGGGTCATGGATAATCAATTCCATGCGATGCGGCCGGAGGAGGAAAGAACTGCGGGGCATGACCTGGTAGGAACCGTTGATGCTGACCGGGACGACCGGTAATTTCAAATCAATGGCTATTTGGTAGGCGCCTTTTTTGAATTTGCCTAATTGTCCGGTTTTTGTTCGCGAACCTTCCGGGAACAAAGCGATGGAGGCGCCGTTTTTTAATCGTTGTTCGGCGACCCGGATGGTTTTTGCTGCGGCTACAGGCGACGAATTATCCACAAAAATAAAACCCGCCATTTCGCAGGCTTTTCCTACAAAAGGTATTTTGCGCAGACTTTGTTTCATTATCCATTTGATAGGGATGCCCAGATAACCGTAAATAAGGAAAATATCGAACGCTCCCTGATGATTCGCTACAAAAATATAGGATTGTTTGTCGGCTAATTTTTCCCTTCCGGTCACTTTTACCGGACAAAGACTGAGGATGCAAATGATTTTTGACCATAGCATTCCCGGATAATAACTGAATATCCGCTCCCCACCCAAAAAACAACCGATAGTAGTAGTGAGTGCAGTCAGTATGGTAATGACCAAAGCCAGCGGCAACCATACCAAAAACTGATAGAGAATGAAGATGTACTTCATCTTAAGATTAACATTATCATACTACAAAAATAAGCAATTCTTTCCTTTTACAAAAGAATATTTTATAATTCCGCAAATAATCGTTTAATTTGTAAAAAGTTTCCGAATAATGAAGTTCTTTTTGAAAAATCTGGGAATATTTCTGGTACTGGTTGGCGCATTGTTTCTCATTGTTCCTTTTTTTGCACATCTCCAAACAAACAGCTCGTTGCTGACAGGGTGGATATTGATTGTTGCCGGATTTATTTCCTATATTTTTCTCAATAAATACATCCGGTAACTGATTTTTATTAATTTTGTATTTTCAAAAACAAATGCTTATGTCAAAAGTGTATTTTACGGATATGCGTACCAAGCCCGGACGCAACCTGTTGGACAAATTGGAAATCCTGATTAAGAAAGCCGGTATCGAACAAATCGACTTCAAAGACAAATTTACGGCGATTAAAATCCATTTCGGCGAACCCGGCAATTTGTCGTATATCCGCGCCAATTATGCCGGTAAATTGGTTAAATACTTGTTAACCAAACAAGCAAAACCTTTTTTGACGGATTCCAATACCTTGTATCTGGGAAAACGGTCGAATGCGATTGACCATATTGAAAGTGCGTTTGAAAACGGATTTAATCCGATAGCCGTTCCTTGTCCGGTGATTATTGCCGACGGTTTGAAAGCGATTGATTATAAGGAAATTCCCATTGATTTAAAGTATTGCAAAACGGCAAAAATTGGGGCTGCTATTGCCGAAGCCGATATCGTTATTTCCATGAATCATTTCAAAGGGCACGAACAAGCCGGATTTGGCGGAGCGCTGAAAAACTTGGGCATGGGTTCGGCTTCCCGTACCGGAAAATTGGAATTACATTCTTCTTCGCAACCTATCGTAGATACGTCTTTGTGTACCTCTTGCGGTCAATGCGTGAAATATTGCGCTTCGGATGCCATTCATTTGAATGTGGATAAAAAAGCGAAAATCGATTATGCCCAATGCGTTGGTTGCGGTCAATGCGTGGCCGTCTGTCAATTCGATGCCGCTCAACCGGTTTGGGATAATTCGGCGGATATTATGAATTATAAAATTGCGGAATACACTACGGCTGTGATCAAAGACAAACCGAATTTCCATATCAATTTTATCATAGACGTTTCACCGGATTGCGATTGCTGGAATTGCAATGATGCGGCGATTGTTCCGAATATCGGGATTGCGGCTTCTTTCGACCCTGTCGCTTTGGATAAAGCTTCGGCAGATATGATTACTCAATCGGGTGCGAATATCCATACGGTTCTCGAAACCCGGCAATACGGCGAATTGCAGAATGTAGATAAATTTAAATTGATTCATCCGAATACCGATTGGCTGGCGGGATTGAAATATGCGGAAGAAATCGGCTTGGGGAGTTTGGATTACGAATTAATTAAAGTATAAAGCTGCTCTACCGATGAACTTACACAATGAAAATCGTTGTTGATGCCGCAAGGTTTTACAAAATCAGCCGTAAGTATATAAAAAAGCATAGTTACGGCTGATTATAAACATATAATTTGAATTATCACGAAAATAGATTGTCTATTGTCAATTCTTTTTGCACCATTCCCGAATAGCTGTTTTGTTTTATGCCAAAGGTTGTCAGCATCAGTAAATGACAGGCTTTTTTTGTTCCGGTTTCTTCTTTGAAGGCAAAAATTTTGTTCCGCAAATTGTCTTCGTAATTTTTGGTAATTACAAAGGGCTTGTCTGCAAATTTTATTTCCAACAGGTTGATAATTCCGTCTTTACGATTGATTGCCAAATCAATTTGAGCGGCCGGACTTGCTTTGGCGCTTCGCCACGCCGATACGGTCGATTGAATGCCCGAAATACCCAAGGCTTTTTTTATTTCCTGAATATGCAACAAAGCAAGCATCTCAAAGGCAAAGCCCGCCCAAGTGTTGTGGAGCGGCGTATCAAGTGAATTGGTCCAAAAATGCTCGTCGTTGTACTCATTTTTGGCAATAAATTTGAAATAAAACAACGTAAACGGATCGATAAGTTGGTAAAGCCGGTCTCTTTTCTTTTTGTCGAACTCGTTGTATTTTCGGATAAAATCGCAATATTCCAAATTTTGCAATATTTTTGTCAAACTGCCTCCGCCCGATATTTTTGACAAAGACTCTATTTCATTGCGGTTCAATCCCTTTCCTTTTTTGCTTAAGGCTTCTACCACTTTAATATAATCGTCTGATTTGCGAAAAAGCGCCGCATACAGATTGCTGAATTCGTTTCGCAATTCGCTTTTTGCCGCAAAAAACAGCCTGTCAATGTTTTGCGCCACACTCAAACCTTTTTTAATATTGCTCAAATAAAACGGCACACCGCCCATAATCATATAATATTCAGCGATTTGCATTCTACTTGTCGAAATTTTTTGTGCTTTGAAATAGTGTTCACATTCGAGCAAGGTAAATGGTTTGAGAAAAATAGTGCTTGTCAAACGGTTGTGCAAACCGCCGTGATTATTGATTAAATTGTTGATAATCCATGAAGTTGCCGAACCGCACACAATCAGCACAATGTCTTTGCGAGCCGAAGCCCAAGCGTTCCAAAAATGTTCCAACGCCGCTAGAAAATCCGACCGGGGCGTGTCCATCCATGGAATTTCGTCAAAAAACAGTATTTTGCGTTTTTCTGTTCTTCGTTCCAAAAAATCGGCTAATTGTGCAAAGGCTTCCAACCAATTTTCGGCCGGCTTCACATTCTCGCCTGATTGTTTGTTGAGTGTGAGCGTAAAATTGAGCAACTGACTCTTGGTTTTAGCATTCGCCAAGCCCGAAATTTCAAAAGCAAACCGGCCGGCAAACATTTCACGGATCAGGAATGTTTTGCCTACACGCCTTCTACCGTAAACGGCTACAAATTCCGACTTTTCCGAACCGGAAATTTCCTCTAAAATATTCTTTTCCAATTCTCTGCCGATAATATTACTTTCCATATAGCTCAAACTATCTATTTATAATCAGCCACAAATGTACAAAAAAGATTATTTATTTCAAAATAAAAAACTATAATCAGCCATAAGTATGTAAAAAAACATAGTTACGGCTGATTATAAAAGAGCCACTAACCAGACTCGAACTGGTGACCTGCGCGTTACGAATGTGCTGCTCTACCGACTGAGTCACCCGTTCATCTACAATTGCTGAATAATTATTGCACATCCGGCTGGGTAATTTCGATTTCTCTTAGTCTGATTTGGGTATCAATGAAATATAAAATATCATCTTTTCCATATAAAACATTATTGGGTACAGCATCAAAAATTTCGTACTTATCATTATAAAATTCATCTGAATAATATCCTTTTGCAAATCCAAGCGATTTCATGTATTGTGTGATTTCTTTTACTTTAGCTTCTCTTTTGGCTTGGACGTATGGTTGTTTTAGAACAGCACAAAATTCTTTTCTGGAATTCTCGGCAAACCCTATCAGTTCGTATGGAATATTGTTGAAAAAGTAGTTATGAGCTACCATCCGGATAAAAAAATTAGTTAAATCTTCTCCTGCGTATTCGAAGTTATTGAATTTGATAACAGAAGATTTGCCATCATAGAATACTTCATTTTCCCCTCCTTTGTCTAAATAAATGATAGGCGAATCTGTAAAATCAAGCCATAGATTGTTATTCGTCGCAAATTCTTTCAGTACTGCAATTTGGTTTCCCTTGTGGTCTTCTGTTGGTTTAATAGTATTTGCTGCCTCTTTACATCTTCTAACGACATCGGATGCCTCTTCCAATAGTTTATTGATTGGATGCTTTTTTCCATCCATTCCTTGTGGAAACTGTTGATGTATTGCCATTCCATATTTTTACGAGTAAAAAAAGAGCCACTAACCAGACTCGAACTGGTGACCTGCGCGTTACGAATGCGCTGCTCTACCGACTGAGCTATAGTGGCCTTTGATTATTGCATCAGATTTTTTAGAAAATCGTCTAATTCCTTGTCCAAACCGGACCAGAGGTTGCCTTCCAATTTTAAGGTATCGTCGTCGATAAAAATCAATTCTTCTTCTACAATAAAATCGCTGTCAACCATACTGACCGTGAAAGGTTTGCAAATAAAACCGGTATCGAAAGCTTTTTCTTTTTCCAATTCTTTGAGGACGAATTTAGCGGTATGCTTGATTTCCCGTTGAAGTTCCGTTTCCGGAATAATGTCTTCATCGTTCAGATTGACCGTAACTAATTCTTTTTCTACATCGTCAAAGAAAGTAAGCGTTTGATTCTCTCCGTCATAATACAGATAAAGATCTCCCAAAAAATTACCTTCATTCGTCAGGTCATAATTTTTCAGGCTTTCTAAAACAGCTGACTTTAAGACAGGTTCCAAACTCTTATTGATTGCTTTCATGGCGCAAAGGTAATTAAAAAAAATAAAAACGAAAAAATAAATGCTAAAAATAGCCCCAAGTTCTCAGAAAATAGATGATGAAAAAAATGGTGACACAGGAACAGGCTGTTGTTAATACAACGATTTGCCCGGACAATTCACCGTCGGTTCCCATATTTTTGGACATAATGTAACCGGCCAGGGCGGCAGGAGTGGCAAAAATACAAAGCAACACGGCTAAATCCACATCCCGGAAACCCATGTAAATAAACAGGCTTAATGCGGCAACCGGTACAATGATCAAACGGGCGACCGTAACGGCAATTACCTTCAACAGATTATTCCGGAGGCTTCTGAATTTGAATTCCCCGCCCATCACAAACAAAGCCAAAGGCGCTGCGGTTCCTGCCAATTGAGCCAGCGGAACATTCAGGAAGCGGGGCAATTGCAAGTGAATCATTCCGCCCAACAGACCAAAGAAACAACCGAGAATCAAGGGATTGGTTACAATATCGTATAATACGCTCTTGAAAGTCACTTTATGCGTTCCTGTTTCGGAATAAATAGACAGAATGATGACCGCCGCCACATTGTAAAAAGGAATCATGATAAACATTAACATGGAAATGGCAGCTACGGCGCTGTCGCCATACATCCCTACGGCAAGTGGCATGCCGTAAATCAGAAAATTACTGCGGTAAATTCCCTGGATAATACTTCCCCGCTGGGCTTTTCGTTTGACCAACAGCGGAACAATCACAAACGAGAGAAAAATAACCGTTGCAATGCCGATAAGGGAGGCAAAAATGAGTTTGGTATTCGAAAAATCCCCTTCGTACGAAAGGCGGATATCTTGAAACAGCATGATGGGCAAACAAAACTTGAAGACAAGTTTATTCAATTGCGACAGAAAATCCTCAGTAACAAACCGGATTTGCCGTATTACGTAACCGGTCGCCATCAGGACAAAAAGCGGCGCCACCACATTCAAAGAAAAAAGAAAATTATTCATACTTTTTCAATTATCAATGACCAATAAACAACGATCATTGTCAATTGTTAATTGTCAATTGTTTTTTCACCATCGAAGCCACCGCATCCATATCGTGCGAAATCAACACAATGGCCGTTTTTTGATTGAGTTCCTGCAATAATTGGTAAAAATGCGTTGCAAAAGTTTTGTCGATATACGAATTCGGTTCATCCAAAATCAACAATTCGGGACGGTTGATAACTGCCCTGCCCAACAAGGTCCGTTGCAATTGTCCGCCGGATAATTCGCCTACCGGTTTGTCCGCCATCGTTTCCAAACCCATTTCCAATACTGTTTCACGGACTCTTTCCTGTTTTTGGGAGGAACTCATTCCCTTTTCGGAACTCAATCCGGAAGCAATGACTTCGGAAACCAGAATAGGGAATTTTTTATCTATGGAATTGGTTTGCGGCATGTAACCGATACGTTTTTTCAAACCGGCATGTGCCAAGCGAACGGTACCGGATACCGGCCGGATTAAACCCAGAATGACTTTGACCAACGTGGTTTTTCCTCCGCCATTCGGGCCGGTTATCCCCAGAAAATCCTGTTCGTATATTTTCAATGAAATATCTCTCAAGACTAATTTATCGTTGTAGCCTGCGCTTACATGCTCTATGTCAACCAATAGCTTATTCACCGGATAATATTTTAGCAATTCGGACGACTTCCTCTTTCCATTGATAGGATAAAGGATTAATCACCACTAAACGGCAACCGGTTTCCCGGGCAATGATTTCCGCATTTTTCCGGTCAAATTCCTGCTGGATAAAAACGGTTTTAATATTCTCTGCTTTTGCCGTATCCGTTAATTTCTTCAACTGTTCGGGCGAAGGCTCTTTTCCGTCCAATTCAATCGCATATTGCGTTAAACCATAGTCCCGGGCAAAATAAGTCAAGGCCGGGTGATAAATGATAAACGCTTTTTGGGAAGACCGGCTCAAATACGACTGAACCATTTGGTCGGTTTCGTCGATTTCCCGGATTAATTTTTCCAGATTGGCTTGATAAACCGGCGTATGTTCCGGGTCAATCTCGACCAATGCTTTGAACATATTTTGGACAATGATGCGCACCTCCTTGGGCGACATCCAGGTATGCGGGTCAATGGCGGCATGCGAATGACTGTGGGTTTCCTCTTCGTCGTGCAGGGAATAATGAATCCCTTGGCTGTTATCGAAAAACAGCAGATGGGGATTGTTTTGTTTCAAGCGGTCTAACCAGGCATTTTCAAAGCCGATGTGTCCGATGCAAAAATAGGCTTTGCTCTCGGCTAATTGAGTCATTTGCCGCGGACTCGGGTCGTAACTTTCCGGACTGTTGCCCAGCGGAACCATTGTGGTGATTTCAAAAAGAGAATCCACCAACTGTTCGGCAAAATAGCGTTGCGGCTCGATGGTGACCGTAATCCGGTTGCCCTGTTCCGTCCGGTTGGAACAAGCCATACATAATAAAACAATGCCTAAAAAGGAAACAGAAATAGATTTGTGCATAGATTATAGTTTGATGGTTTTTGACTTTCCTTTTTTCGTTTCGTTATGAAAACGGTCAACGGAAGTAACAACGTATTTGTATTTCTCCGTTCCATTTTGATACGGTAAAAGGTAATCAGTTCTACGAGTGATGGATACGATTTTCGAGGGATCTTCGAGGTTTGTTTTTTCCTTGTCCCGGAAACGGTAAATCACATAATATTGCGCCTTTTCCGGATTTTTAGGGTCGCCGTTCCGTTTCCAATGCAACAAGTAACCTTGCGGAGTCCATTCGGCTTTCAACGATTTGACATCTTTGGGGCGTTTATTGTGCTGATGCAAATAAGCCGGAATTAAAGCCGGATAGGACTGATATTGATTTTTCAGCCGGTCGGTTATTCCGCCGTTGTTTTTCAATAACTCATATACAGGCCAAAAACAATTGCCGTAAACGGCGGGAAGTGTGCGTTCCAGTTCCATTTTGCGGTTCAGGTCGCCTCCTTTCATCGTTCGTGCCACATCTTGTCCGATATACAAGTGACCACCGTAATTATTTCGCGTCCACCACCGGATTAACGTTTCGTAATCGGCAGCCGGATGTCCTGTTTCCCAATAAATCTGGGGCATATTATAGTCGATCCAGCCTTTTTCCATCCAAAGTTTGATGTCTGCATACAGGTCGTCGTAGTTTTGCAAACCATTCGTCTCGCTGCCGGAGCCGTCGGGCGTATTTTTTTTATTCCGGTAAATACCAAAAGGGCTGATGCCGAAACGCACCCAAGGTTTAGTCCGCACAATGGTCTGTTTCACGTCCCGGATTAAAGTGTTGACATTATTTCGCCGCCAATCATTGCGTTGGCCGGCAGAAAAACCCTGCGAAGAGGCATAACGATTGAAGCTGTCCGCATCCGGAAATTGTTCTCCGGCAATCGGGTAGGGATAAAAATAATCGTCCGTATGAATGGCATCCACATCATACCGGCTGACAATATCGTTCACCACTTGGCAAATAAAAGTCCGGCTTTCCGGCAAACCCGGGTCGAAATACAGTTTATTGCCGTATTTGACAAACCATTCGGGATGTTGATAATAAATATGGGAAGCATGCAGCGTTTCGTTTTCGGAAGCAGTTACACGATAAGGATTCAGCCAGGCATGAAATTCCATCCCGCGGCCGTGCGCCTCTTCAATCAAAAAAGCCATCGGGTCAAAATTTCCCTCCGGCGCTTTTCCCTGTTGACCGGTCAGATACCGGCTCCAAGGTTCGATATTGGAATCATAACAAGCATCTGCAGCGGGACGAGCCTGATAAATAATCGCATTGATATGACAGGCTTGCAAACTGTCCAGCATATCCGTAAAATAGTGTTTCATTTCGGGAACGGACATTTTGGGGTACTGGCTTTGATAAATGATACTGATCCAGGCTCCGCGAAATTCCCGTTTAGGCGTAATTTGCGCAAAAGAAGACAGGGAAACGAATAATAAAAGATAGATCAGTTTACGACTCATTCGCGTTTTTTATTTGCAAAGGTAAGGAAAATTCGGATTTTTTTTGGTTTAATCGGATACTTATCGAATTATTTTCTATCTTTACAATCTATTTTTAAACTAAAACAATATAGTTATGAGACAAACAAATGTAGATGTTATGGAAATGGAAGAAAATTTTCACAAGGTAGAACAAGAGGAGATTATTGCCTATACGGCTGATCGAAAACCTTTAAACAGGCAGCAATACATTGATGCTATTGATGAGGGATTTAGTCAAATTAAAGAAGGCAAATTTGTCACTCATGAAGAATGTATGAGACGGTTATATTTGAAATATGGAGGAAAATAATAGTATTATTTGGTCTGATATTGCTATGTCAGATTTAGATTCCATATTGGAATATATTAGCCAAAATTCAAGCGAAGAACGATCCAGGTATGTATTGAATGGGATTAAGAAAGCAGTAAATAACATTTATCCTTTCCCTTATAAGTTTCCAAGAGAGCTTTCATATAATAGAGATGATGTTCGCTATACTGTAAAATGGAGATATAAGATTGTCTATAAAATATTTAGCAATCATGTAGAAATAGCTCGTGTATTTCATTCGGCACAAAATCCAAGTAAACTTATGCAATACTAACTCTATCAAACAAGATTGCAATTGCATTAAAGTTCAAAGGTCTGTCATTGCGGGCTTGACCCGCAATCCCATGAAAATCGTTCATTACTATTATACAGTATTTTGCATTATTAGTGTTTAACGGACATCTTGGGATTGCGGGTCAAGCCCGCAATGACAGAAGGTTCCGAATTACAACGCTCCGATTTCTTTCAGCACTTCATTCGTTTTGCGAACTGCATCAGCGCTTTTTTCGAACAATGCTTTTTCTTCATCATTCAATTTTACGTCAACAATCGCTTCTACACCGTTGCGGCCAATGATAGCCGGAACACCGATGCAAATATCGCTTTGTCCGTATTCGCCTTCTAAGTAAACGCAAGACGGAATCAACCGGCGGTAATTATTTACAATCGAAGCTACTACATAAGCGCCTGCTGCCCCCGGAGCGTACCAGGCGGAAGTTCCCAATAAACCGGTCAAGGTAGCGCCACCTACCATGGTGTCGGCAACCACTTTGTCTAAAGCGGCGGTATCCAATAATCCGGAAACTGGAGTGCCGTTGTAAGTAGCCAAGCGTTTGAGAGGAATCATGGTCGTATCGCCGTGTCCGCCGATAACCAAACCTTCCACTTCTGCCGGATTGGCTTTCAAAGCCTGCGACAAATAATATTTGAAACGTGAACTGTCCAAAGCGCCGCCCATACCGATGACTTTGTTTTTGGGAAGACCGGTAGCTTTCAACGTCAGGTAAGTCATGGTATCCATCGGATTGGAGATGATCACAAATACAGCATCCGGTGAATAAGCCAAACATTGGGAAACCACGCTCTTTACAATGTTGGCGTTGGTACCGATTAATTCTTCGCGAGTCATGCCCGGTTTGCGGGGAATTCCCGAAGTAACAACAATCACATCGGAATCAGCAGTGGCAGCATAATCGTTCGTTACACCAATCAGATTGGTTTCAAAACCCAAAGTTTGAGCCGTTTGCAACATATCAATTGCTTTTCCTTCAGCCACCCCTTGCTTCACATCCAGCATGACAACGGTGTCGGCAATTTTGTTGAACACAAGTACATTTGCACAGGTTGCACCCACGTTTCCTGCGCCTATTACGGTTACTTTTGACATAATTGAAAATATTAAATAATTATTTTAAGAATCAGGCTACAAAAGTACAAAATTTTCTCTATTCTCGGCTAATTATTTTGATTAGTTCATCGAACTATCATTTAGCTCCTAAAATTATTTCAATCGGACACGAGATGAGCGTTTTTTGGTACACGGTACATGGTGCAAGGGTGTACGAAAGGCGCGTAGCGCTGATATCTTTGTAGCCAGGTGCGTAAGCGCCTGGGAATAATGCACATACCCACCCATTGAGCTGCGTAGCTGCGACACATCGCCGTTAAGGTGCCGCCGCTACGCGGCTTTGGTTGGCGGGGCGGTCTATCAACCAGGCGCTTACGCACCTGGCTACAAAGATGCCGGCACTCTGTGCCTTGCCTTTCGCCTTCCGTGCACCTTTGCACCGTGTACCGTGCACCGTGAACCAAAAAACATTCACTTAGCCCCCGATTTGAAAAAAAGCGGAGTACCCTTGATGTGACCATCAAATACTTCGCTTAATTGTTGGCTATGTGAGATGCTCACATCACCGTATTGGGCTTTTTGAGTCCGTTCCTTGCTTTAATCTGACGGCTATGCAACCCTTCGACCTTTATTTTTGGATCGAAGGGTTGAAAGAGTACACCGTTTAACCAATCGGGCACACAATACCGGGACTATTCAAATATAGTTTTTCAACTAACTCTGATTTTCATTTTGCAAAATCGCTTTAAGTGGCTGGAACGATAATCTTCAAATTTCTCGCACGCAACGTATATATTTCCAGTTCAAGGACTGCAAGGTCCATGGTTGACCTGTCGACACATCCACCAACCAAGCGCTCCCGCCCCAATCATAATCCGCCGAGCGAAAGGTGCTACTCCAATAAGATTGATTTTTCAACTGGCTGAATCCCGGTACCTGCGTGGACGTTGGTCCTTGGTAAGAGCCATAAGTTAATTGGAAGTAATCGGCAATAGCTTTTAGTTCTACAATCGAAGGTAAACGCCATCCGTCTTCGCAACCAGCATTAGCGCCTTCAAACTTTCTTGCATCAGTGTTGGCATACGCAATTGAATTATAACCACTAATTGCATCCCACGTATTTGTTGAACCTGAGTTGCCATCTGCAGCAGCTATAAGCAGGCTGCCGGATGTAGTGCTGGGGACACTGGCGTACGAAGTGTACGCACCGGAAATAAAACCCGTTTTGGCATTCGGAATCACGATGGTTCCTGCCGGGTAAGAAGGTGCATCTCTGTTAATGGTGATGGTCTTTGTCTTCGTTCCATCTCCAACAGCAGAGGCGGTAACGGTAGCGCCGGTAATAGCGTCTGAGCCTGCGGCAACAGTGATCGTCACGGGTGTACCCGAAGCTACAGGATTGGACGGAGTAATGGTCACGTCCGGATTATCACTGGTCCAGTTCACCCCTTTTTCAGCGGCATTATCTGGAGCAATAGTAGCAGTGCGGTTGATACTTCCTCCGGTGGACGGTGCGGTGTAAGCCGCTTCGCTGTCCAACGTTAAATCGCTAACGGGAACAGGGGCCGGCTGTACATCAATAGTCACCGTTTTAGTGACATTACCGTCCAAACTGGTAACGGCAAGGGTAGCCTGACCTACACTTAATCCTTCCACAATACAAGTTGTAACCGTACTTGCCTGAATAGCAGCGATAGATGCAGAACCGGAAGGAATGACCCAGTTCACCCCTGGGGCTGCACCTGCCGGTAAAAAATCACTCGCCGTAAATTCAATCGTGCCGCCTACAAAAGCATTAACAACGCCGGTGGCGGGTGTCAAATCGAAACCGAGCGCCAACAGACTGCCGGCGCCCGATTTAGCTGCCTGCCAACCGTTGCCGATCCACACAAAGATACCTTTACCTATTTTTGAACCGGCTGCATCCAACAAATTCTCATTCGTATTGTAAACAACTGTTCCTTCCACTCCGGTACCTGCATCCAACTGCCAAGCGCCGACAGTAGCCAACGGAACATTCGGCAAAATCAAGCCTAATTTCTGACTGCCTTGCGACAAATCCAAAATGGCTCCGGGTTGAGGACCATCCGTACTGCCGATATTTACCTGCGCATTCATGCTTGCTGCACTCCAAATCAGGAGTGTCAGCATTAAAAAAATCTTTTGCTTCATCTTCTTATTTTTAAACTAATATATTATTGCCCCAAAGGGCTGTTAATTTTTAACATATATTATGGAATCAAACCGGAAAAAGGCAGGAAATCATCCCATTTCTTTGAGAAAAAATGAAAATGGTTTATAAGTAAAAAAAACGAAACGCTCCCGCCTTATCCGAGTTTCTGTATTCTTTTTGTGTTATAATATGTTAAATCAAAAATAACATATTATTTATGCTTAATAATTTGAATGTCAAGTCACTTCTTAAGTGACAGTAAAGTTTTGCCGATTTGCTGTTAAAATATTGAATTCAGGGTAAAAGGATACACCAGAGAAAGGTAAAACAGGATACAGGTTTGTTATAATTAGGGTTTTTAAAGAATAAGAAAATAACAATATTGTCATCAACTGATGACAATATTGTTGATATTTTTATTACGAATGTCTTGGTTTCAGCAAAGCTGTACCCTTTTCGCTTAAAATATTTAAAAACTTAAAAAGGCGGAAATAAGCATTTTAATGACAATTTGGCAAAAAAAAATGTCACTTAAGAAGTGACAGCATTTTTCGGACTAAATTTTAACGATGCAAAGGTACGCAAATTTTTTCAATAAAACTATTTTTTAACCTGTTTTTTGGAAATTTTAACTTTTAATTTGGACCTTATTCCCTTTCGCCGACAAATAAGCTGATTTTCTAAAATAAGAGTTGTTTTATTACCTCCACTATCCTCCACTTTATCAATATCTACAAAAATAGATTAATATTCAATATTTTAGTTAATTTATAATTAGTTGATAACTTGTTAATACCGGTTTATATTTTGTTAATAAAATTAATCAATTATAATTGTGGGGAATTGTGGATTTTTTGTACTTTTACGCTGTCAAATAATAGTTTACGAAAAGTGGATCATTTTATTGGAAATATAGACGCTAAAGTGGATGTCAAAGGGCGGGTTTTCGTTCCGGCGACTTTTCGCAAAATCCTGCAATCGACGGAGGATACGCGTCTTGTATTGCGGAAAGATATCTATGAAAATTGCCTGGTTCTCTATCCCGGAAATGTTTGGGAAGAAGAATTGGCATTGCTCCGTTCGAAATTGAAAAAGTACGGGAGAGAGCAACGGCAGATTTACCGCAAGTTTATTCAGGATTCGGAATTATTGGAATTGGATTCCAACGGACGGATTTTAATTCCGAAGCGTTATTTGCAAATCGCCGGCATTTCCAGCGATGTCCGTTTCATGGGAGTGGATCATACGATTGAAATCTGGAATCCCGGCCAATTGGATCATCCGGTCATGGATGATAAGATGTTCGAAGAAACGATGGATCAAATCTTGGGATCGTTATGATGAAGGAAGCGTTAACATATCATGTTCCTGTTCTTTTAAAAGAAAGCATCGCCGGCTTGAATATTCAGCCGGACGGCATTTATGTGGATGTCACTTTTGGGGGTGGCGGTCATGCCAAAGAAATCGTAAAAGGCTTGCACGGAGCCGGTCGCCTGTACGGATTCGATCAGGACGAAGATGCCGAAAAAAACAGTTTGCCCGATAAATCCTTCACTTTTGTGCGAAGTAATTTCCGCTACCTTATCCAATTCATGGATTGGCACGGCATAAAAGCGATCGATGGACTGTTGGCTGATTTAGGTGTTTCGTCCCATCATTTTGACGATGAAACGCGGGGGTTTTCGTTCCGTTTTACCGGCGACCTGGATATGCGGATGAATAAGCGTTCCGGAAAAACCGCTGCCGAACTACTGAATACCTATCCGGAAGAGGCTTTGGCGGATGTATTCTATATCTATGGTGAACTGCGGAATTCAAGGGCGATTGCCAAAGCCATTGTGCAGGCAAGGAATAATCGGAAAATAAAGACCACGCAAGATTTTCTGGATATCCTCAAACCTTTTTTCAGCCGGGAGAAAGAAAAAAAGCAATTGGCGCAAGCCTTTCAAGCCTTACGGATTGAGGTAAACGGCGAAATGGATGCTTTGAAAGAGCTGCTCGAACAGGCTTCCCAATTATTAAAGCCCGGCGGACGGATGGTGGTAATCACCTATCATTCATTGGAAGACCGTTTGGTGAAGAATTTTTTCAAGACCGGTAATTTTGAAGGAGAAATAGAAAAAGATTTTTACGGAAATATCCAATCGCCTTTCAAAGCGATTAATAATAAGGTAATCGTTCCGGATGAAGAAGAGATAGACCGGAATCCAAGGTCAAGAAGTGCGAAATTACGAATAGTAGAGAAAGTGAAATGAGCGAACCGAAGAAAAAAAAGAAAGTTTCCGCCAAAGGTTTCCTTGACGGAGGCATTTTAACGGAAGAGTTTGTTACCAAACAATACAAACTGTTGGTACTCATTGTGATACTGATCGTTATTTTTATCAGTAACGGCTATTCCTGCATGAAAAAACTAACGGAGATTGAAGCGCTGAAAGAGAGGCTAAAAGATGTCAAGTATGAAAACCTGATTATTTCCACGGAATTGACTTCGCATAGCCGTCAATCGCAGGTCGAAGAATTACTGAAAGCAAAAGGAATCGAATTGTCCGGATCCACCAGTCCGGCAATGGAAATACATAAATAAGGTATGCAGGATAAACAATCCATAAATAAAAAGATTCTACTGTATTATTCGATAGTCGCAGTATGTATCATTTTGTTTGCCTTTCTGATTTTTGGAAAGGCTTGCATGACTTCGTTTATGGATGGAAGCGCCTGGCGGAAAATCAGCGAGAAACAGATTCGTCCCAATGTAGAAGTTCCGGCTGTCCGGGGCGATATCTATTCGGTCAATGATGAGTTAATGGCGACTACCGAATCGCAATTCCGTTTGTATATCGACTTTTGGGCGGAAGGAATCAAGGAAGATACCTTACGGAAATATGTGAAACCGCTTTCGGTGGAATTAAGCAAAATGTTTCCGCAACGGTCGGCGGCAGAATATGAGCGCCATCTGATGAGAGGTTGGAGTCTGCGCTCACCCAAAAACAGGGAATACCGCTTATTAAACCAGGATATTGATTACCTGCAATGGAAAGCAGTCCGCCGGATGCCTTTTTTCAACAAAGGGGCTAACAAATCCGGTTTATACAGCAAGGAATTGGTTAAAAGGACAAAACCGTACGGAACTTTGGCTTCCCGTACCATCGGGGACATCTATGGTGAATTTGAAAAAGGCGGTAAAAACGGCTTGGAACTGCAATATAATACTTTATTGAGCGGTCTGCCCGGAACCAGTACCCGCCGGAAAGTAAATGGTCAATGGATTAATGTCCTGGATGAAAAACCGGTGGATGGTAAAGACATTGTTTCCACAATCGACATTAACATACAGGATATTACCGAAAAGGCTTTGTTAAATAAACTCCGTGAATTGGACGCCGAATCGGGTACGGCAGTCGTGATGGAAGTCGCCACTGGGGAAGTGAAAGCCATTACCAACATGGGACGTATCCGGGAAGGACTATGGGGCGAAACGAAAAATTATGCCGTTTCCGATTTAAGCGAACCCGGTTCTACCTTTAAAGTAGTTTCCATGATGGTTGCTTTGGAAGACGGTTTGGTTCATCCGGAAGATTCGGTAGAAACCGGAAACGGTGTGGTACATATTGCAGGACATGAATTGCGCGACCACAATGCCAACCGGGGAGGATACGGAACGATTACGGCTGCCAAAAGTATCCGGTATTCCTCCAATATCGGAGTGGCCAAACTAATCCTGAGAGCCTACGGCGATAATCCCGGAAAATATGTGGACGGCATTCGCAAAATCGGTTTTCACAAGGATATGAAATTGGAAATTCCGGGTTACGGAATACCGCGGATTCGCCATCCGAAAGACAGTACAGCGCATTATTGGTCTCGTTCTACGTTGCCCTGGATGTCCTTCGGCTATGAAACACAAATTCCGCCGGTTTATACTTTGTCGTTTTTTAATGCCATTGCCAATGACGGAAAATTGGTAAAGCCGGTATTTGTACGGGAAATCCGGGAAAACGGACATACGATTGAAAAGAGAAAACCGCAAGTAATCAACGACAAGATTTGTTCGTCTTCTACCTTAAAAGCCATTCGGCAAATGTTGGATGATGTGGTGAATTGTCCCGATGGAACGGGAAAACCGGCCCGGTCGGATAAAGTCCGGATTTCCGGGAAAACCGGTACCGCTCAACTTTCCCAGGGAACGGCAGGCTATAAAGCCGGAGGTTTATCGCATCAGGTCTCTTTTTGCGGTTTTTTCCCTTCTGATAAGCCCGAATATTCGATCATAGTCGTTATCCGCAAGCCCCGCAACGGTGCGCCGTCCGGCGGATTGATGTGCGGAGCGGTTTTCAAAACCATTGCAGAAGAAATTTATTCGAAAAATATTATCAGCAATGCCAAAGCATTTCCGGTAGATACGATTCATCCGGTGGAACCGGTTTTAAAAAGGAATTTAGACGATATAATCGTAGAATCCGGTCAGGTTCCCAATGTCAAAGGAATGGGCGCCAAAGATGCGGTTTTTGCGATGGAAAGCGCCGGTTTGCGTGTCAATCTGGCAGGGCGGGGGAGCGTGGTGTCACAATCCATTGCTCCGGGAACAAATGTGATAAAAGGTCAAACAGTAGGATTGCAATTAAAATAATAAGATAGGAACTCTGTCATTGCGGGCTTGACCCGCAATCCCAAGATGTCCGTTAATATTTAGAGTATGAAACTAACATTTGAAAACAAAGAATTAGACATTACCGGAATTCATTTCGATTCCCGTAAAATACAACCGGGTTATTTATTCGTAGCCGTACCGGGCACAAAATCCGACGGACACGCTTATATCGAAACAGCCATTGCCAACGGAGCAAAAGTAATTGTTTGCCAGACTTTGCCGGAAAACAAACACGCGGATGTTAGCTATATTCAGGTAAAAGACAGCGCCGAAGCCTTGGGACAATTAGCCTCGCTTTGGAACGGCGAACCTTCAAAAAACCTCCGTTTAATCGGCGTTACCGGTACCAACGGCAAAACAACGACCGCTACCTTATTATATACGATGTTCCGGAAATTAGGCTATAAAGCCGGATTGCTTTCTACGGTTTGCAATTATATTGACGGCAAGGAGATTCCTGCCACGCATACCACTCCGGATGCCATCGAATTGAACGGTTTATTGGCTCAAATGGTAGCCGAGGGATGCGATTATGCTTTTATGGAAGTCAGTTCTCATGCGGTGGTTCAAAAACGAATTGCCGGATTGCAATTCAAAGGCGGAATTTTTACCAATCTCACGCGCGACCATCTGGATTATCACGAAACATTTGAAGCCTATCGTGATGCGAAAAAAGGATTTTTTGATGTACTTCCTGCGGATGCTTTTGCATTAACAAATAAAGACGATAAAAACGGCCTGTTTATGTTGCAAAATACTCGTGCGCAGAAATATACCTATTCTTTCCAATCGTTAGCGGATTTTAAAGGACGGATATTGGAATCGCATTTCGACGGTACGCTGATGACTATTAACGATACGGAAATATTAACGCAATTTGTCGGAAAATTCAATGCTTATAATCTGTTAGCTGTTTATGGTGCAACGGTTCTTTTGGAGCAAAATTCCGATGAAACGGCTGTTTTATTGAGTACGCTCCAATCAGTATCCGGTCGTTTCGAAACATTCCGTTCGCCGGACGGCTATACCGCCGTGGTGGATTATGCACATACGCCCGATGCTTTGACCAATGTGTTGAATGCGATTAATGAAGTATTGGGCGACCGGGGCAAAGTGATTACAGTAGTCGGATGCGGAGGCGACCGCGATAAAGGCAAGCGCCCGATGATGGCAAAAGAAGCCGTCCGGTTGAGCAACCGGGTAATCCTGACCTCCGACAATCCCCGCTCAGAAGAACCGGAGGACATCATCAACGATATGGTGGCAGGCTTGGATGCCGCAGAAAAAAAACAAGCAGTTTGCATTGCCAACCGGAAAGAAGCCATCCGCACCGCTTGTTTACTGGCGCAAACCGGCGATGTCATCCTGATTGCCGGTAAAGGGCACGAAGATTATCAGGAAGTCAAAGGGGTGAAACATCATTTTGATGATCGGGAAATTGTTAGAGAAATATTTGGGCAAAGTTCTTAAGAGCCTTAAGCTTCTTAAGCTACTTAAGTTTCTTAAAAAAAAATAACAAAATAAACACAATATGTTATACGATTTATTTCACTATCTTGATCAGTTGGATTTTCCGGGGGCCGGAATGGTTCATTACATTTCTTTTCGCTCGGCAATGGCGTTGATTTTATCGCTGATTCTTTCCACCATTACCGGAAGAAGGATTATTGAAGCTTTGCAAAAACAACAAATCGGGGAAACCATTCGCGATCTCGGATTGGAAGGGCAAATGCAGAAAAAAGGAACGCCGACCATGGGTGGAATCATTATTATAATTGCTATTGTCGTTCCGGTTTTGTTGTTGGCGCGATTGTCGAATATCTATATTCTTCTGATGCTGATTACGACGGTTTGGCTCGGAACGCTCGGTTTCATCGACGATTATATTAAAGTCATCCGGAAAAACAAGGACGGTTTATCGGGAAAATTGAAGATAGTGGCACAAGTCGGATTGGGATTAATTGTGGGTCTGACTATTTATTTAAGTCCAAATGTTGCGATGCGTGAAAATGTAGAGATTGTCCATGAAGGTGAAAAAACCGAAATTGTCTATTCTCCTACGGTGAAATCGACACAAACGACCCTTCCGTTTTTCAAGAATAATAATCTGGATTATCGCGATCTGGCTTCCTTCATGCCGAATCACCGGACAGCCGTTACCTGGATTATTTTTGTGTTGATTACTATTTTTATTGTAACCGCAGTATCCAATGGAGCCAATTTGACCGATGGATTGGACGGTTTAGCGGCAGGAAGCTCGGCTATCATTGGGGTAGCTTTGGGAATTTTGGCTTATGTTTCCTCCCATCTCGAATATGCTGCCTATTTGAATATCATGTATATACCCGGTTGCGAAGAATTGGCTATTTTTGCCAGTGCTTTCATCGGCGCTTGTATCGGATTTTTATGGTATAATGCGTTCCCCGCTCAGGTTTTCATGGGCGACACCGGATCATTGACTTTGGGCGGAATCATCGCGGTTTTTGCCATTTTGATTCATAAAGAATTATTGTTACCGATTCTGTGCGGAGTCTTTCTGGCTGAAAGTGTTTCCGTCATGGTGCAGGTAGCGTATTTCAAATGTACGAAAAAAAGAACCGGAACAGGCAAACGAATATTTAAAATGACACCCTTGCACCACCATTTTCAAAAAGCGGGCAATGCAGGAATCGATGCGATTATTCAACGACCTTTTGTTCCTGTACCCGAATCCAAGATAGTGGTCCGGTTTTGGTTGATTGGGATTATTTTGGCTGTATTAGTAATAGCAACGTTAAAAATGAGATAAAATACTAAAACAAAAAATTATGAGTAATTTAGTAACAAAAGAGTATCAAAGCTTTGAGCAAATCAAGCAAGTAGATGAAAATGGAAACGAATTTTGGTCGGCTCGCGAGTTGGCACCCGTATTGGAATATGCCAAATGGGAGAATTTTCAAAAAGTAATTGACAGGGCAATGCTATCCTGCAAAAACAGCGGCTACAAGCTCTGTGACCATTTTCCTGACGTCAGGAAAACGGTCACAATGCCTTCTGGGGCACATCCGAAAAATATTCAGGATTACAAACTCTCTCGTTATGCTTGCTACTTGATTGTGCAAAACGATAGTTTTGGTTCGGACGAGGTTCTACCTCGTTCGAATTATCCCAGCAGGTTCTACCTGCGTATAAATACTATAAAAACGAAATCACATGTCAACTGCATATAGAATATCAGAACAGGATTGCGCCCACTTTTTGACGTTTCAAATAGTAGGATGGGTAGATATTTTCACGCGGAAAATATACAAGGATATTGTTATAGAAAGTTTATTGTATTGCCAACAACAGAAAGGATTGCTGTTATATGCTTATGTCATCATGTCTAATCATATTCATTTGTTGGTGCAAAGTGAAACTGAAAATTTAAGCGATTTTGTCCGCGATTTTAAACATTTTACCAGTAGCAAGATGTTGAAAGCGATGGAAGATGAAAACGAAAGTCGCAGAGATTGGATGAAAATGGTTTTTGAGTATCATGGAAAGTTAAAATCGAAACAGACCAATCAAGTTTGGACACATGAAAATCATGCAGAATTAGTATATAGTCCGAAATTTATTGAACAAAAAATAAATTATATTCATGATAATCCGGTGCGAAGTGGTATTGTAGCCAATGCGGAAGATTACTTGTATTCGAGTGCGAGAAATTATGCTGAATTGGATGATTGCGAGATAAATGTAATAGTGTTGGATACGACATGGAAAACGTATTAACGACATGGTGGTGCTGTGCAAGGTCGCAGGTAGAACCTGCTGGGATAGTGCGAACGAGGTGGAACCTCGTCCGAACGAAAACATAAAACATGAATATTGATGAGTAAAAATAGAAATATATAATAATAGTATGGCACAATTTATAAACATATCCCCAAAGGAAAACTCCGGTCTCAATCTTTTTGATTTTGCTCCGCTGACTTTGAAACGTCTGGTCGTTCTCGGTGGCGGAGAGAGCGGAACCGGCGCTGCTGTTTTGGCAAAAAAACAGGGCTTTGATGTTTTTTTGTCCGATTCATCGGAAATAAAGCCGAAATACCGGGATATTTTGGTGAAGTATGGTATCGCTTTCGAAGAAGAACAGCATACGGAAGAATTGATTCTGAATGCCGGTGAAATCGTCAAAAGTCCGGGAATTCCAGATAAAGCGGCGATTGTAAAAAAGATAAAAGAGAAAGCCATTCCGGTCATTTCGGAAATTGAATTTGCCGGACGATATACGAAGGCAAAAATGATTTGCATTACCGGCAGCAACGGAAAAACAACGACTACCATGCTGACCTATCATATTCTGAAAGATGCCGGATTGAACGTTGGATTGGCCGGCAATGTGGGGGATAGTCTGGCTTTGCAAGTGGCGGAAGATGATTACGATTATTATGTCATTGAATTAAGCAGTTTTCAATTGGACGGAATGTACGATTTCAAAGCGGATATTGCAGTTTTGCTGAATATTACGCCCGACCATTTAGACCGTTACAATTACGAAATGCAGAATTATGTTGATTCCAAATTGCGGATTCTGCAAAATCAGACGGAAAAGGATGCTTTCATTTATTGGAACGATGACCCCATTGTTTCGCGCGAGATTGAAAAATTGAAACCTTCCGTCACTCTTTATCCTTTTGCAGAAAAAAAGGAGCCGGGAGTGAAGGCTTACACGGAAAATAATAACATTAATATAGACACTCCTAACGGACAATTTACCATGGAAGAAGAATTAGTAGCACTAACAGGAACGCACAATTTGTACAATTCTCTGGCGGCAGGAATTGCAGCTAAATTATTGGATATCAAGGATGATAATATCCGCCGGTCGCTGAGCGATTTTAAAGGAGTAGAACACCGTTTGGAAAAGGTTGCGCGCGTGAGAGGCGTGGAATACATCAACGATTCCAAGGCAACCAATGTCAATTCGTGCTGGTATGCCTTGCAAAGCATGAAGACACCGACGGTGTTAATCTTGGGTGGAACGGACAAAGGCAACGATTACCGGGAAATCGAATCGCTGGTTTTGAATAAATGCCGCGCCTTGATTTTTCTCGGTGTGGACAATGCCAAACTACATACTTTTTTCGATGGAAAGGTCGATATTGTACAAGATGCCCGTTCAATGGAAGAAGCTATTTCACAAGCGTATGATGTCGCTCAAAAAGGAGATACGGTACTATTGTCGCCCTGTTGCGCCAGTTTTGATTTATTTCAGAACTACGAAGACCGGGGCAAACAGTTTAAAGACTGTGTAAGACACCTATAATTTTTAGTTTTTAACTCTTAGTTCTTAGTTCAATAAATGGATTTTTTTAATAAAATATTCAGAGGCGACCGGGTAATATGGATGGTATTCATGTTTCTTTGTCTGATTTCCATAGTAGAAGTCTATAGCGCTTCGGCGACATTGGCTTACCGGACGGATTATTGGCAACCGATTCTCCGGCATTCCATATTCCTTTTGGTCGGTTTAGGAATCGTATTGGTAGTTCATGCCGTTAAACCTCGGTTTTTTACCGTGTTAGGGATTTTCCTTCCCATCGCTTGGGTGTTATTAGTGGCCACTCGTCTTTTTGGCTCCTCGGTTAATGGGTCTTATCGTTGGATAAATATTGCAGGTGTTTCTTTTCAACCTTCGGAAATAGCCAAATTATGTCTGATAACTTTTACGGCTTTTATCCTCAGTAAACGGAAAGACGATGCGAATGATAAAAGTTTCCGGTGGATTCTGATTGCCACGGTGATCACTTGCGGAATTATTATGATTGATAATGGTTCTACTGCTATTATGTTATTCGGAATTATATTCCTGATGATGGTTATCGGACAACTTCCATTCAAACAAATCGGGAAATTGGTTTTATGTCTCGGAGTGGCAGGCGGTCTTTTTATCAGTATCATTTATTTTGTACCTTCCCATTCCATCGGCAAATTTCTTCCGAGATTGGAAACCTGGAGTGAGCGATTTAAGGATTTCGGAGGAGATATTGATGTCCACAATCCCGATTTTAAGGTGGAGGATGATAATTACCAGGTATCTCATGCGAATATGGCTATTTCCAATGGAAGCCTGTTTGGTAAAATGCCGGGAAATAGTGTTGAACGCGATTTTTTACCGCAAGCTTATTCCGATTTTATTTACGCCATTATCATTGAAGAAACCGGATTAATCGGTGGAATGGTCGTTTTACTGCTCTATATTATCCTTTTTATACGGGCAGGAATTATCGCCAACCGGAGTGAAAGACTCTTCCCAAAATTTATTGTCATGGGTTCGGCATTGATTTTGGTTACACAAGCATTGGCCAATATGGCTGTCGCGGTCGGATTAATACCGGTAACCGGTCAAACCTTGCCTTTGGTGAGCCGGGGAGGAACTTCTACTTTAATCACTTGTATTTATTTTGGATTCATACTAAGTGTCAGCCGGTTCGATAATCCGAAAGGGGTAATGCGGGAGGAAGAAATAGAAACAGAATTGGACGAAGAACAAAAATTGGCTGTCATTGCGGGCGCCGACCCGCAATCCCAAGAAAATAAATATTAACGATTAGCAGGAGATTGCGGGTCAAGCCCGCAATGACAAAAATGAATAGTATGAAAATAATTATCAGTGGAGGAGGAACAGGAGGGCATATTTTCCCGGCTATTTCGATTGCCAATGCTATAAAAGCAAAACATCCTGATGCGGAAATTCTTTTTGTAGGCGCGGAAAACCGTATGGAAATGGAACGTGTTCCGAAAGCAGGTTATCAAATTGTGGGTTTGCCGGTTGCCGGTTTTGACCGTAAAAATCTATTGAAAAACCTGTCCGTACTTTGGAAACTGAATAAAAGTCTGTCGCTTGCCCGCAAAATTATCAAGGAATTTCAACCGGATATTGCCATCGGAGTAGGAGGGTATGCCAGTGGTCCGGTGTTAAAAGCCGCAGCCCAAAAAGGCATTCCGACTTTACTCCAGGAACAAAATTCATACGCCGGTGTAACGAATAAATTATTGGCGCAAAAAGCAGCAAAAATCTGTGTAGCTTACGATGGAATGGAGCAATTTTTTCCAAAAGAAAAGATTGTATTGACCGGAAATCCTGTCCGTCAGGATTTAGTGATTACGGACGAAAAAAGAAAAGAAGCCTATTCGCATTTTGGTTTAGACCCCAATAAAAAAACGATTTTAATCGTTGGAGGCAGTTTGGGTGCACGAACGCTCAACGAAAGTGTTTTGGCGCATTTGAAAGAAATCAAACGTTCTTCTTGTCATTGCGGGCTTGACCCGCAATCCCATGAATATCATGGAGTGCAATTCATTTGGCAAACAGGAAAGTACTATTATGAGGAGATTGCGGGTCAAGCAACGTCATTTCGAGCGGAGTCGAGAAACCGCAATGACAAGAATTTTCCGGAAAATTTCCATCTTACCGAATTTGTTTCCCGGATGGATTTAGCTTATTCTATAGCTGATTTAATCGTTTCGCGAGCAGGCGCCGGCTCGATATCCGAATTTTGTTTGCTGGGCAAACCGGTTATTTTGGTCCCTTCACCGAATGTAGCGGAAGACCATCAGACGAAAAATGCACAGGCATTAGTCCGGAAAAATGCCGCAATTATGATTGCGGATAAGGATGCCGTTCAAGAATTAATCCCCATGGCATTGAAAGTCGTACAAGACGAAGCCCAATTAAAAGAATTGAGTGAAAATATTTTAACATTGGCTTTGCCTGATTCGGCTAATAAAATTGTCGATGAAATCGAGGGAATTTTGAAGAAAAATGATTGAAAAACAAAATAGAATATGAAAAACTTAAACGACATAAATTCTCTCTACTTCATCGGCGCCGGAGGCATCGGGATGAGTAATTTGGTGCGTTATTTCCTTGCCGAAGGCAAAAACGTTGCCGGATATGATAAAGTGGAATCTGCTTTGACCCGGCAATTAAATGCGGAAGGTGCTCCCATCCATTATGAAGATAATGTGGATTTGATTCCGGAGCCGTTCAAAAATAAAGAAAATACTTTAGTCGTTTATACACCTGCCGTTCCTTCCGACCACTCTGAATTGGAATTTTTCCGGAAAAATGATTTTCAAATGATGAAACGCGCCCAGGTTTTGGGCGAAATCACCAAAACCAAACGGGGAATTTGTGTGGCGGGTACGCACGGAAAAACTACCACTTCATCGATGATTGCTCATTTATTGAAACAATCGGAAGTGGATTGCAGCGCTTTTTTGGGCGGTATTTTGAAGAATTATGATAATAACCTTTTATTATCGGAAAAAAGTGATTTGACCGTGATTGAAGCCGATGAATACGACCGTTCTTTCCATTGGCTTTCACCCTATATGGCTGTTATTACATCTGTAGCGCCCGACCATCTGGATATTTACGGAACGGAAGAAGAATACCGCAAGGCATTTATTCATTTTACTTCGTTAGTTCGTGAAGGCGGGGCTTTATTGATGGAGCAGAAAGTGGATATTGAACCGCAGTTGCAGAAAAATGTTGCATTTTACACCTATGGTCGGGATATTAACGGACATCCGGGGATTGCGGGTCAAGCCCGCAATGACAAGACTGAACTGTCTCGCAATAACCCTGCCTGTCATTGCGGGCTTGACCCGCAATCCTCTGATTTTTATGCACAAAACATAAAAATCGGTAACGGTGAAATTATTTTTGATTTTGTCACTCCCCAATCGGTGATAAAAGATATTTCTCTCGGTGTGCCGGTCGAAATCAATATTGACAACGGCGTTGCCGCTATGGCTATTGCTTGGCTCAATGGCGTTTCGGATGATGAATTGAGAAAAGGCATGGCTTCTTTTCAAGGGGCAAAAAGGCGGTTCGATTTTCATATAAAGTCCGATGAAATCGTATTGATTGACGATTATGCCCATCATCCGGAAGAATTGGAAGCCTCCATTTCATCGGTGCGGAAATTGTATCCCGACCGGAAATTGACGGTGGTTTTTCAACCGCATTTGTATTCTCGTACCAAAGATTTCTACAAGGAATTTGCAAAATCACTATCTTTGGCGGATGAAGTCATTTTGATACCGATTTATCCGGCGCGGGAAGAACCTATTCCGGGAGTATCTTCCCGGATGATTCTTGATTTGGTTACCGCTCCGCATAAAAAACTGGTAAATTACGACGATTTGGTGGATGTTATAACCAAAGAGGGGTCGGATGTGTTATTAATTGCAGGAGCCGGTGATATTGAATTATTGGTTGAACCGGTTAAAAATAAGTTAAATGCTTAGGAAAATCTTACATATTGTATTAGCTTTGCTGTTGTTGTCTTATTTCGCTTTTGCTGTTGCTTTTATGAATCCGAAAGCAAACATCGACAAAGCGTGTACAACTATGCAGATAGAAGTAGTGGAAAATGGGGAAACGTCTTATTTGAGTAATGCGCAGGTAGAATCGTTCCTCAAAAAGGCAAACGTGAATCCGGTTGGCAAAAAAATGTCGGCCATTAGTACCGAATTCATCGAAAAAGCATTAAAAGAATATAAATTAATCAAGGATGTTGAATCCTTTAAAACAGTCGATGGAACGGTCAAAATAAAGGTATTTCAACGGATTCCTGTTTTGAGGATTATTTCGGAAAAAGGGAATTATTATGTGGATAAGGAAGGGCAAATTATGCCGGTTCCATCGAATTTTGCCGCTTATGTTCCCATTGCAACCGGAAATATCAGTGAAGGATATGCAAAAGACCGATTGTATTCTTTCGCACTCTTTTTGCAGAGCCATAAATTTTGGAACAAGCAGATAGAACAAATTCATGTCGCCCCCAACTTGGATATTGAGTTGACTCCGCGCAAGGGAAATCATTCGATTGTGTTGGGAAAGATAGAAAATTACGAGGAAAATCTCGATAAATTGGCCCTTTTTTACGAAAAAGGTTTGGATAAAGTAGGGTGGAATAAGTATTCGATTATCAATTTAAAATATAAAAACCAGGTGGTTTGTACTAAAAGAGAATAAAATATGGAATATGTTGCAGCATTAGATTTGGGAACCTCCAAAATGCTTGCCGTGGCGGCAAGTAAAAATAACCGGCAGGAGATTTTAGCTTCCGAAAAGGTTGATTTGGACAATGGTATTCGCAGAGGACTGATTTATAATCCGGAAAAAGCATCTGTTAAACTATCCGCATTAATAAATGAATTCAATTTTAAATTGAAACCGAAACTCAAAAAAATATATGTAGGTATTGGGGGACAATCCTTGCATACCAAAGCATATTCGGTTCGAAAAGAGGTAAACGGGGAAATAGAAAATGAGACAATTAATGCTTTGCTGAACGAATGTTTGAATTATCCGGTAGCTCCTCTCGAACTGATTGAGATTGTTTCGCCCGAATATTATTTGGACGGACATTTGGAACTTAATCCCGAAGGAGTTAAATGCAATACCATCGAGGCTAAATTCCAATTGGTTTTGGGGCGTTCCTCTGTTAAAAGCGATTTGGAACAGCTCATTAAAAAAACAGGCATCGAAATTGCCGAATTTTTTGTTTCGCCGATAGCCACAGCCGAAGCCGTATTGACGAACAAGGAAAAAGATTTGGGCTGTGCCTTAATCGAATTCGGAGCCGGAGTGACTTATCTTTCGATTTATAAAGGCGGATTATTGCGCTATTTGGTGACGATTCCTTTGGGAGGAAATGCCATCACTAAAGATATTTGCGATTTGAATATCACGGAACAGGAAGCGGAAGAATTGAAAATAAAAGAAGGGAATGTGTTGGTTGAAAATGAAGAAGACGAACTCAACCAAATCATTGAAGCGCGGGTAGATGAAATCATTGCCAATATCCTGGAGCAAATGAAAGCGTCCGGTTATGAACCGACTTTGGGAGCAGGGCTTATCATTACCGGAGGAGGCTCGCTGTTGAAAAATTTAGATGCATTGCTTGAACAAAAAACAGGGAAACCGGTTCGTACAGTAGAAGAAAATCCTACTCAATCCTGCGCATTCGGTTTACTGAAATTGGGTAAAGAAAATTGTGCAAAAGAAGAAATCATCATCCAACAATCACAATCGGGTGTTTTGTTTGATGATACATCAATAGATAAAGAAAAGATTAAGGCAGAGAAATTTAAAAGAGAAGAGGAAGAAAAGAGAAGAAAGAAAGAGAAAGAAGAAGAAAAGAGAAAAAAGAAAGAGGGAAAAGATGGTACGTCGTTAATACAAAGGGGATTAACTAAATTTGCAGGTATATTATTTGAAGACGATAATACAGATCAAAAATAAAAACAGACAGTTATGGAAGATGTTTTAACCGGGTTTGATTCCCCCAAAGAACAAGACTCAATTATAAAAGTAATCGGAGTAGGCGGTGGCGGCGGCAATGCCGTTACCCACATGTATAAAGAAGGCATTTCGGATGTTACGTTTGTGCTGTGCAATACCGATAATCAAGCGCTCGTAAAAAGTGAAGTGCCGGCAAAACTTCAATTAGGGAAATTCGTCACCGAAGGACTTGGTTCCGGGAATAAACCCGATGTAGCCAAAAAAGCGGCGGAAGAAAGTATTCCGGATATACAAAAAATGCTGTCGGATGGAACCAAAATGGTTTTTGTGACTGCCGGAATGGGTGGCGGAACCGGGACAGGAGCGGCTCCGGTCATCGCCAAAGTGGCTAAAGGCATGGACATCCTCACGGTAGGGATTGTAACGATTCCTTTTTTATTTGAAAGAAAATCTAAAATCATGCAAGCCTTGCGCGGTGTGCGGGAAATAAATAAAAATGTTGATGCCTTGTTGGTTATCAACAATGAAAAATTGCGCGAGATATATCCCGACCTGACCGTAATGAATGCATTCAAAAAAGCGGATGACACCTTGAATGTTGCGGCTAAGAGTATTGCCGAAATTATCACCTTGCCGGGACATGTCAATCTGGACTTCGCCGATGTGAATACGGTGTTGAAAAACGGCGGCGTGTCTATCATGAGCAGTGGATTCGGGGAAGCTGCTAATCGTGTAACCGATGCGTTTGAAAATGCCTTACATTCGCCTCTCCTCAACAACAACAATGTATTTAATGCGCAAAAAATATTGTTCAATGTTTATTCCAGCTCGCAAAAACCATTGATGATGGAAGAAATGGACGGAATCAACGATTTCATGTCTAAATTCAGCAAAGACATAGAAGTTATTTGGGGCGCAGCAACTGACGAAACATTGGGAGAGCAGATTAAAGTCACTATTTTAGCTACGGGATTCGATGTCGAAAGTATTCCTTTGATGGATGCATTTACAGAAGAAATCAAGCAAATAGATGAAGAAGAGATAAAAGTTCTGGAAGGAGAAATAATAAAAATTTATGGTGCGAAAGCCGCCCGGTCTTTAGAAGGAGAGAAATCGCGTCCCCTGCCCTATCTTTTTTCTTCTTTGGAAGACATGGACAATAATGTTATCATTGAAGCATTGATTAATCAACCGGCGTATAAAAGGAATATCAAAGAGATAACCGCCAAAGTAGAAAGTGTAATAAAAGAATAAACATTAAATTACAGCAATATGAATTTATTTGACACCGTCAGCAATGACATTAAGACAGCCATGTTGGCCAAAGACAAAGTGCGTTTGGAAGCACTGCGAGGAGTAAAAAAAGAGTTTCTGGAAGCAAAAACCGCCAAAGGCGCCGATGGCGATTTGTCCGATGAAACGGCAGTAAAAATCATCCAAAAGATGGTGAAGCAACGAAAAGACAGCGCACAAATTTACACCGAACAAAATCGTCCCGAACTTGCCGAAAAAGAGTTGGCGGAAGTAGCCGTTTTGGAAGATTATCTGCCGAAACAACTATCGTCCGCAGAATTGGAAGCAGCTATTCAGGCTATTATTGCTCAGGTGGGAGCGACTTCTGCTAAGGAAATGGGCAAAGTAATGGGTGTGGCGACCAAATCATTGGCTGGGAAGACTGAAGGGCGGTTGATTTCTGAGGCTGTTAAGCGGTTGTTGCCGGCGTAAGGTTTTTTAGGGATGGAATTAATATATCTAAACGCGAAGCATTGCCGCCGGAGATATATTCAATTCCATGCAAAGCAACCTTGCTACTTTCAAAGTCGGCTCGGAACGCCCTGTGATATAATCATTGATACGAGATGGACTGATACCGATATGTCCGGCTAACTCCTTTTGTGTCATCGCATTTTCTTCCAAAGACAAAGCTATCAACTCGGAAACCGTTGGTTGTTCTATCGGATAATGTTCTTCTTCGTATTCCCAAACGATATTGGAAATCAGGTCAAGTTCGATGGCATTTTTGTCATTGGCAGGAGTATTGTCGCTAACCAACGGCAATAATTCTTCAATTCTTGCCAAAGCAAATTCGTATTGTGCTTTTGTAATTGTATTTTTGCTCATAAATTTTTGTTTATATAGTTGAACAATCTATCTTGTCATATTCTTTGTGAATGCCTACAAATCGAACAAAAATTTTGCTGATAGTAAACTTTATAACGACGACCAATCTCCTGACTTTGACACTTCCACAATTACAATTTTGTAACTAACTAATATGTAGCAATTTGCAAAAATTGCATCACCCAAATGGGTGACGCAAGCCAAGAAAAGAGTATTTTTGCGGTATGTTTGTACGCAAAAAGAAAAATAGGTCAGGCACTACGAGTGTAGTTGTGGTAGATAAAAGCGGAAAACACTTTCGCGAGTTAAAAACTATGGGTGTTAGCGATAAAGAATCCGAGATAGAAAATTTATATCAGCGAGGCAAAAAGTGGCTGTCAGCTTATCTTGGCGAGCGCGATGTGTTTACAGAACATACACGAGAGCAGGAAGAGAAGTAAGTAACAGAAGCGTTGTTGTCCAATATTGAAAATATATTGCTTAATGGGACACAACTGCTATTGAATCAGGTGTTTCAACTGGTTGGGTTTGACAAAATAGACGATGATATATTGAAACATTTGGTCGTGTCGCGTATTTGTCAGCCACGTAGCAAGGTTGCAACGGTTGATTACTTGAAGTCGTATTATGATGAAGATGTAGAACTTCACAAGATTTATCGCTATTTGGACAAATTGCACGATACTCAAAAGGAGCAAGTTCAGCAAATCAGCGTTGAACATACCCGGAAGCTATTGGGAGGCAAAATAGAACTTGTATATTATGATGTAACCACGCTTTATTTTGAAACTGATTTTAGTGATGACTTGCGCAAAACAGGTTTTTCAAAAGATGGGAAACATGCCCAACCACAGATTGTATTGGGTTTATTGGTAAGTTCCGGTGGCTATCCTTTAGCCTATTCCATTCACGAGGGCAACAAGTACGAAGGGCATACGATGCTGCCTGTTGTAGAGGATTTTGTAAAACAATTTGATTTGAAAGATTTTGTAGTGATAGCCGATTCGGGGCTGATGAACAATGATAATATCGAACTTTTGGAAAAGAAAAACTACCAATATATCCTGGGAGCAAGAATAAAAAACGAAAGTAAACCGATTACCCAATGGCTTTTATCATTGGACAAACAGGACGGCTCATTTTACGAATATCGAAAAACAAAGACTTCCCGCTTGATTGTAGGTTATTCTGAAAACAGAGCAAAGAAAGACCGCTACAACCGTGAAAAGGGTATAAAACGGCTCGAAAAAGAATACAAAACCGGTTCTATAACCAAGGACAAGGTTAATAAGCGTGGGTACAACAAGTTTTTGGAAATAAGCGATGACATCAAAGCGACCATAAATTACGATAAAATTAAAGAAGACGAGCGATGGGATGGTCTGAAAGGCTATATTACCAATACAAGTTTGACAGCACAAACAATTTATGAAGAATATAGTGGTCTCTGGCAGGTGGAACGTGCGTTCCGCATAACCAAAGGAACCTTGGAACTACGACCCATGTTTCATTTTACAAAAAAACGCATTGAGGCACACGTCTGTATCTGTTTTGTGGCTTACAAAGTCTATAAAGAACTCGAAAGAATACTGAAAGCAAGTGATATAAATCTAAGCGTTGATAAGGCATTAGACATTGCAAAAACCATAACTACATTAAAAATCAAGTTGCCAATCAGTAATGAAACAATGACAAAGACAATGTTGCTAACCACAAAACACAAGTCTATCGCCAAACTTTTTGACGAACATTTTTGGCAATCCGTTTAGGGTGACGCATTGTCAAAGTCAGGAGATGGTGAAGCAACGAAAAGACAGCGCACAAATTTACACCGAACAAAATCGTCCCGAACTTGCCGAAAAAGAGTTGGCGGAAGTAGCCGTTTTGGAAGATTATCTGCCGAAACAACTATCGTCCGCAGAATTGGAAGCAGCTATTCAGGCTATTATTGCTCAGGTGGGAGCGACTTCTGCTAAGGAAATGGGCAAAGTAATGGGTGTGGCGACCAAATCATTGGCTGGGAAGACTGAAGGGCGGTTGATTTCTGAGGCTGTTAAGCGGTTGTTGCCGGCGTAAGGTTTTTTAGGGATGGAATTAATATATCTAAACGCGAAGCATTGCCGCCGGAGATATATTCAATTCCATGCAAAGCAACCTTGCTACTTTCAAAGTCGGCTCGGAACGCCCTGTGATATAATCATTGATACGAGATGGACTGATACCGATATGTCCGGCTAACTCCTTTTGTGTCATCGCATTTTCTTCCAAAGACAAAGCTATCAACTCGGAAACCGTTGGTTGTTCTATCGGATAATGTTCTTCTTCGTATTCCCAAACGATATTGGAAATCAGGTCAAGTTCGATGGCATTTTTGTCATTGGCAGGAGTATTGTCGCTAACCAACGGCAATAATTCTTCAATTCTTGCCAAAGCAAATTCGTATTGTGCTTTTGTAATTGTATTTTTGCTCATAAATTTTTGTTTATATAGTTGAACAATCTATCTTGTCATATTCTTTGTGAATGCCTACAAATCGAACAAAAATTTTGCTGATAGTAAACTTTATAACGACGACCAATCTGTAATTATTACCCTTGATATTAAACACATAATGTTGATTGCCTACATAGTCAGTCAATGGAAAATCCACTTTTATTTCCGACCAATTTTTCCATTCGGCATGTACAGCTATGTGATACCAGCGTTCGAGAGCTATTTTCGCATCTTCGTATCCTTTTGTTTCGTAGAACTCTTTCAATTTTGTTCGTGATATAACTCTCATTCGTTCGTTATTGATTGGATGCAAATATACGTAATAATTTTGAAATACAAAATTTAATTGAAAAATAAATTTATAAAATGGGATTTTTTTATTATCTATAATTTGTCTATTTTATAAAATAATCTACCAACTTCTTATCAAGTCTAATTCTCTTTACGTCCCCGCGCTCTCCCGACACATAATAAAATTTGGCATATTCCTCTGCGATATTTTTCACAAACGCTTCGCGAATGCGGGAAAGTTTTTCGTTAATGGAATTATCGAGCGGGTTACACATTTTTTCGATGCTATCGGTCATTTCCGAGTAATTTTTATTTCCTTGTTATCATAATCCGGTAACCAAATCCGAAAATTCGCATCAATAACCAAACGGCTCAATTCGTTGGGTGGCGTTTTTGGTTTTTTCGGTGGTTCATTCAGCGCTCTGCCGATTTCTTTGAGAAAAAGTTCATAAATTCCTGATTTGAAAAACGGCTTTAAATATTTTCAGCACATTCAAGTGGATGAAGATTTGGATAATATTCATGAGCTTCCCGAATTTAAGATTCAAATAAATCATTCATTGTAACTTCCGACTGTATGTCGCCCCAATATTCGTTGCGTTTCGCACCAAAAGTACTTATCAGCGTCAAGTGAATGGTTTTTCGTGTCTTTGTATCTTCTTGAAAAAGAGCGATTTTATTCCGGAAAGATTCGTCGTCCCGTTTGGTAATTAGATATTCTTTTTGAGCGTATTTCATTTCACAGACGTTGATGACGTTGTCTTTGCGGTCGATGAGCAAATCAATTTGCGCTCCGCTATCCTCGTTAAAATATCGCCACGACGAAGTAAAAGACAAAACGCCGGAAATGCCGAGTTTCCGGCGAATCTGAGGCAAGTGCGCCACACACAGTTTTTCAAAGGAAAAACCGCACCATGCTTTGTAGGTCGAACTGTCTGCTATATTTACCCAGTAATTCCCGGCTGTGTTTTTCTTTGAATCGATGAAATTCAGATAAAACATGGAATAAAAATCAGTTAGTTGATAAAGCCGGTTTTTTTTCTTGTTGTTGAAACTGTCGTCTATGCGGATAAAGCCGCAAAGTTCCAGTTCTTCCAGCATTTTCGATAATCTGCCTCCGTTGGCTATTTTAGTAATTCGGATAATTTCATCGCGTGTCAATCCCTTGTTTTTCTTGCCAAGCGCTTTGATAATTTTAACGTAAATTTCGCTGTGTTTAAATAATGAAGAAAATAATCGAGGAAATTCATTCCTCAGGATTCCATTTTTCGTAAAAAATAAATTGTCAATGTTTTGCGAAAGACCGGTTGTGCGGTCTATCTGTTCCAAATAATAAGGAATTCCACCCATAATCATATAACATTCAATGATTTGTATGCGCTTCATGGCAATATTTCGAGATTGCAAGAACTGTTCGGTTTCATGCAAAGTGAATGGTTCCAAAAAAATCTGTCGTGTAACCCGGTTGTGTAACCCGCCACGGCTATTGATTATCTTGCTCACAATCCACGAAGTAGCAGAACCGCAGGCAATAAGCAGAATATTCCGGTTGGCGGATGCGAATGTATTCCAAAAATATTCAAATGCGGATAGAAAGCCTGATTTCTTGTTATCCAACCAAGGCAGTTCATCAAAAAACAAAACGATTTTTTCTTTCGCAGTCTTGTTTTCAATATAATGTTGAAGTTGCAAAAAAGCGTCTTGCCAATCTGTTACGGCAGGATAAGGATAGCCGCTGTAAGTGTTTATGGCAACATTAAAATTTTTCAGTTGGGCCGCTTTGGTTGCATTTTCGGCGCCGGAAAGATAAAATGCAAATTTATCGCGATAACATTCGCGTATGAGGAATGTTTTTCCAACCCTTCGCCGTCCGCAAACAACCACAAACTCCGCTTTATCGGAATGATAATATTCTTCGAGCAGTTGCTGTTCTTTTTTTCGACCAATTATTGTGTTCATGACCTTGCTATTTTTGGCGTAAAGTTAGTAAAAAGTGTACATTCAGCCAAATATATTTTAAAATAAGTGGCTGAATCTCTATTAAAAATGCACATTCAGCCACTTATTTTCCTCTTTTTCGTCGTTGTATTTGTTTTCGGGGTAGATGATTTTAGTTATCAACTCGCGGATACCGTTTATCGGTTATCGAAAGTCTATTTCCCTGATTTCCTGCGATTACACTCTTTACATAACATCTGACAATTTTCAGCAATCGTTTTTCCGCCCTCGTGCCAAGGCGTTATATGGTCGGCTTCCATTTCTTCAATTTTACATTGTTTTTGGCATTTTATACAAATTTCGTCCTGCTTTTCATAAGATTCTCGTTTCATATTGTCGGTAAATGTACGAATTGAAAGATATTTTTCTTCGCGAGTTAAAACATACCGATAAATACCGGATTTTTTGGTAACATCATCGTCCGACATCAACTTGGCTATTTCATTTTCCAACTTCACTGCGTCAAGCATCGTGTCCTTGTATTGATTATACAGAAATCCCCATTCTATTCCTTTCATTTCTCTGCGATACTTTGGGAAAGTGGCTTTTACCCAATTTATCACTCGCTGAAAATAACTCCATAAATCAAGAGCATCTTTGGTGTGCTGGTGGTCGGACATATATCTTTCAATATTGCCTTCGGAAATCCAATCAATAGCCGTTTCAAAATACTCCTGCCGATTTGCCGAGCCACTCAGATATTCATCGCCAATTTTAGGGCGATTGTTTTTAGAAAAATATCTTTTGGCATCCGTCACCCACGAACCCGAATAAACGGCATTTCGCAATTCCTGATTGGTAAGTTCTTTTCCTGCAATGTTTATGGTCTTAAACCATTCCAATTTTTCACTGTCTGTTCCTTCACAAAAATAAACCATCAGTTTATAATTGAGCAGTTGTTCTTTTTTATCCTTGGTAAGATTATGAAAAGCCAAACCATTCAATGAGAAATCACCATTCACATATTGACAAATGGAAATAGTTCGTTGTTGACCGTCTATCACTTCAAATCCCCCTAAATCCCCCTCAAGGGGGACTTGGACAGCCCAATACATTACATTCAACGGAAAATCTTTTTGCACCGTATCAATTACGGCATTTCGTTCTTTGTCGCCATAAACAAATTCCCTTTGGAAAGGCGGACGAATATCTAATTTCCCACCATAACCAACAACGCCATTTTCTTGATTATCAGCATAACCGTTTGTTAATTCGCGGATTGTAATTTCTTTTAATTCGATTTTCATATTATGTTTGTTTTTTGAATTTACTATACAGATTTAGAATTAAGTTAATTGCTCCCCATAAACCACCGAGAGAAGTAATTCCCAAAATTATTTTCCATAACCAATCAATAATATTGGGACATTCAACAAGTATTACAACTCCAACAATAACAATTATAATTGAAATGTATATCCATTTTTTTCGATTTTTTATGTTTTTGGAATTTGTTTGTATTGTTTCCTGTTTTGCAAAAATAGTTTCAATAGGAATTGCAATTTTTGAATTTTGGTTTTCTTTTAGAATTTTTATAGCTTCTTTAACACTGTTTACTTTAATCGTTTTTGTTTCAAAATTTTCAAATTCATTTTCTTCTGTGTCTTTGAAAAAATCAAAAAGTTCTTTCAAAACTTCGTCTAATGCGCTAAAAGCAAAACCTAAACAAAGAAAATCGATATTTGTTTCTTCTCTGAAACTCAAATACTTTTGCTTGTGTTGTAGTATTAGCACAATATCTTCTTTCGTGAAATTTTCTTTTAATTTCGATATTGCGGAAATATTATTATTCCAAATACTTGCAAAAGTATCATCGCCCGCCCAAATTTTTAATTCTTTCAATTTGTTTAAAATCGGATTCCAAATACCATTTTTTATTGGAGTTGATTTTTCAGATATTTCTGTTTGAATGTTATTGTATTGTTGTCTTTTTTTGTAATTGTCAATAGGTTTTAATTTTTGCCTTTTTTCATCCAACAATTTTTGTTCAGTAATCAACGGAATATAATTTTCGATATATTCTTTTTTATTGCTATCCAAATAGTCAATAAAATCAAACAATGCCTGTATTTCTTTTGGTATCATTTTATTCCTCTCTTATTCTTTTGTTTTTAATCAAGATTCGGGCATAAATTTCTTTCCCATTTATTGTAAATCTATGTCCAAATGTTGGATTATCTTCAACATATCTGTCAATTCCTTTAATCTCAAATTGTTCCGGATTAAATTTGTCAAGAAAGGTTATTGGGACACCCATATAACCATCATAATTCATAGGAATATCCGCTGTTTTGTCAATATTTATTGCATCGTAGTTGTCGTATTTAGGATATTCTTCGGAATTGTAGGTTTTATAAAGAATTAAATCTTCATGGCGTTTTGAAAAATCCATATTAGTAAACCAACCAACATTGCGAAATTTCACAAGTCCTGTTTCTGCATTATATACGCCTTCTGCATAATTATTGGCGTATGGAGTTCTAAAATACGCATTGCCATTATCAAATCCATTGCCAAGCCATATTTTATTTTCCTTAATCAACTTAAAAATTTCTTTATAGGTAATAGAATTTTTACTGCCAATTATTAGAAACTTTTTATCATACTCTACAAGTTGCGCCACATACTCGCGAAACAGCGAAAACGGCGGGTTTGTTACCACAATATCGGCTTGTTCTAGTAATTCGATACATTCTTTACTACGAAAATCACCATCGCCTTTAAGTGGTTTTATTCCGATTTCTTCCGGATTTGGAACATTGTTACCATTTTTGTCGCCATAATATTCCAAATAAATTGCTTGTTCTGATTTGTTTTCGCTGAATAAATCGGCATCTTGATTTTTGTAACAGGTGGCAATCAATTTTTTCAGTCCTAAAACATCAAAATTGTAAGAAAAATAATGAAAGAAGTTGCTCACTCGTGGGTCGTCGCAATTACAAAGTACAGTTTTGCCTTTGAATTGTTGTTTGTAATGTCGCAGTTCTTTTTCAATATCGGACAGTTGAGTATAGAACTCGTCATTTTTTGCTTTGTTTGCCTTGTGCAGATTTTCGTTTGCCATTGTTTGAGAGTTTTAGTGAGCATAAAACTCTTAAACTCAAGCAAAAAAGCGTGAAACTGTTCGTTGATTGCTTATTTGACTTCTCGTGGTTCGGCAAAACCGTAATGTACACAAATAAGCACGAACAGTTCACGCCCATTGAGCGTGAACCTTCGCGACTTATTCTCTGTACACAACGTATACTACTTTTTGGAAATTTTGCCGATTTCGAGAAGTGAGAATAAGAGCTAAAAGCTCAATTTTTAATATTTTAAAATGTGCGTATTACTACGCGATTATACCATATACAAAAAATTTAACGTTATTCGGAAACAAAAATACAAAGAATTTCATAAATAATTGATATTATGCACAAAATCAACTTTATTTTTCGCAATTCTATTGTAGCTTGCTTCAATTTTTCTTGTTTTTCCATCCCCCTTTTCTGATATAAAAATAAACGATTAAAACCGGGTAAAAACCCCGGCATTAATAAATCCCTTATATCCGTATCCCAATTCGACAAAACCCCCGATTTTATCGCCGAATTTGTATCCGATTGGGCTGATTTGAAAATTCGGATAAACAAGATTATTGATTTTTTCCTTGTTATCCGGTATGGAAGTAACGGTAACGCCGCCGCCCAGCAAACCATATAAGCGGCTGTTGCCGTTATTCATGTAATTGAGTACGCCTTCTAACGAGAAAGTAGAATAATACCGCTTGTAATTTCCCACCGGAGTATCGTGGTTCGATACTTTCAAGGTATTGTAATCGAAAGCAAAAGTCCCGCCCAGTGAAAACCGCTTGCTGAAAGCATATTGATAACTGATAAACGGCGTGAACCAATTATAATCGCCGGCTGTAGTAACATAACCGGCGGTAGCTGCCGTGCCTAAAAGATCGCCTAAAGCCGACAAAGCTTGATTGAAACTAAACACACCTACGCCTGCCGATAATTCGTGTTTTCCGGCTTGTTCTCCGTTGTTTTGTGCTGCGACACTTGAAATTGCCAAGCTAATCACTACAAATAAAATCACTTTTTTCATTTTGATGTCTATTTAAAAATTATATTCTTTTGTTTTCCCAATTTCCTCTTTTGATATAAATATAACTGAAAGTACCGATGAAAACGGCATAAATTAATTCGGAAGTCCAGCAAACAGCTAAAGGCGCTTTCAGATGAATGGCTACCAGCCACATCCAAAAACAGTAAACAATTAGCGTAGTCGTTTCGATGAAAAGGGCGGATTTAGTGTTTCCAGTTCCCGAAACCGACTGAAAAAAGACGTTTCCAACGGACAATACGATTAATACGAACAAAATCACATAAAGGGACGGAATGGATGCCCGGATTAATTCCGGATCGGAGGTGTAAACGCTCAAAGCTAATTCCGGGAACAAACCTAAAAACAGGATGAATACCAAGCTGATGCACAATGCCAGGCGAGCTATTTTCCATATCAAAGCAATCACTTCTTTTTGTTTCCCGGCTCCTATACTATTGCTGACCAAGGTGCTGGCGGTGGCGGACAGGGCAAAAACGGGAATCCCGATAATCATGTAAAAGCTGCGGATAATATTGGAAACAGCCAAAGTAGTTTCTCCCATTCGTTCGATAGCCAGAAAGAAGATCAACCAGGTGCTTAGCGAAAGGAAATACTGGATCATCAAAGAAAAAGAAACATTCAGGATGCTCTTGATTATCCGCAAATTCTTCAGGATAATGCCGGTGAAACCGTACTTTTTTAAGTCAACGGCTGCCCAAGTGTAAATGATAAAAAAGAGGACGGAACTGGCTTCGGCAATCACCGATGCCAAAGCAGCGCCGCCGATTCCCATCGCCGGAAATCCCCAATGACCGAATATCAGGACATAATCGAAAAATACATTGGTCAAAGCCATCAGGATTGCATTGGCAGTCAACACTTTGGTACGGGTGATTCCTACAAAAAATGCCCGGAACATGACATTGGTCGTTGAAAAAAATATTCCCCAGATACGCCAATCCAAATAATCGAGCGAGGCTTGCAAAACATTCTTGGAAGAAAGCGCCCGGCTTAAAATAGATTCCGAACAAATGCGGGTGAACAGGAAGATAAGCAACGCCATGGTCCAGAGGAAAACAGCTCCTCCTATCACAATTTGCCCGATTTGATCGTAATTTTTTTCGCCGTTTCGCCTGCCGATTAATATTTGCGAACCGGTGCTGAATCCGAAGGCAATCTGGAAAACGGCAATGTAGTAAATGCCGGCAATAGCTGAGGCTCCCAATTCCACTTCACCTACGTGCCCCAGAAAAGCCGTATCAATGACCTGTATCAGGTTTTGTATCAACAAAGTCAACAAAACCGGATAGGCAATGTTCCAGATTTGACGGTAACTATAACTCGGTTTTTCCATGCAAAAATTTAATCATACTTTTGTGAAATGCCGATTCCAATTCATCTTCATCGACAAATAAGATCGCTTTCCAATTGAAAAAGTTACGCAAAACAGTTTGATATTCCGGATAAGCCGAAACATATCCGAATTTCTCGTAAAATTTTGTTAGCCGGTTTTCTTGAGGAATTAAAAAAGTATAATCATATCCTTTTTCCCTCATTTCATCGAAAGATTTCAAAATTAACCGGCTACTGATTCCGCTATTTTGGTATTCAGGATGAGTCATCACGCCCGATAAATAACCGCCTTTTCGCCAGGGAATCATTTGTAAAAAAGCGACCGGTTTTTCGTCTTCCAAATAAATCAGTGACTCGTCATTTTTATAGATTTCATCGAAATAAAAAGCAATATATTCGTCATCGTCTTCCGGAAAACAGCATTTCCACAAGGTTTTTAATGCCGCTTTGTATTTATCTTCTCCGAATTGAATCATAAGTACAAAATTACAACTTCTTCACAAACCCTTTTTCAAGCAAAATCACCGGATGATACGACATTTTTGCCTGGCGGAGCGATTCCAATCCCAAGTCTTCTTCCCGGTTGATGTAGAGGTAATCGGCGCAGTTGTGTTCGGCAAATTGCTGGTTCATCATGGTAAAACCGCCGTCGATTTCAGACAGGCATTTCTCGGCATGTACGCCAAACGTATCTGCCGTTAAAGGCTGTCCGTAGGAATAGGCGAGGATTTCGCCGTTTATCCGTAAAGCGCCTCCTTTTAATCCCAATTTTTCGTAGTTGGCAAATGCTTTTTGGGTGGCTATCCGTTCCTCAATTAAGGATTGTTCAGTGTTGCAACCGCCGTTTTCCGCACACCACCGTTCATACAGTTTTATGCAATCCGGAATAATTTCCCGTGTAATCGGAAGATATTCCCATTGATAACTGCGTTTGAATTTATTGATGTGATTACGTTTCGGTTGATACTTTTTTCCGATTAAATGGATTAAATCTTGAGATGAATAGATGTATTCATACCAAGCCCTTTCTTTTTCATAAGCGAATTGACCCGGCATCGCTTTCTCGATTAAATCGAACATTTCCGGCGTAATGGCATATAACCGGAATTCGTCGTTCCTCGCTTCGGCGTCTTCCATCAGTCGTTCCATCGCCGTTTTTAAATCGCCCTCGCCCAAAGGAAATAAATAACCCGGCACGTCGCCTTCCACCTGAAAACGGATGTATATAAACTGGTCGTCGTGAACGACAAAAGTAGTATTGTAATAATGTTCCCAACTGAAAATGTTGGAAAAAGAAAAGTCGCAGTTACGGAAAGTACTTTTATCGAAAAAAGCCTGAATCGTTTCTTTGTCTGCGATAGTGACAGGAGCAAAATGAAGCATAATCAATTTAAAATCTTGTTGGTGGCTGTATCGGGAAAAACAATTACCGGCTTAAATTGTTTAGCTTCCTCGAAATCCATTAAGGCATAAGACATAATAATGATGATATCTCCGGGTTGGAATTTACGCGCCGCAGCGCCATTCAGGCAAATCATACCGGAGCCTCGCAAACCTCTAATGACATAGGTTTCAATACGTTCCCCATTGTTGTTGTTGACAATCTGCACTTTTTCCCCTTCAATCAGGTTGGCTACCTCCATCAAATCTTCATCAATGGTGACGCTCCCGATATAATTCAGGTTCGATTCGGTTACCGTAACCCGGTGCAGTTTGGATTTAATGACTTGAATAAACATATTTGTTTTTTTCATTAATATAATCGCCTGCAAAGGTAATATAAAAAAAACTTATTTTATCTTTGTACAAAATAAAAGATAGTTAAAATCAAAATAAATTAGAATGCTGACAACAATTTTACTCCTGACGCTCCTCCTTTTGGCAGTCGTTAACGTTATATTGATTATTACAAAAAAAATAAAAGACCCTTCCGAGGACTTGAAAACAAAGCTTATCCAATTGGAGTCCGGTCTTTCCAAAGTAGATCCCTTGTTGCGCGATGAATTCGGACGAAACCGGGAAGAAAGTCAAAAATCGTTCAAAGAAAACAGGGAAGAATTGATGCATTCATTTAAACTACTGGGTGATACCGTCGAAAACAGACTACATACTTTGCAGGAAGAAAACGGCAAAAAGCTGGAAGAAATGCGCAAAGTGGTGGACGAAAAATTGCAGGAAACGGTTGAAAAACGCTTTAATGAATCCTTTAAACTGATCAGCGAACGCTTGGAACAGGTTCACAAAGGTTTGGGCGAAATGCAATCTTTAGCATCCGGTGTTGGCGATTTAAAAAAGGTTTTGACGAACGTAAAAACCCGCGGTAATTTCGGAGAAATACAGTTAGGCGCTATTCTCGAACAGATTTTATCACCCGAACAATACGAACAAAATGCCGTAATTAAAGCAGGCAGTCAGGAACGAGTCGAATATGTAATTAAACTGCCGGGAAAAAACAGCGATAACCGGTCTTTATTGCTCCCGATTGACTCGAAATTTCCCAATGAAGATTACCAGCGTTTGCTGGAAGCGTATGAAAATCTTGCCAATCTCCAACCGCGGGAGGTGGAAAATATTTCCAAACAGTTTGAAAATTCGGTGAAGAAAAATGCGAAAGATATCCGCGAAAAATACATCAATCCGCCGGTAACGACTGATTTTGCCATTATGTTTGTCCCCACGGAAGGACTGTATGCGGAAATTTTACGCCGGACGGGATTGTTTGAAAGTTTGCAACGCGATTTCAAAATTACAGTAGTTGGGCCTACCAATCTGGTTGCTTTCCTGAGCAGCTTGCAAATGGGTTTCAAAACGCTGGCTATCGAAAAACGTTCGAGCGAAGTGTGGGAAATATTAGGCGCCATCAAAACCGAATTCGGCCATTTTGGCGTTGTATTGGAAAAAACGAAAAAGAAATTGCAGGAAGCTACTAATGTTATTGACCAGGCCGGCGTCAGGTCGCGGGCTATCGAACGCAAATTGCGGACAGTGCAGGAGTTGCCTGCCGAACAGACCATTGAATTGCTGGGTGAATCCATTGAGATAGAACAAGACCGTTTGCCGGAAGCGGAGGAAATCGACTGAAAAAATTTCATAATTTGTTTTTTATTTCTATCTTTGTGCAATAAGTCAAACTTTAAAAAATAAATAATTATGGCCATACCAATCAGAAGTTTCCCCGTCTTGGAAGGCGAGGTAGCACGACGGTTCGAGAGAGAAGCAAGAAAAGCTGAAAGAGAGCGTGGAACAATTAAATTTTCGCAGGAAGCGATCGATGATTACAATGCGATTGTAGCCGATTACAAAGCCCGAATGGAAAATAGTAAAAGATAAAATTTATGGGATTTCTTCGTGAATTTTGTACAATATTTCCATTAGATGAGGAAACATTGTCGCAATGTCAAACTTTTAGCTGTGGAGATAAAGATTTAGACGATTTTTTCCTCAACGATGCCGATAATTATAACCGGCAATTATTGGGGAAGTCGTATTGTTACCGTCTAAATGCAGATTTGTCTGTAATCGTCTGTGCTTTTACGTTGTCAAATTCCGGTATTGATAGTAAAAACTTACCCGGTAGTCGGCGAAAAAAGCTGACGGAAAACATTCCGCATGAGAAGCACCTTACTTCTTATCCATCTACTTTAATTGGCCGATTGGGCGTAAATAAAGAATACGCAAAGAAAGGTATAGGAACGAAGCTGATGGATTTCATAAAAATGTGGGTCGCAGCACCGGAAAATAAAAATGGTTGCCGCTATCTGACTGTTGATGCCTATAACAATGAAAGTACCAAGAAATATTATGAGACCAACGGCTTTCAAACTCTTTTTTCAACCGAAAAGCAAGAAAAAGATTCTATCGGCTTACCGGACGGAAAAGAATTGAAAACACGATTGATGTATTTCGACTTAATCCGCTTACTTGATTATTCCTGATTTGTATGCATTAATGACAAAACAAATGCTTCCGGCTTCACCAACACTTTTTATTCTCAAAAAATAATTGAGTAGTGAAACCTGGAAGAATTGTTTAGCTGCAACCCTATTACACACTCCGCGAATTTCAATACATTTCACGGACAGATAGACACATTTAGTAAATAACTCAATCTTTCACCCAGCGATAACACGAAATGTTACCAGCCATCACTTCGTCTTTGATCGGAGACTCCAGAAGAAAATAATCGTACCATGGTATTGGACGCATGTAATGATAAGAATCGATGCATATATCACCGCGTCTCACACCTACTGCGTGTACGATAATACCAGTGTAAGGCGGCAATACATCGCGTGCGCCTTGCCACACAAGCCGTAAACGGCCCGTTTCGTTGCCCGGCACGGTGTTGGCGATTTCCAGGTCTTCCAACCAATTAGTTACAACGCCAGTTTGTGGAATCCATACGGTACCCTCTTTAGTAGCCATCAAAATTTTCCCGCTATCCGATGGCAAACTAACTATACCGCTAGCGTTTTTGTCCAGTTTTGTCCACACATACGTACCTTCCAGCACCTCTTCCGAACCGGTGTTATACACAACCGTTCCAGGTTGAGGTTCTACACCATTAAGTGTCGATTGGTCGTTCGCCAATTCCACCCGGGGAAGAGCCAAACCACCGGTAGCAGTTCCGGCATCTCCATTCAAATCCAATACAGCCGATTTGTCGGGGCCTTTTGTTCCGCCAATTTGTACTTGTGCATTCACATTTGCTGCACTCAAAACGATAAGTGTCAGCATTAAAAAAATCATTTTTTTCATTTTATATTTATTAAAATTAGAAATTTATTATTTGTTTATTTGTTAAATCAAGGTAAAGACAACCAAACAGCGAATGAAAATGATAAACAAGAACCGGATTGTCTTTACCCTATAGATTAAGCGGGCGCTTTTTTCACTTTATCCGGGTTATCTTGATTTCATCAATTAACCCTTTTTCCGTTACTTCAAAAAGATAGCCTTCGTTGTTGAGTGAAGACATGGCTGCCCTTGCCGATCCCGACTTTATTTCTTTCGTTTTAAATAGTATTGAATTTCCTGCCGGAATCGACAAGAATTTTTCTCTCACCCTAATTTTACGAGATTGGTTTATTTTTGTTTCCATTTTTTATTACCTTTGCTCCAATGCGTTTTTTTGCACTGAAAAAAGCGTCTCAATTACTTTTCAAATGCAAAGATAATGCTCAATTGAACATTATTTATACAAAAATTGTTAAATAATGCTCCTATGAACTTTATTTATATTGATTCTAAATAATGAAATCTATATTATATTTATATTCAATTAGTTAGATATAAGAAATGGAAAATTTAGTAAATAAAAGAATCAGACAATTAATTAAAAGTGAAAATATTACACTAAAGAAGTTTTGTGAAATCATTGATATATCGAACAATACAATAAATACAATATTTCAAAGGGATTCTAATCCCGGTTCGGATATCCTAATTAAGATTGCAGAAAAATTTCCTAACTATTCAATGACATGGCTTCTTGTTGGTAGAGGCAATATAGAAATACCGGAAACTACTATAGAAATAAATCTTGATTATAAAGAAATGTATGATAAGATTATGGAAGATTTGAATAAATCCCTTTTGAAAAACAATGAATTATATGAGGAAAACAGAAATTTACGTATTCAATTGGAAGAAATTAAAAATAAAATGGTCAACTAAAGATTGGTTTGTAAAAAATAGTTTTTATATTTGCATTATAATTATGAATTTTAAAATACAGTTAGCTATGAGGACAATCGTAGAAACAAACAACAACCTTACAAAAGGTATTTTTTTAAGAGAATTTATGAAAAGAGATACGTCTGAATCAGAGGTTATTGAGACATATCTGGCAAGTGAGAACCTTTTGGCAAAAGATTGGTTAACTCCAGAAGAAAATGAGGCATGGAAAAATTTGTAAAAGGCGATGTTGTCGTTATTCCATTTCCTTATTCGGACTTGTCCGGAATCAAAAAAAGGCCTGCTTTAGTTTTGGCGAATTTTCCAGGCAATGATATAAATCACTTCACAGCGCCCGAATGAAGCATTAGCAATAGATCTTGAATCTATAAATTTTATGTCCGGTTCATTGCCGGTTCATTCGTTTATACGGCCTACACGAATTTTTGCTGCGGATAAAAATCTGATTATTAGAAAAGCAGGGAATATTTCCTTTCAATTGATGAATCATGTTGTCAATCGAATTATCTCCTTATTGAAAGAATGATTAGTTTGTTAAAACAAGGATGCCAACTATCGTTATTAAATTTTTTCATTATAAACTTTTGATAATGGCGCAAACTGTCTATCTTTGCAGTCATAAAAAATACTTAATAGCTTCGCTTTTGCATGCTTATTGAGAAAATGGCAAATAAATTTTATGGCAATTTTAGGGAGTAATAATTTTTTGAGTTCCATTCCGCAGGTTACGCGAAACCTTCTGATTATTAATGTTATCGTGTGGGGCGCCTGCTTCCTGTTCCAACGAATGGGATTGGTTTATATTTTAGGTTTGTATTCGATTCATACCGGCGAATTCTATATTTACCAGTTGGTTACCTATATGTTTACGCATACGGAGTTTTGGCATTTGTTCTTCAATATGTTTGCCCTGTATATGTTTGGACGGTCGTTGGAATATTATTGGGGACCGAAGCGGTTTCTGATTTATTATATGATTACGGGAATCGGCGCCGGATTGATTCAATTATTGGTTTGTTATCTGCAAGGCATTGATACATTTACGATTGGCGCTTCCGGATCGGTTTTCGGCATCCTGTTGGCATTCGGAATGATTTTCCCCAATATTCCGCTTTACATTATGTTTATTCCGATTCCGATCAAAGCCAAATATGTGGTGATTGGGTATGGATTACTCGAATTATATTTTGGAATTTCCAACCGGGCAGGAGATAATGTCGCGCATTTTGCCCATTTGGGCGGTATGTTGTTCGGAATTTTCATGATACTTTACTGGAAAAAGAAAGGAATAGATAATGGCAACCGTTTTTTCTAATATCGAACGTTTTTTTAAACAGAAATCGGTGTTATCCACATTGCTGATTATCAATCTCTTGGTTTTCCTTTTGATTAAGGTAGTGGGCGTGTTTTTTTTGCTATTCAAGATTTCTCCGGTTCCTTTGATTGCCTTTTTTGAACTTCCCGCTTCACTGACGCAATTAGCCTATCGTCCCTGGACACTGATTAGCTATATGTTTACTCATTTGGGATTTTGGCATATTGTATTTAATTTGTTGTGGCTCTATTGGTTCGGTCAGATTTTCCTTCGTTTTTTCGGACCCAAGCAATTGGGAGGCTTGTATGTATTGGGCGGAATAGTCGGCGGTTTGTTATTTGTTTTATCGTATAATCTTTTCCCTTATTTCCGTGATTCCATCGATCATTCCTATCTTATCGGCGCTTCGGCATCTGTGATGGCGATTGTTTTTGCCACTGCTTTTTACAAAAAGGATTATGAAATTAGTTTGTTGTTTCTCGGAAATATCAAATTGATTTATATTGCCGGCTTTTTCTTTATCCTGGATTTAGTGTCCATCGAATCCGATAATCCGGGTGGACATATCGCTCATATTGGCGGAGCGCTAATGGGAATTTGGTTTGCCAACGCCTTTCTCAAGGGGAAGGATTTGACTTCCGGAATTAATTTTGTCCTTGACAAGATCGCTAATCTTTTTACAAAAAGGGAACGAAAGCCTTCCTTTACAAAAATATACGGTCGTCCGGAAACGGATCAGGAATACAATAAACGGAAAAGCGAGCAAAATAACGAAATTGACCGGATCTTGGACAAAATAAAAAGGTCGGGTTACAACAGTTTATCTGAAAATGAAAAAAAGACATTATTTAACGCAAGCAAGTAACTGGATAAAGCAATTTTTTTGGCGCATCCTTACCGTCATGGGTGGGGTGGGGCTTGTTGTCCTGCTTATTTCTGCTTTTTCAGACCGGATTTCTCCCCTTACGAATTCCTATATCCCTTTTCTCGGATTATTTTTCCCTTTCATTTTGGCTTTTAACGGTCTGTTTCTTCTCTTTTGGTTGCTATTTAAAAAAGGAAAACAAGCGCTGGTGACGTTTGTGGTATTAGTCATTTGTTGGGGTTCTATCCATACGTATTTCCCTGTTCACGGTAAAACGAAAGAGGTGCCGGAAGATTGCATTAAGTTTTTGACTTACAATGTAATGCGATTTGGAGATATAACACAGCATACCCAAGAACATCCCAATCCGATTTTGCAATACGTGATCGAACAAGATCCGGATATTGTATGTTTTCAGGAATATTTGCCTGCGCAAAAACTTACGGATGTGGTTATACAACAAGCTTTGAAAGCGACTCCGTATTATTATATCGGAAGTCCGGGATTAGCGATTTTTTCTAAATATCCGATTCTATCGGCAGAAAAAATTCCGGTGGAAAGTGCATTTAACGGTTCGTTTATTGCGGAATTGAATATCAAAGGAAGAACCGTTACGCTCATTAACAATCATTTGGAATCGAATCATCTTTCACCCGACGACCGGTCGGAATACTACAAGCTGACTAAAGAACCGGACACTCAAAAATTGGAAGCATTTACCCACCTGATGCATCAACGTTTGACACCGTCTTTCAAAAAAAGGGCGAAACAGGCAAAAATCATCTCCAATGTCATCCGGGAAAGTAAGAATCCCTACATCATTGTTTGCGGCGATTTCAACGACACACCGATTTCGTATGCGCGGCATACGATAAAAGGTGATTTGACGGATTCTTTTGTTGAAAGCGGCAACGGCATGGGTATCAGTTTTAATACCAACCGGTTTTTATTCCGGATCGATTATATTTTCCATAGTAAAAATATGAAATCTTATAATTGTACCGTAGGGAAATTGAAAACTTCCGATCATTATCCGGTGTGGACTTACTTGCAATTCAAGGATTAAAATTGAGAGCAGCTTCAATTTCGTCCAGAGGGAATCCTTTCCCGATAGCGAAGCGTTTCAGTTTCTGATTGATTTCGTACTCACTGTCTCCTTTCACCGACTTTCTTTTGGTTTCCAATAATTGGTGCAACTGTTTGAGGTCGCTTGTGAAATCCATTTCGGCTAAAACTTCCCGGATGAGTGACTCAGAAATCTGTTTTTTCGCCAGTTCGTATTTGATTTTGTTGATTCCCCAATGATCGTATTTGGATTTATCATTGATATACGCCCGGCAAAACCGCTTTTCATCGAAGAAGTGCTCATTTTGTAAATGTATGATAACACTCGACTGATCATTCTCCGTAAGTTCCCAAAGGGTCATTTTCCGGCGAAGGTCGGAAATGCACCTCTCCCCTCGACTGCAATAAGCAGCCAGTCGATGCAGTACCTGTTCATACACTCTCGAATTCATACTGCAAATTTATATAAAAATTTCTATTTCCACATCGCCATTTATTAAAAAATAAAGTGTAATTTTGTTTTTTATTTACCAAGTCGATCCAAAAGAAAGGAAAGTTGCCGGAGTGGTCGATCGGGCCGCACTCGAAATGCGGTGTACGGGTAACTGTACCGGGGGTTCGAATCCCTCACTTTCCGCCAAATCAAAAAAACCTAAACAAGCTGAAACAGCAACCCAAAAACAATTTATTTCTATTGACATTATTTCCCTACTGAAAAATTTGCATTATATCTTTTTTTATTTTACTTTTGTCCAAAACTAACAGAATTGTTAAACTAAATTATTAAACAATGGAGTTAAAGCAAGTGAATACGGAACAAACCATTCTGGAAGCTGCCGAAAGAGTCTTTATTGAAAAAGGATATTCCGCTACCCGATGCGTGGAAATTGCAGAAGCCGCGGGTGTCAATCATGCGATGCTGCATTATTATTTCCGGAGCAAGGAGAGTCTTTTCAATCGGATATTTGAACAAAAAGCGGCCCAGCTCCTGGGATTTTTTGTTCAGGCTTTCGACCGGGAACTTCCTTTTTTTGAAAAACTGAAAATAGGTATTGAAACGCATTTCGATTTCCTGACTCAACAACCGGGACTGCCTCTGTTCGTTTTGCGGGAAATTATTCAGGATAAGGAGCGGAAAGATTTAATTCTTCAAAAAGCGCTTCCCTTGGGAATGGAAATATTGAAACGGATGAGACAAGCCATCAACGAAGAGGAAAGTCAAGGAAATATCCGTCCCATGCAAGCGCAGGATTTGTTATTGAATATCGCTTCTTTGAATATCTTTGCTTTCGTGGCTGCTCAAGCGATTTTCGACAATCAGGCAGATATCACGAATGAACAGTACAAAAATTTCCTGGAAGCAAGAAAGAAAAATAATGTGGAAATAATCATCAACAGTTTAAAAATATGAGAAAAATAACCCTTTTCATCGTGTTTTTGTTAGGATTTGTACCGGTCGCATTTGCTCAATGGACGATTGACGATTGCCAACAAAAGGCGAAGGAGAATTATCCATTGATACGGAAATACAACTTGATCGAGCAATCTACAGCATATAACCTGTCGAATGCTTCGAAAGCGTATTTGCCTCAATTCCAATTCAATGCACGTGCTACTTACCAATCGGAAGTAACTTCTCTTCCGCTTTCCCTTCCGGGAATTGAGATTCCAAGTCTGAAAAAAGACCAATATCAGGCGACTCTCGAAGCGAGTCAAATTATATGGGACGGCGGCGCTGTCCGTTCGCAAAAGAAACTGACGGAAGCCGGTTCGGAAGTGGAAAGCAAACAGGTGGACGTGGAAATCTATGCCTTGGAAGATAGGGTTAACCAATTGTTTTTCGGCATTTTAATGTTCGATGCGCAATTGGAACTCAACCAAATCCTGCAAGACCAGCTTCAACGGAATTATACGACCGTAGCGAGTTATATCGAAAACGGCATGGCCAACCAAGCGGATTTGGATGCCGTGAAAGTGGAACAATTGAATGCCCGGCAAGTCAGTACACAAATCCAATCGACCCGGCAGGCTTTTGTAGAAATGCTTGCGATGATGATGGGTGAAAAATTGTCCGGCGACGTCAGTCTTGAACATCCGGATGCAGTCGCTTTATACGAAAAAAGCCTGATTTCATCGGAAATTAACCGTCCGGAAATGCAGTTGTTTGAAGCGCAGAACCGGTTGTTTGATACACAAAAAGACCTGATTCAATCGGCTTATATGCCTAAAGTCGGATTATTTTTGCAAGGCGGCATCGGTCGTCCGGGATTGAATATGTTGTCGAACGAATTCGGACCTTTTTATATCGGCGGTATTCGTTTAACCTGGAATTTTGGCGCCCTTTACACGCAAAAGAATGATATGCAAAAAATTGAAGTGAACAAAAATACAGTTAATACGCAAAAAGATGTTTTCCTGTACAATGTGAATTTAGCCGTTACCCGCGAAAATCAGGATATTAAACGCTTGAAGGAAATGATGAAATATGACGATGAAATCATTGCTTTACGCGAAAATATCCGAAAATCAGCGGAGGCAAAAGTTGCCAACGGCACCCTGACGGTCACCGACCTGATGCAGGAAGTGAGCCGTGAAAATTCGGCCAGGCAAACCAAAGCCGCGCACGAAATAGATTTATTAATTGCGATTTATAATTTGAAAAATACGACAAATAATTAATATGAAAACATTAAAAGCCATTATTCTATTCACAACTTTACTCCTGTTCATCAGTTGTGGAAACAAAAAAGGGAATTACGATGCATCGGGCACTTTTGAAGCTACCGAAGTACTGGTTTCTGCTCAGGCATCCGGACAAATCCTGCAATTGGATCTTACGGAAGGACAAACTTTGGAAGCCGGCAAAGAAGTCGGCTGGATTGATACGGTGCAATTGTATTTGAAGAAAAAGCAATTATTGGCAGGCATGAAAGCCGTAGATAGCCGGACCTACAATGTTTCGTTGCAGATAGCCTCCCTGAAACAACAGATTGCGAAGCAACAAACGGAACTGGCGCGTTTCCGGAATTTGGTTCAATCCAATGCGGCGACCCAAAAGCAAGTAGATGATATCCAATCGTCGATTGATGTCTTGCAAAAACAATTGACGGCGCAGACGGAAACGCTGCAAAATACCAACAGCAGTCTTTCGGCTGAAGTATCCGGACTGTATATTCAAGTAGAGCAAATCAATGATTTGATTAACAGAAGCATTATTTCCAGTCCGCTCACCGGAGTCGTTTTGTCGAAATATGCCGAAGAAGGGGAATTGGCCGTGCAGGGAAAAGCTCTGTTCAAAGTAGCGGATATGGAGCATGTTTATTTACGGGCTTACATTACCGCCGACCAATTAACTCAATTGAAACTGAATCAGGAAGTGTCGGTTTTCACCGATTTCGGCAAAAAAGAAATGACGGAATATAAAGGAATGATCACGTGGATTGCCGATAAAGCGGAATTTACACCACGCACAGTATTGACAAAAAACGAACGTGCTAATTTGGTATATGCCGTGAAAATCGCGGTCAAAAACGATGGGTATCTCAAAATAGGGATGTATGGGGAAATTAAATTGTAATTTGCTTAACAAAAGCTATGGCGAAGTTCACGCACTCAAAAACATCAGTTTTGAAGTGCAGGACGGCGAATTGTTTGGATTGATAGGTCCGGATGGTGCCGGAAAAACTACGCTGTTTCGCATTTTGACCTCTTTATTGTTGGCGGATTCGGGAACAGGCTCGGTGGCAGGATTGGATATTGTCAAGGATTACAAGGAATTACGCAATCATATCGGTTATATGCCGGGCAAATTTTCGTTATATCCCGATTTGACGGTGGAAGAAAATCTAAAGTTTTTCGCCACCATTTTCAATACGACCGTAGAAGAAAATTACAAGCTTGTGAAACCCATTTACAGCCAGATTGAGCCGTTCAAAAATCGCCGGGCAGGCAAATTATCCGGTGGAATGAAACAAAAATTGGCATTGTCCTGCGCCCTTATACATAAACCGGAGGTATTGTTTTTGGACGAGCCAACCACCGGTGTAGATCCGGTTTCCCGCAAGGAATTTTGGGAAATGTTGCGGCAATTGAAAAACGAAGGCATTACAATAGTCGTTTCCACACCATATATGGACGAGGCGAATCTCTGCGACCGCATTGCCTTAATTCAGCACGGTGAAATTTTGTCAATAGATACGCCGGAAGAGATTGTTACGCAATTTCCAAAAAAATTGTATCGGATGCCAATCGTAGAGACGCAAAATATTGCGTCTCTACAATTGACACAATTGCGTAAAAATCCGGACATAGAATCGGTATTTATGTTTGGTGAATATTTGCACGTAACGTTTAAAAATGATGCTGCAAGGGCAAATAATGATTTGCCCCTACAAGAAATCACCCCCACGATAGAAGATTGTTTCATCGCTTTAATGAATCGCGTATGAATACCGTTATTGAAACCCGCGATTTGACCAAGAAATTCGGTGATTTTACCGCTGTCGATCATATCGGTTTCTCGGTGGCAAAAGGTGAAATTTTCGGCTTTCTCGGCGCGAACGGAGCCGGAAAAACCACTGCCATGCGGATGTTGTGCGGATTGAGCAAACCGACTTCCGGACAAGGATTGGTGGCAGGCTACGACATTGCCAAACAATCCGAGCAAGTGAAGAAAAATATCGGCTACATGAGTCAAAAATTTTCCTTGTATGAAGATTTGCGAGTAGGGGAGAATATGCGTTTGTATGCCGGGATTTACGGAGTAAAGGATAAACTGATAAATCCGAAAATCGACGAAACTTTGGCTCAACTCGGTTTGTCGGCAGAAAAAAATACCTTGGTCAAAGAATTGCCCTTGGGCTGGAAACAAAAATTAGCATTTTCGGTAGCGATATTTCACGAGCCGCAAATCGTATTTTTGGACGAGCCGACCGGAGGCGTTGACCCGATTACCCGCCGTCAGTTTTGGGAATTGATTTACGAGGCAGCCGGACGAGGCATCACGATTTTCGTGACGACACATTATATGGATGAGGCAGAATATTGTAACCGTGTTTCTATTATGGTGGACGGACGGATAGATGCTTTAGACACGCCGGCGAATTTGCGGAAGCAATTCCAGGCAGAGAATATGGATGAGGTTTTTAGGAAATTGGCAAGGAAAGCAGTACGGTCATGAAACAATTTTTAGCATTCATAAAAAAAGAATTTCATCACATCTTCCGGGATGTGCGAACCATCATGCTTATCATCGGAATACCCATCGCACAAATTCTGATTATCGGTTTTGCGGTCAGCACGGAAGTAAAAAACGTGAAAACTGCCGTTTATGATCCATCTAACGATATTTCTACCCAACAAATTATTCAACGTTTGGATGCCAGTGAATATTTCGATGTAGTGCAACTATTGCAAAGTCCCGAAGATATTGACCGGTTATTTAAGGAAGGAAAAATCGCTTTTGCTGTGGTGTTTAGTGAGCATTTTAATGAGAATTTGTATCACAATGGGGGGATTGCGGGTCAAGCCCGCAATGACAAAGATGGGGCAGCGGTGCAATTGATTGCCGATGCTTCCGACCCCAATCAAGGACTGGTGGCAACTTCGTATGCAGCGAATATTTTGGGTGATTATCAACAGGAATTGTTGGGTAGGGACAGGGCGCGCCCTGTCCCTACAATGATTATTCCGCAAATTCAAATGCTCTACAATCCGGAAATGCAGAGTTCCTATAATTTTGTGCCGGGATTGATGGGTTTGGTGTTTATTCTGATTTGTGCGATGATGACTTCCATTGCCATCGTGCGTGAAAAAGAGACCGGAACGATGGAAGTGCTGCTGGCTTCACCGATGAAACCGATGTATATTGTGATTTCCAAAATGGTGCCGTATTTCATTATTTCATGGTTTACTTTGATCCTGATTTTGTTGATGTCGGTGTTTGTGTTGCACGTTCCGATTGTCGGTAATCTGTTGTGGCTCAATATTTTTTCGTTGGTGTATATTATTGTAGCCTTGGCATTGGGATTGTTGATTTCCACTTTGGTCAATACGCAAGTGGCCGCGTTGCTGGCGTCCGGTATGGGCTTGATGATGCCGTTTATGATATTGTCCGGTATGATTTTTCCAATCGCAAGTATGCCGCCGGTTTTGCAGTGGGTTTCGTGCATCATTCCGGCTCGCTGGTACATTGCCGGTGTGCGCAAAATTATGATTGAAGGTGCGAGTGTGCAACATATTTGGACGGAAATGTCGGTTTTGATTGGTATGATAGTTGTGATATTGGGGATTAGTTTGAAGAAATTTAAAACACGATTGGAATGAGATGGAACGCGGATGACACGGATTAGGCGGATTTACGCCGATAAAATAAATCCGCGATTATCCGCCTAATCCGTGTCATCCGCGTTCCATAAAAAAAGAATATGTTAAAGTACTTAATACAAAAGGAGTTCAAACAGATTTTCCGGAATTCATTTATTCCGAAAATCTTGTTGGTGTTGCCGTTAATGGTTATTCTGGTGTTCCCGTGGGCAGCCAATCAGGAAATTACGGATATGAAAGTGGCGCTGGTGGATAACGACCACAGTACACTCTCTCGCCGGTTGACGGAAAAAATTGCAGCATCTTCGTATTTTCATCTGCAAAACGTAACGACTTCTTACGACGATGCCTTAATTCTGGTGGAAGAAGAACAAGCGGATATTATTCTCGCGATTCAACCGGATTTTGAAAAAGAATTATTGACACAGGGAGCCGCCACTGTGCGAATTGCTGCAAATGCCGTTAATATAATGAAAGGCGGATTAGGTTCGGGCTATATGAACAATATTGTGCGGGATTTTGCCAACGAATGCAGGGGCGTATCGAATACGCCCCTACCCACGCCCGCCCACGCCTCCATCATCAACATTACTACGCAATCCCGTTTCAATCCCTACAATGATTACAAAATTTTTATGATACCGGCATTGCTGGTGATGTTGCTGACCATTATTTGCGGATTTTTGCCGACTTTAAATATTGTAAGCGAAAAAGAAAGGGGAACTATCGAACAAATCAATGTGACACCGGTCAGCAAAATCGCATTTATTCTCTCCAAACTCATTCCCAATTGGATCATGGGTTTTGTGATTATGAGCGTTTATATGCTTTTGGCGGCGCTGGTATATGGTTTGACGCCCGCAGGCAATCTGTTGACGATTTATATTTCCGCTTTGGTGTATATTTTGGTAGTTTCCGGCTTGGGATTGGTCATTTCCAATTATTCGTCCAACATTCAGCAAGCAATGTTTTTGATGTTCTTTTTCTTGATTATCATGATTTTGCTCAGCGGATTGTTTACCCCGATTGCGAGTATGCCGCATTGGGCGCAGGTCTTTACGCACTTCAATCCCTTGCGGTATTTTGTCGAAATCATGCGTATGGTGTATCTCAAAGGCAGTCATATCAGCCAATTGACTTCACAGCTCGGCGCGTTGCTGTGTTTCGTGGTTTTTTTCAATATTTTGGCAGTAATCAGTTATAAAAAAAGCAGTTAGAGAATATAAGTAGATTCAAGTCTATCTTGGGCGATGCGCTTACTACCACCCAAGTGATTTACGATGGGGAAACAGATATAAATATTCCCGAAAACGGAATGATTAATTTTAGAACTATCCAACCATCTAACGGTTAGATAGAATATCTCAACAACAAACAACGCATTTTCAACAGAACCGGGCGCTATCTTTACACCAAGCCATCTTCGTCAAACAAAGATTTTCAAAAACACCTGAATTTCACCTCACTTATCTAAAAAATTGTTGTTATACCCTTCAAAATAAGAGCTTCTACAACTAAACATCATGGATATTGTTGTCATGCAGTAGTTGTTATACCCTTCAAAATAAGAGCTTCTACAACTCCGTTCCGATTTTATCGGAACGGTTAATAGGTTGTTATACCCTTCAAAATAAGAGCTTCTACAACACTTAAACAACCTTTAAAGCTTAAAGATGGGTTGTTATACCCTTCAAAATAAGAGCTTCTACAACACACTCCCATCAATGTAGGCAAACGCATCAGGTTGTTATACCCTTCAAAATAAGAGCTTCTACAACTGATACGAGCGAATGGAAAGTATCAGACATGGTTGTTATACCCTTCAAAATAAGAGCTTCTACAACGACGAAGACCATATGTATAGCGATTTAGACGGTTGTTATACCCTTCAAAATAAGAGCTTCTACAACTTGAAATTTTTAGAAAATCATATCCGGGAAGGTTGTTATACCCTTCAAAATAAGAGCTTCTACAACTTATTTAATAAAATTAAAACAACTCGTATAGGTTGTTATACCCTTCAAAATAAGAGCTTCTACAACTAAGAGAATAAATAAGATTAAAACTAATAAGGTTGTTATACCCTTCAAAATAAGAGCTTCTACAACAAACTGGAGAGGATAAGGATAGTGTTATTGGGTTGTTATACCCTTCAAAATAAGAGCTTCTACAACGATATACTGGTAGATAATTACAGAGGAGAAGGTTGTTATACCCTTCAAAATAAGAGCTTCTACAACTTTAAACTATTTTGGAATCGTAATTCCGAAGTTGTTATACCCTTCAAAATAAGAGCTTCTACAACTCGTAAAGCTTAATACCCTCTTTCCAATAGAGTTATAATACCGATCAAAATATTTTTTTTGCAAATTTACCACTAAATAATGTCTCTATCATTTTATTTTTTATAATTTTACGAAATAAAATAAAATTTGCTAAAATTTCATTGAAATGGCACATAATCCTACATATTTGTATGCCGCCTATTTGAATATGGCAAGGCATAATGCCTATCTTACTTTGTCCTACATCAGCGTTGCTATTGGCGGAAAAGAAGGAGCAGAAGATAAACTGCTCAATATGGAAGCCTTGAATATTCTCAAAAAGCCAAAAGCAGAACCTGAAAAATTAAAGAAAACAGAAGAATTGTTGACCAAACATTTCCGTTTCCTTCTCCCTATGACGGATAATGATAAATCTGCCGGTTATCATGAAATATTGACCACTGCATTCAAATTGCTCAATTCACTACGGAACGAATATACGCACTATCAACATGAAGCAAGCGATTTTGATGAACAGTTCATGAAAAATATGAAAAACTGCTTTGATGGGGCAAAACGGACGGTTAAAGAACGTTTCAATTTGGAAGACAACGATTTGAAACATCTGGACCGGTTTAGACAAAAAGCGAATGATGGTAAAAAAGGCAAAAGAGAATATGAGGAAAATCCAACTTTTCACTATAAGTTTGATGATGAAAACGGCAGACTGACCGAAAAAGGCTTGGCGTTTTTTATTTGCTTGTTTCTCGAAAAGAAATATGCTACGCTCTTCTTGACTCAACTGTCCGGATTCAAAAAAGGCGATACCAAAGGCACCAAAGCGACCAAAGAAGTTTACAGTATTTACCGGATACAACTGCCCAAACTAAGAATCGACAGCAAAAAACCGGAAATGGCTTTGGGTATTGATATGTTGAACGAATTGAAAAAATGTCCCGCCGAACTGTACGATGTATTATCAACGGAAGACCAAAAACGATTTCGCATTATTCCCGATGAAGAACCGGACACGATGGACGATACGGAAGACGGCGAAATACTGCTGAAACGACACAAAAACCGGTTTCCATACATGGCATTGAGATACATTGACCAAAACGAACTTTTTCCCAATATTCGTTTTCAGGTAGCTTTGGGAACTTATCGGCATCATTTTTACAACAAACTGGGGGTTGATAATATCCAGAGGGTGCGCATCCTGCAAAAACAACTAAAAGGTTTCGGACGACTTGACGAAATAGAAGAAAAACGAAAAACCGTATGGGCAGACAAAATTCGCCCTTTTGAAAAAATTGAGAAAGACTCTGCCGAACAAGAGCCTTATATCACAGACAGTTATGCCAAATATATTATTTCAAACAACAAAATCGGTTTGAAATGGTTCGACAGACAAAATGATTATTATTTACCCGAGTTAAACGAAAAAGGGGCTAAAAATGAAGCGCCCACATGTTGGTTAAGTATCTATGAATTACCGGCGTTACTGTTTCATAGCATCCTTTGCAATCATAGTTCTGACACCCAGAATATTATACGTGATTATGTATCAAAAGGATACCGAAAACTGTTTAAAGAGGTAGCATCCGGTGCATTGCAGCCCGCCTCAAAAGAAAAAATCGTCAACCAACTTAAAACAGCCTATAATCTTGATTTTACCCGCATACCGAAAGAATTGCAGGATTATCTCACCGGAAAGCCGGTTAAAATGGATGACCAACTGAATAAACTGTGTTCGGAACGTATTGCTCAGATGGTCAGCGATTCACAAAAGCGATTGGAAAGAATAGATAACGATTTGAAAACTATAAAAGATAGAAAGAGCAACAAGGTCGGGAAGAAACGATTTGTAGAAATTAAATCCGGTGTCTTAGCCGATTTTTTGGCAGAAGATATGCTGGCATTTCAATCCAGTTCGGACAACGGGAAAGATAAGTTGACGGGCATGAACTATCAGATATTACAAGCTGCACTTGCCTATTTCGGACAGTACAAAGACCAGATGACAGAAATCTTTGAAAAGTGCAAGTTGATAAATTCACCCATCGAACATCCGTTCCTAAAGAATGTGATGGCAAAAAATGCTACCAATATTGTTGATTTCTATATCGTTTACTTAAAGGCAAAGGAAATATATCTGGATAAATGTCTCCGGGAGAAACAATATAAAAACGATTATTTTTTACATGTTGACCGACAAAAATGGACGGAAAGAAATACTGATTTTTATAAAGTATTGGCAAAAAGCTATGCGGAAAAATTGCCTGTTGAATTGCCGCGCGGATTGTTTAACGATGCCATAAAAAAGTTGTTGACGAAAAAGCATGGTGATAATCCGGTCATTCGGGAAGCTCTATCAAAAGAGAGGTGCAATACGACTTTCCTGATTCAAACTTATTTCAAAGCTATCTGTGAAGATACCACACAGGAATATTATACATTCAACAGAAGTTATAAAATTTTTAATTTGCTCAATGATAACTATGTTGGAAATAAACTTCAACCTGCCTATTATGCTGTTAACGAATTTGAAAAAAGAGTCAAAAATATAGATGCGGAAATAGAAAAATTCGATTCTCAACAACACGATAAATTACATCGTCTGTTACATCATTTCAAAGAAAATGAAAAAATACTCCGTTTATATAAAGTGCAGGATATCTTGTTGTTTTTGATGGCAAAACGGATATTAATAACTGAAATGGGAGAGAATAATATTGGAAAATACCAATTAAAACAGATTATGCCGGATAGCCCAACGGATATTTTATCTGCTCAAACATCATTTAGTATCACTTTGACTAAAAACGGATGCCAAAAAATCATCAAACAGGAGAAATTGAAACTGAAAAATTTTGGCGATTTCCAGCGTTTTGTGCGTGACCGTCGTATCGAAACTTTATTTCCATATATGAAAGCGGATAGTATTGACCGGCAGATATTGGAAGCCGAACTGGATGCATACGATGATAAGAGAGTACATATTTTTGAACTCATACATCAGTTTGAGGAATCTGTTTTGACAAAAAATCCATCCATTTTATCAGGGAAAACCTATATCAATTTCGCCGGTATTTTAAAAGCATCTCCTGAAATACAAACAGAAAAAAGGCAGCAAATGCAAATTATCCGGAATGCCTTCTGCCATAATACTTATCCTCAAAAGATTGAAAAGAACATTGAAGACATTGAAAAGCCGGAAGGGAAAACCGATGTTCCTTTTTCTTTATGTGAAAAGAAAGAAATACCGGAAATTGCTGAATTTCTGACGGAATCGCTTGAAGACTTGATAATTATAAACGAACACTAAAATACAATTTTATGGAAACCTGTAGTTTAAGCGGAGATATTTTTGTAGCGATTGCCACCGTTTTAGCCGTTGTTATAACCGGAATAATCTCCTTTTTTATCACGCGATGGCAAGTAAAAAAACAAGGTAAAGAAACCATCGAACAATTGGAACTTCAATATCAGAACACCCTGCGCCGGATGCAAGTAGAAACATCCGTTTTGATAAAGCGCAAACAATACGACCTCACATTGAAAGCCTTACAGAAATGTTGGGGTTTGCTTATTTATACTACGGATAATGAGAATCAAAAATCCATCATTACTTATACTGTGGAAAAAACAAAAGAAAATGGTCAGGAGAAGAATAATTATATTTATTATTTTAACAAAACGAATATAGATTCGTTTATTGAAAGCCTGAGAAATTATTTTTACGAAAAAGGCTGGGGTTTGTACCTGTCTAAGGAACTCAAAGAGCAACTATTTGGATATGAACGCATACTATGGGGACTTAAACTAAGGGGAGAAAAATTAGATGATAATAAACAAAAAATTGAAAATCCCCAAGTGGCGGAATCGTTATTTGAAATACATAAAAATTTAATAGTTATTTTGCGGGAAGATATGTTTGATATTAAGGCACCGGATCATACCCATATCCGCCCCAGGGATGGCATCGGCAAATCCGCTTAATTGCCAGCCAGCCGCCTTTCAAGGGGCCGTATTTCTGGATGGCAAGCAAAGCATATTCCGAGCAGGTAGGCGTGAACCGGCACGAAGAGGGTGTCAAAGGGGAAATACAGGCGCGGTAAAACCGGATGGGTAACAGCGCCGCGAAAATTCCTGCTTTTTTCAGAAATGCTTTCATGCGGATTTTTCTGTCAAGACAGGAAGCGCTTTTTTCATGGCGGCTTCCAGGATTGCAAAATCGTATAATCCCTTACCCACATAAACAAAAGCAATCAATAAACCTTTATCTGCTGCGGCAAGCGATTCGCAAAGCGTATTTTTGTTCAAACGGTAAGATTCGCGTATCCATCTTTTGACACGGTTTCGCTTGACAGCCCGTTTGAAACGTTTTTTAGGAACACTCACGAGGATAGAAACAGGGACACCGGAAACCGGTTTTTTCTGCAAATAAATGATACGCAAGGGATAAACCAAAAAAGAATTCCCTGCCTCGAATAAAAGGTCTATTTCCTTTTGAATGGAAATCCGTTCTGCTTTTGTAAAGGAATGTTCGGGATTCAACGGTCAATTATTTCTTTCCGGATTTGGGCAAAGACTTCAGATAATTTTCCAAAGCGGCAGTCATGGACGGAGCTTCCGGATTGGGCGCTTCGATGTCCAAATGCAAACCGGCATCCCGTACCGCTTTAGCCGTTGTCGGGCCAAATGTTCCGATAGCGATATCGTTTTGTTCGAAATTTGGAAAATTTTTCAAGAGGGAGGCGATTCCGGCAGGCGAGAAAAACAACAATACATTGTAATCAAATTTTTCATCCGGCTCAAAATCGTTACTTACCGTCCGGTACATGGTGGCAACCGTATAACGCACTTTTTTCTCGTCCAATAAATGGAGCAGATCGTCTTTATGCACATCCGAAACCGGAATCAGGTACGATTCCTTGCTGTGTTTCATGATGGGAATCATGATATCCTCCAATTTGCCGGATGCGGGGTAAAATATTTTGCGTTTACGGTAGATAATATACTTCTGTAAATAGACGGCGATGGCTTCCGTCACACAGAAATATTTCATGGCTTCCGGAATTTGAATCCGCAACTCTTCGGCCAAACGGAAAAAATGATCAATCGCTGTTTTTGCTGTGAAAATAATGGCCGTATGTTCTAAAATATTGACTCTTTGTGTCCTGAAATCCTTGGCATTGACCGCCTCCACTTTTATAAATGGCCTGAAATCAATCTGGACGCCATATTTTTCCGCTATATCGTAATAGGGAGATTTTTCTGTTGTCGGCTTAGGCTGGGAAACTAAAATTTTATTTACATTTGAAGCCATAACGTACTCTTTTACATGAAAATATAAAAATGAACCAATGCCTTGTATAATAAATAAAGAGGCACCAATTCTTGGGCGCAAAGGTACAAAATAAAATAGAGTAAAACGCTTTTATGATGGAAAAATATTACAAAAATCTTATAAAATGTTAAAATTTCGACAAAGAGAAAAAAGGCCAAACTGAAATAAAAGCAGAAATAATAAGCCTCCGGCACATAGAACATTAAAAGGGCGGGAATAAATAAAATCAATCCGCTCAAGGATATAATGGAGAAAAAATTGTCGTTCCATAGATGTACATTTTCTTGTTCAAAGAAGATGGAACTAATGACAATATTGCTTAAAAATTTGTACAAAAGAAAAACAATAATCAATAGCGAAGTGCCGCCTAACAACCGGAAGAGTTGGATAACGGTTTCAAACTTCAAGTACCATTCCCGGGCAAAGGTGCAATACATGATAATGGAAACGAGAACAACCGTTTGCAGGCATAAAAATATTTTGTTAATCAATTCGTTATCAACTGTTTCTGAAAATATGCTTTGCCTGTCTTTTTCCCGGAACAAGCTGTATAGCATCGAAGAAAGCAATTTCCGGCCGGCTCCGAAGAGTTGCATGCTGATGAAAGAACAAAACAGGAAAAGAATAAAAACCCCGTTTTGAGCTAACGGCCATTCCGAAAGGATTTCTTCTGTCATAAGCGTATTTTTTCTAAAGCTTCTTCCGGCGTTTCTGCTACCGACCAGAGGGACAAGCCTTCGTGATGCAGGAAATGTTCCTGTTTCGTTTTTTCCAGCATCTGCAATAAATCGTCATAATAATGCGCCGTATTGAGAATCACTACCGGCTGGTGATATAAATTCAATTGTTTCCAGGTAATAATTTCCAATAATTCCTCCAGGGTGCCGATGCCTCCGGGAAGGGCGATGCAAGCATCCGACCGTTGCGCCATCAATTGTTTGCGGGTATGCATATCCGGCGTAATAATCCGTTCGCTCAAGGCATCGTGACACCATCCATTGGTCACCATAAATTGAGGGATAATTCCAATGACCTGCCCGCCGTTTTCCAATACTGCATCCGTTACGGCTGCCATCAAGCCCGTTTTTCCGGCGCCGTTGATGCAGGAAATATGGTTTTGAGCCAACAATTTTCCCAAATTTTGAGCCGCCCGGATATAAACCGGCGCTACTTGTGTACTGGATGCCGCATAAACTGTAACAGTCATGGCGCAAAATTACAAAGAAAAAACAACCCAACCAAGAGAAATGAACAGGAGTCCCATTATTACGCATCGAAAAAAAATATCCAAGTTTTTAATGTTTTAAATTTGGAACTCACGAAACGTTAAAATTTCCAAAAAATAGGTTAAAAAAATAGGTTAATTGAAAAAAATTGCGTACCTTTGCATCGTTAAAATTTAGTCCGAAAAATGCTGTCACTTCTTAAGTGACATTTTTTTTTGCCAAATTGTCATTAAAATGCTTATCTCCGCCTTTTTAAGTTTTAAATATTTTAAGCGAACAGGATACAGCTTTGTTGAAACCAAGACTTTTGAAATATAAAATTTCAACGACTTTGTCATCAGTTGATGATATTATTGTTATTTTCTTATTCTTTAAAAACCCTCATTACAACAAACCTGTATCCTGTTTTACCTTTCTCTTGTGGTATGCTTTTACCCTGAATTCAATATTTTGTAAGCAAATTGACAAAACTTTACTGTCACTTAAGAAGTGACTTGACATTTAAATTATTAAGCATAAATAATATGTTATTTTTCGTTTAACATATTATAAAACAAAAGAATACAGTAATCGGAAGAGGCGGGAGCGTTTCGTTTTTTTTACTTATAAAATCATTTTCATTCTTTTTTTCTCTAAAGAAATGGGATGATTTCCTGCCTTTTTCCGGTTATCTAAAATAGAGCCTTAAGGCTCTTAAAGATCTTAAGATACTTAAAAGAATTAACAGCCCTTTGGGGTAAATATATATTAATTAAAAAAAATGAAAATGAAAAAAATGATTTTTTTGATGCTGACACTCTTGATTTGGGGTGCAGCCAGTATGAATGCGCAGGTAAACATTGGTAGTTCCGCCGATCCTACTCCCGGTACTGTCTTGGATTTGTCACAAACCGGCAGCAAGAACTTAGGCTTGCGCTTGCCTGTGGTATCGTTGAGCGGAGCCACACCGTTTCAATTGACCGATGGCGGCGATGGTTCAGCAGCAGCGGGAACTATCGTTTACAATGACGGTTTGGGCGCTTTGAGCGAAGCTGGAGTTTATGTTTGGAGTGGCGCTGCGTGGACGCTTGCGTCTGCCCCTGCTGTACCGCCGGTAGTACCCCATCCTGTTAGCGGATTAACGTTGGACAACGAAGCGGCTTATACCGCCCCTGCCACCGGAGGAAGTATCCAACGTACTGCTACTATTGCTCCAGATAATGCCGATGAAAAAGGGGTGAACTGGACCAGTAATAATCCGGACGTGACCATTACTCCGTCCAATCCTGTAGCTTCGGGTACACCCGTGACGATCACTGTTGCTTCAGGCTCAGCCGCTATTACCGGCGCTATCGTTACAGCCACTGCTGTTGGTGATGGAAGTAAGACCAAGACCATCACCATTAACAGAGATGCACCCTCTTACCCGGCAGGTAGTGTCGTTATTAATACAGATGTAAGAACCGGTTTTATGTCCGGTGCGTACACTTCGTACGTCAAGTTCCCCAAGCCTCAATCCGGCACACTTCTTGTAGCTGCTGCGGATGGCAACTCAGGTTCAACAAAAACGTGGAATTCAATTAGTGGTTATAATTCTACCTCTTACCAAAATACGGATGCAAATAAATTTGTCGGTGCCAACGCAGGTTGCGACGACGGTTGGCGATTGCCATCGATTGTAGAATTAGAGGCTATAGCTGATTACTTTCTATTATCTTATGGTTCTTACCAAGGACCAACGTCCTCTCAGGTACCGGGATTCACGCAGCTGCAAGCTGTCCGATACTGGAGTAGTACATACAGCGGTCCTGTGATATCGTCATACGGGAATGCTTGGCTGATGGACTTAGCGAATAATAACTTTGTGGGTGAGTATAACACAGATAGGGGGTATTACGTGCGTTGTGTGCTGGATCTTAACTGATTGAGATTTCAAGCATTTAAAGCGATTTTGCCAAAGGAAAATCAGAGTTAGTTGAAAAACTCTATTTGAATAGTCCCGGTACTGTGTGCCCGATTGGTTAAACGGTGTACTCTTTCGACCCTTCGATCCACAAATAAAGGTCGAAGGGTTGCATAGCCGTCAGATTAAAACAAGGAACGGACTCAAAAAGACCAATACGGTGATGTGAGCCTCTCACATAGCCAACAATTAAGCGGAGTATTTGATGGTCACATCAAGGGTACTCCGCTTTTTTTCAAATCGGGGGCTAATTGAATGTTTTTTGATACACGGTGCAAAGGTGCACGAAAGGCGAAAGGCAAGGCACAGAGTGCCGACATCTTTGTAGCCAGGTGCGTAAGCGCCTGGTAATGATGCACATACCCACCCATTGAGCTGCGTAGCTGCGACACATCGACGTTAAGGTGCCGCCGCTACGCGGCTCGTTTGTTGGTGGATATGTCTATATACCAGGCGCTTATGCACCTGGCTACAAAGATGTCGGCACTCTGTGCCTTGCCTTTCGCCTTCCGTGCACCTTTGCACCGTGTACCGTGAACTAAAAAACGCTCACATCGTGCCTTAATGAAATCGTAAGAAAATTGTTCCTGCGGGATTAACTTCTAAAATTATTTTATACCTTTACAAAAATAATCGGTTTTTATGAGTACTCAATTTCCCGAGCCGTTTCTCAGTCTGGTTGCCAAGGATTTAATTTCCCGTTTCGGTACGGACTTATCGGATGTTGTCGTGGTTTTCCCCGGTGTCCGGGCGAGTTTGTTTTTTAATCAGTATTTGTACCAACAAGCGCAAACGCCTTTGTGGGCGCCTCAGTACCGGTCGATTGAAAGTTTGTTTGCCGGCGCTTCTTCCCTGCGGCAAGGAGACAGCATCCAATTAATCGCCGAACTCTACGAAATTTATATTCAAGTCTATAATGCCCATACGTCCGTTCCTTCCACGGAAACTTTGGACGAATTTTTCTTTTTTGGCGAAATCCTCTTGAACGATTTCGACGATGTGGATAAGAATTTAGTTCACGTTCCGGCTTTGTTTCGCAATTTGCAGGATTTGGATGCCTTGCAGGACGATTTTTCGTATTTATCTGCCGGACAGATAGAAGCTTTGAACCGTTTCAAACACGTATTTCAAGGGGAAAGCGTTTTAAAAACCGCTTTCTGGAATATTTGGAGCCTGTTGGGCGAAGTTTATTTCTCGTTGAAAGAAAAATTATTGGAAAAAAACATCGCTTATCCCGGCCTGTTGATGCGGTCGGTAATCGAAGACGAGGCGACTGTTTTCCCCGGCAAGCATTATGCTTTTGTCGGTTTCAATGTCTTGAGCAAATGCGAAGAACGCCTGTTCAGTCAACTGAAACCGAAAGCTTCTTTTTACTGGGATTACGATGCTTATTACCTGAAAACCGAAGCGGGACGGTTTATACAGCAGAATATCAGTCGATTCGGTTCGGCTTTGGATGCTTCGTTATTTGATGTATTCGGGCATACGGAAAAGAAAATTACTTTTTTGGCTTCTCCTTCCGAAAGCGGACAGTCGGCAGTAGTTTCGCCCTGGATTGATTCGCTGCAAAAAGAGCCTTCTTTTACCCAACCCGATTCCGCCATTGTCTTGTGCAACGAAGCGATTTTACCGGTGGTGATGCATGCCGTTCCTCCCGAAAAAGTGGAAAATGTCAACATCACCATGGGATTTCCGATTACGCAAACGGCCATCAGCTCTTTTTTGCAGGTGCTGACTGAAATGCAAACCAAAGGCTACCGTCCGGCAGACCGGTCTTTTTGGTACCGCTATGTCTTGCCGGTTTTGAGGCATCCTTATACTTCCATTATTTTTTCGGAAGCGGGAGAAGTAGAAAAGGAATTGATCAAAAACAATATTTTCTTCCCGCGCTTGGAACAACTGCGCGATACCCTGCTGTTTTCATACGCTCCGGATAGCTTGAGTTTGGCGCAATACTTGTCGGAAATCATTCAAAAAGTAGGACGGTTTTATGAGAACGAGAGTGCTGATACTTACGCCGGGCTTTATCAGGAATCCATTTTCCGGGCTTACCAGGTCGTCAGCCGTTTGCATGGATTGCTGGCTACGGAAAACCTGAAAATCGAGAAACCGACTTTTCTCCGTTTGATGCGGAAATTGTTGTCCACGGTGCAAATTCCTTTCCACGGCGAACCGGTCAAAGGTTTGCAGGTGATGGGAGTCTTGGAAACCCGCGGGTTGGATTTCAAAAACCTGTTGCTGTTGAATGTCAATGAAGGATTTATGCCGGGAAGCACGAATGAAAATACGTTTATTCCACAATTTCTTCGCGTTCATTTCGGGCTGAGCACCATTGACCACCAGGATTCGATTTATGCCTATTATTTTTACCGTTTAATTCAACGAGCGGAAAAAATTACCCTGGTTTATAATACGGACAAAACGCAAACCGGAAAAGCGGAAATGAGCCGTTTCCTGTTGCAATTGTTGATTGACCCGGCCTTGAAAAATAAGATTGAACGGTTCTCGCTGCAATCGGGTATCCAGCCCTGGCAATCGGAACCCATCCGGGTAGAGAAAGACGCGGTTTTGTTGGAAACGTTGAAAAACCAGTACGATTTAAATACCAATCCCGATGCTTACCGTTTATCCCCTACGGCGCTGAATTCATATATCAGTTGCAGTTACAAATTCTATTTGGAATACATCAAAGGATTACGAAACAAAGAAGAATTAGCCGATGAATTGGATAATTCGGTCTTCGGCTCCATCTTTCACCGCGCGGCGGAATTGCTTTATCGGGAAATCGGTGAAGGGCGAAGGGCGAAGGGCGAATTTAGCCTTTCGTCTTTTGCCCTTAGCCCGGAAGATTTTGATGACTATCTGGAGTATCCGCACAAAGTCCGGAACCTGGTGCTGCGGGCGTTTGAAGAGGAATATTTCAAAGGACGCAAGGTGGTGGAGGAAGATTTCAACGGAGAGCAGTTAATCAATTTCCATGTGATTTGTAAAATGCTGGAACGTTTAATCCGCTTCGACCGGCAACGGACTCCGTTCACGATTCACGGTTTGGAATGGAAAGTGAGCAGCGTTTTCGCTTTGGACGAACGGAACATCCGTTTGAATATCGGTGGGGTAATTGACCGTTTGGAAGAAAAAGACGGAAAATACTATATTCTCGATTATAAAACGGGAGGAAAAGCCAAAGATTGCAAGTCGCTGGAAGAACTTTTTGAGCAGAAGAACGACCGGGCGGCACATATTTTCCAAACGTTTGTCTATGCTTCGGCGCTGCTTCAACAGGAAGCGTTCGACAAGCCGGTAGTTCCGGAATTGCTTTATATACAGCAGGCGGCAAAGGCCGGTTATTCGCCGGTGGTCGTGTATAATAAAGAGGCAGTAGAAGATTTCCGGACTTTGAACCCGGATTTCAAGTATTTATTGTTGGAAAAAATCAATGAACTGTTTGATTCTGATATACCTTTTCAACAAACCCACATTACTAAAACTTGCGAATACTGCGATTTTCGCGAAATGTGTAACCGATAATGAAAATCTTTTAAAAAAAATACTTATCTTTGAGAAATTTTAAAACCATAAATTATGAACAAGCAACAAGCAATTAAAATTTTTGAGGACAAAAAAATTCGTACAATGTGGAACATGGACGAAGAAGAGTGGTATTTTTCGGTTGTTGATGTAGTGGCTGTACTGACAGATAGCCCCCGTCCCCGAAAGTATTGGAATGCGTTAAAAACTAAATTAAAAGAAGAAGGAAGTGAGTTGTCCCAAAATTTGGGACAACTGAAAATGCCATCAGAAGATGGTAAATTCTATAAAACTGATGTCGCTAATACAGAACAAATCTTCCGACTGATACAGTCTGTTCCCTCGCCAAAAGCCGAACCGTTTAAACAATGGCTGGCACAAATCGCCAAGGAACGAATAGACCAATTGCAAGACCCTGAATTATCTATTGAGCAAGCAATGACCGATTATAAACGGTTGGGGTATTCCGATCATTGGATTAATCAACGCTTGAAAAGCATCGAAATTCGTAAAGATTTAACAGACGAATGGAAAAAACACGGCTTGCAGGAAGGTGTTCAGTTTGCCTCGTTGACCGATATTATCTACAAAACATGGTCTGGAAAAACAGCCAAAGAATATAAGCAATTCAAAGGCTTGAAAAAAGAGAACCTCCGTGATAATATGACCAATAAAGAATTGGTAATCAATATGCTTGCCGAATTATCCACCAAAGAAATATCAGAAGTCTCCACTCCCGAACACTTTTCCGACCATGAAGATATTGCCCGGCGCGGCGCAAACATAGCCAAAGAAGCACGTTTGAAGTTGGAAGCTGAAACAGGAAAGAAGGTGGTTAGTCCGCTCAATGCAAAGCATATTTTATCTATTGAAGATACAGATTTATAAAAATATTGAAGACGACTAAAACTTGCGAATATTGTGATTTTCGCGAAATGTGTAATAGGTGTAATAAAAAATAACACACATGAAAACAAGTAATTATATCGTCACTGCCTTTTTTGTATTTATTTTTGGAAGCATGCTATTTTTATTTATTGCCGCGAGAGGCCATAAGGGAGATGCTTATCCTGGAATAATGGAAGTTGATCAAACCTCTTCCGATTTGGCGGATTTTTCTGTAATTGTAGTAGAATCAAATATTCATTTAACTGTTAACCAGAGTGATAGTATCCGCATAAATTTTGTTTATCCAAAAAATAAAATCAAGCCGGAAAATCCGTGCCGCATCAGCGGAGATACGCTTTTTATTGTACAGAAAGAAGATGTTTTTAATATCGTTTTGAATAGCAGTCATTTATCATCTATCGTTGCAGAAGAAAACTGTCATCTTCAATTAAATGGACTACAATCAGACTCCCTTCTCGTAGATGCAAACCGTTCGGCTGTTTATTTTCAAGACGTAAATGTGAATAAAATAGCTATTCAGGCTGATAGCGCTCACGTTCGACTGGGTCAGGGTAATATTGCTGAGTTTTCTGCCCGGTTGCGGAATAAAACGGAGCTTTACTTTTGGGGTGAGATAGAGACTGTAGCGATTGAAAAAGATGCAAGCAGCCGGTATTATATAGATAATTGAACGGCAGGCTTTCTGTTTATTTTTCCGAAATCCGGTAGCTGATTCCAATCATGCCGTAAATATTGTACATGTTGAATGCCATTCCGGTAAAATCAGCGGGAAACAGGGAGCGTATTCCCCAGTTTAATTGTCCTCTTAAAGCAAATTTTCCATGGAAATTCCATTCTTCAGCCAACACAAAACCGTAATCGAAGCGGTTTTGTTCTTTTGAAAAGTCGAAAGAAGCGTGCGGCACCTCTATTTTTTCACCGATGGGACTTTCCCGGCGAATATATCCGTCGGAAGCCGTCCCGCTGAAATGCGGATTGTAAAGATAAGCGGCATAAACGCCCAATTGAGTCAGCCACCGGTCGGAAGACCGGTAGGCCGCCGTAACCGGAACAGTAAAATAGCTGTTGTGTACCTCAGTCGTATTTTTTCCGGTAAAATTACCGGTTTGAGGGTCGGGATTTCCATCAATTTCTATCTCGGTGTACAGGCTTTTTACCCGGTCGCGAACAGTAAATCCTTTGCCGTCCAAAGCCACTTGCGCGGCGATTCCCCATTTTTCGTTGAACCAACGAGTGACTTCCAAGGCAACATGAGGGGCAAATACTTCCGGAGAATATTTTTCTATCGCCCGGATTTCAGCCGGCAGAGGCAACGGAGAACTTCCTCCCAAATGATAACCCACCTGAATCTTATATTCCCACGATTCCTGCGCATTCCCCGCCACAGGAAACAAATTCAATCCAATAAAAATCAATATAATTATCTTTTTCATCCCTCTTAACTCTTAGTTCTTAACTCTTAACTCTTAGTTTTCCACCTCATAAACCAACTCCACGTTATCCACAATCAAGGTGTTTCCGGGACGCCCTTCATAATATTGCCCGCGATGACTGGAAGCAAAAACAATCGTTATCTTGTATTCATCCTTATCCAATTCTTTCCAGGAAAAAGGAACATTGTAGGAATCATAATCAAAATCAATTTCAAAATAGGTGAAATCGTCCACTTGTTGGATGTCTTCCGGTTTGATTTCCGCACGGGCAATCACATTCGGCGATGTCGCAATATTATCTCCGTATAAAAATTGCACATTAGCGTCGGTTTTAAACAATACGGCATAAATCGAACAAGTATCTTTCTTGGCGCTTAATTTACCATCCGGCTCGATATAATCGCCTGCTCCATCCTTGTAAATATAATATCCGGTCAATTTAACCGGCTTTCCATCGTTGAACGGAACGCCGAAACGAGTCGAATGCAAGGGATTGGACAAGCCGGTCAGAGCGTCGAATCCACCCAGATACAAGGAACCTGAAAGGCAGGGGATGTTGAGCAATCCCATAATATTTCCGGGACCTTCCATCGTTCGTAACTCGACTGCCGTATTACCGGAAACCGTCCGGTTTGTTTTCCGAATCAGGTATTCATCCGCCGGTTTGGACGGACGATTCCATGCTATCGCCGCACCGTTATTGCTCGAAAACCATTGCAACGAACCTTCTTTGGGATTTTCGTACAAAAAGCCGGTAGCCGGTTTGACCCAATTTTCAAAATCAAAAACCGATGGAAAATAACTTTCCACCACCGAATATCGCTTCACATATTCCTTGCTTTGCGAAGTTACCTCAATGAAAAAAAGCGTATCATTCAGCGAAGGATTTTCTATTTTTTGATACACAGCCCCTTCCGACAATTCAATCTGCGTGATGGCCGAATCTCTTAAATTGACATTTTTCTTGGGATAAACAACGATATAATCATTGCCGATTTCCGCTTTTTTGGCTCTTAAAGAACCCTCGGTAAAAGAAAAAGCGAGTATATCCGCTTCGGGATTCAAGGATTCTTCCTTAATACAAGAGGCAAAGAGCGCCAGTGTACAAGCAAGAAAAAGGATGTTTTTCTTCATATTATTTGTAATTCAATCATTTTACAAGTACAAATATAAGGTTTTTCTTTCATAAAAAAAGTTCAACGGAAATTTTCCGTTGAACTTTTTATTTTATAAATTACCGAAGCAATTCAAATCAGAGGGGCAGCTCCACTAAAAACGACCGTCAATGGGAAAACCGGAACTACCGCTTGTAAAGCTGCATTTCCAACCTTAATAGTGATTAATGCTACTTTTGCGCTAATCACAGCATCAGTTGTAACAGTCACGTTTCCTGTAACCTCAACCGGAATGGATACAGGAGCGCCATTTTCGCCTAATGGTAAATCGATAGTTGTATTTCCGGAAAGAGAGTATTTACCGTCTTTTTCAATGACATCGGTTGGACACGTAATATTAATTGGAAGACCGGCAATCGTTTGATTCAATTTCAAATTCACTTTGTACGGCGCCGAATGCTCAATGGCTATAGTTGCAGGAATAGGAACTTCCGAAGCGCCCGAAAGCGTTCCTGTATAATTAGCCACAATGTTGTGGGCATAATCTGTTTGTTTATCGTCATCATTATTACAAGCAGTAAAGCCCAAGCAGATAACGGATACGAATAAAATAAAGAATAAATTTTTGTTTACTTTCATAACTATTTGTTTTTTAATTCGGAGACAAAGGTAGTTCTTTTTTTTAATCCGGCAATATTCATTTAGTTAAACGCGACCATGCAAAAATAATTCCAACCGGATTGTTAGCTGAAAATTTACTCGGCTTATCCACACAAGTGCCTGCAAAAAGGATTTATTTGACCGACGGGAGTCCGCGAAAATTACAGATAGGAAATGGGGCGGTTATTTTCAAAAAAACATCACCGAAGAATTTAGCATCCAAAGGGAAAATCAGTACCTTGGTTATTCAGGCATTGAAGTCAATCAGGAAAGACCGAGTAACTGATTATGAAATAGAAAAAGTGATAAATCATTTAAAAAGAGAGAATCCGAAGTATATTTGTCATTCCAAGAAAAAGTAGTATTTTTGCAATCGAAATATCTAACATATTTTAGGTAAAAGTGTTAGAAAATAAAAATTAAATATATGTCACAATCAATTAGTAATCAAATATTTGAATACATAAAGAAAAAGAGGCGTGGAAAAATATTTTTTGCAGAAGATTTTAAACATTTCGGGACTGCGGAAAATGTACGTTTTGTCTTATTCTCTTTATGCAAAAAAAATATTCTCATTCGGCTTGCCACAGGCATATATTATTATCCTAAGATAGATAAAAAGTTGGGATTGGGCGTATTGTATCCAAGTTATGATGAAGTGGCAAAAGAAATAGCAAAAAGAGACAAGGCTCGCATTGTTCCTACGGGAATTTATGCACTCAACCGATTAGGGCTGTCCACGCAAGTACCTGCCAATTTTGTATTTCTGACCGACGGCTCGCCGAGAAGAATAAAAATCGGTCCAAGAAAAGGAATTTTGTTCAAACATACCGCACCGAAAAATTTGGCTTTCAAAAGCGATTTGGCAATGCTGATTACATTTGCATTGAAAGAAATAAAAAAGGACAGAGTAATGCCCGAACATTTGGAACGGCTTAAATACATATTGAAAGAAGTACCGAAAGAAGAAATTTTGCAAGATATAAAATTAATGCCGTTTTGGATAAAAGATTTAATACTAAAACTTTATGAGTGATTTTAATAAATTTTCGACTTGCACAAGTTATTAACGATTGGCAACAGGACTACGAAATAATGCAAAAGACAATGATTTACGGAAAATCGCTGTCCTTTGACGAATTGATAAATAGAATAAAGCTACTTGAAGAAAGAATACACAAAACAATAATATGAAATATTCCTTGTAGAGCGCAGGCTTTGCCATGTTTGAGTAAAAAAAGCATTATGTGTTTTACAAATAGAGGGAGTAGCATCAGCAAAATAAAAAATTACTTTGAAGATAAAAATATGAACTACTTGTTTTTATAATTTTTTTTTATATTTTTGTATCACATATTTTTTTAAAATGAAAACAAAAACGCTTTTAGTAATTTTTGCAACGCTTGTAATTATTGCAATGGTTGCATTCGTGGCTTATTTTATCTTTTTTCCAAAAAAAACGGAAACGGTTGAGTTGTTAACTGTTTCTGAAAGTGCACAAAAAGAACCCTTTGAATTATTTAACGGAAAAAATCTCGACGGATGGGGATTTGTTTTGAAAGACTCGACCGTAAACGCCGGGAAGGTTTTCTCGGTGAAAGACGGATGGATTGATATTGCCGGAGAGCCTTTCGGTTATATGTACTCGGAAGCCGTTTTTTCCAACTTCCAACTGCACATAGAATGGCGCTGGCCAGGCGAAGCTACCAACAGCGGTATTTTTCTCTTTGTACAGGACGATAAAAAAGTTTGGCCGAATGCCATTGAATGTCAACTTCATGCGGGCGATGCCGGGGATTTTGTTTTATTGGGTGGCTCTGATTTAGCCGAATTTCAACTGCCGGAAGGCGAAGAACGTCCGGATTTTCCAAAAGTAAAAAAGAAAGAAGCATCTTCTGAAAATCCGGCAGGGGAATGGAATACGGCCGAAATCACTTGCGAAAATGGCTCTGTCACAGTCTATATCAACGGTGTATTACAAAATAAAGGGACGCAATCGTTGCATAAACAAGGGAGAATTGCTTTGCAAAGCGAAGGAAAAGAAATCCAATTTAGAAATGTAAGAATAACCGAACTGCCTTTATAATTCACAAGGATGCAACGTATCGTTAAGCAATTATTCCAAAGCCATTGAAATTTTGGAAACTTAGTTCGGCGTAGCGTCCTTGTTTGCCGTAGGGTAGTGTTCAATTTTGCTAAACCGTCCGGCAGAAGTTCTACTTCTGCCAAAGATAGTAATTAAAAATTAATTCGCTTTTTTGTAATATCAAATTAATCTTTATCTTTGTTGACAGAAAAAAACAATAAAAAAACAAATTTAGTACACATGAAAAAACGAAATGGGTTTTTGTTTCTTTTGCTCTGCTCCCTGTCTTTTCCGGCAAACAGCAACGGACAATCGAAAAGTATCATCGCTTCGGGTGCAAAAGTAGAAAAGTTGGCGGACGGATTCACTTTCACCGAAGGTCCCGCTTCGGACAAGAAAGGAAATGTGTATTTTACCGACCAACCGAATAATCGTATTTTAAAGTGGTCGACAAAAGGTGAATTGTCCGTTTTTCTGGAAGACTCCGGACGCGCCAATGGATTGTATATCGATAAAAAAGATAATTTATTTTCCTGCTCCGATAGGGACAATGAGATATGGAGCATAGATAAGACCGGAAAACACAAGGTTTTAGTTGCGGATTTTGAAAATAAAAAGCTGAATGGCCCCAACGATTTGTGGGTACATCCCCAAGGCGGCATTTATTTTACAGATCCCTTGTATGTCCGCGATTATTGGAAAAGAGGAAGCGAAATGCAACAGAAAGGCGAATATGTTTACTATTTATCCCCTGACGGCAAAACGCTTACCCAAGTGGAAACCGAATTAAAAAAACCAAACGGAATCGTAGGCTCACCCGATGGAAAACGATTGTATGTGGCTGATATTGGGTCAGGTAAAACATACGTTTATGATATTCTTCCGGATGGCGCTTTGTCTGGCAAAACGCTTTTCTCGGCCATAGGTTCCGACGGAATGACCATCGACGAAAAAGGGAATGTTTACCTTACCGGCAATGGCGTAACCATTGTTAATCCGCAAGGCGAAAAAATAACACACATACCGGTGGATGCAGGTTGGACAGCCAATGTTTGCTTCGGAGGGAAAGACGGAAAAACCCTTTTTATCACCGCATCTCAATATTTATATGCAATCAGGATGAACGTAAAAGGCGTTCGGTAAATAAATATTAAAAACATAAATAGCATGGAAAAAATAAACAGACGAGAATTTTTACGAAAAAGTGTTGCCGGCATATCTGCATTATCTTTGGCTGGAATAGCCCATGCCGAAACAAATCTTTTTTCAGCAGAAACCATTATTGATACGGTTCAATTAGGAAATTCAGGCTTGACAGTGCCTCGCCTTGCTATGGGAACCGGAACGGTCGGCACCAATAAATCCTCGAATCAGACACGTTTGGGGATGACCAAGTTTGTAAAATTGGCGCATCACGCTTATGAAAAAGGGGTCCGTTTCTATGATATGGCAGACCAGTACGGCTCGCATCCTTTTGTAGGACAGGCATTAAAAAGTTTACCGCGTGAAAAAGTAATCCTGCAAACAAAAATGTGGACACACCCCGACAGTTCAAACAATTTGGAGCCTGTAAGCAACATCCTTGACCGCTTCAGAAAAGAAATCGGAACAGACTACATCGACATTGTGCTGATGCACTGCATCACAGACAAAAACTGGACAGACAACCGCAAACACTTTATGGAAGGACTTTTGAAGGCCAAACAAGACGGTATTGTGAAAGCGATTGGCTTGTCCTGCCACAGTTGGGATGCAATGGAAACCGCCATCGCTTCGCCTTGGGCTGATGTGATGCTCGCCCGTATCAATCCATTTCAATCTATTATGGATGGAAAACCCGATGATGTTAATGAATTATTGGGAAAAGTAAAAGCGAGCGGCAAAGGCATTATCGGCATGAAAATTTTTGGTGAAGGAAAAAATGTGACTGAAAACGAAAGAAAAAAATCACTTCGCTTCGCCATCAAGGAAGCCAATATCCATTGCATGACCATCGGAATGGAATCGGAAGCCCAATTGGATGATGCAGTGGAAAAAATAATGAAAAACGTGAATGGGGACTGATATCCCCATTCACATTTAACTGCGTTCTCTTTAGAATTCCGCGGAAGGCGGTACGTTTTTCAGGTCGCTTCCCCATTGTTCGTTGGCAATTGGTCCCATTTCGAGCGTTAGTTTACCGCCATTGGCAATATCCGAATGACTGAACCAGGGTTTATCCCACGTTACACCGTTCAAAGTTGCCGATTGAATGTATTTGTTGTCGAAAGAAGCATTTTTCGCTTCAATTTCAAACGTTTTGCCATTGCCTAAATCAATTGTACTCTTCGTAAATACCGGACTGCCAATGTTATACGTTGGCGAACCGGGCGTAACCGGATAAAATCCCAACAAGGTAAAGGTCACAAATGCAGTCATTCCGCCACCGTCTTCATCACCCGGAACACCCATCACATCGTCGCGATAGTAGGTGTTAATCACCTCGCGTACATGCTTTTGCGTTTTCCATGGCTGACCGGCATAATTATACAGGTACAGAATGTGGGTACTCGGCTCATTTCCGGCAGAATACATTCCCATATTTCCGGTATGGTCGGGAAATTTATTGTAATAGGTAAATTTACCGCGAGGAATGGGCGTACGGAACATATCGTCCAAACCTTGAGCAAAGCGGTCGGGACCGCCCATCAGGGAAACAAGGTCGCCCAAGTTGTGCTGTACATCCCAACGATATATCCAGCCGTTATTTTCATCATAATAATAACGTCCGCCCTGACCGCCGGACCAGCCGTAATCCACACCGGGAATAAATTCGCCCGTGTCGTTTTTCGGATGGAAAAAGCCTGTTTCCGGATTGAAAAGATTCCGGTAGTTCAGTGAACGCTGCATGCAATATTGATAATCTTCCTGCCGGTCGAGCGCTTTGGCCAGTTGGGCAAGACACCAGAAATCGTAGGAAGTTCCCAAGGTAACCGGTATCGGCTGGCGGTATTCGCCGGGATTCACCTGCGGATACGTTTCCTGTTCCGTATCCGGAATGGCCGGGAAATAGCCCTTTTCGTGGAAAAATTTATCCAGTTCCATGGCCGGTTGAAAAGTAAACGGCAACAACGATTTTTCATGAATCACCGAATACCCGGCGTTGAAAGCCGTTTGAAGGTCGAAATCCCTAATTCCTTTGGCATAGGCATCGGCAAAAATAGCCATGCCGTGGTTGCAGTTCATACCATGTCCGTCACCTGCTACGCCGGGAAAGGTCGGCATCCATTTTTCGGGTGTCTGTTGTGAGATGCGGATGTAGGAACGCAACATGTTCAATTCTTTTTCAGGCTCAATCAGCACACGCAGGGGATGGGTAGCGCGGTAGGTATCCCAAATCCAGTCGTCCACGTAAAACGGCGTTTCATCTTCATGCACCGTTTTGTCGTATGCACTCCAGTAGCGGCCGTCTTCCGTAATACAAACCATGCGCTCATACGTGCGATATAATGAAGTGTAGAGAACGGTTTTATCTTTTTCCCGTCCGCCTTCGACCCGGATTTTAGACAACGTATTGTTCCAAGACTTTTTGCCTGCACCGGCTACCGGCTGTACATCGAAACCTTGAATTTCCCGTTCCAAATTCTTCTTTGCCTGTTCGGCGCTGATATAGGAAATGCCGTAATGCGCATTCAAATCTTTGACAGTACCATAATCCAATACGAGACTGCCTTGCGTTTCCCCCAGATAGCTACTCGTTTTCAAGGGTTGGTCGGTTTCGAGATAGACATAGAGATGCGTATCGTTATTGAGCAATTCAAATCCTTCCACCGAACCGTCGGCATTGGCTTTGATTTCGCCTCTGCGAGCGGTGACAATCAGTTTGGCATCGCCATCCTTGGTAAACCGGAAATTATACACTGCGGCTTGGGTAGCCGGCGCGTAATCGACCTGGATTTTTGCCTCGTCCAGATAAACAGACCAGCGATAAGGAGTCAAGTGCTCCAAATCGTAGGAATAATCCATCACCGGCTTGAGTTCGGAAGCCGGAGCTTGCGTGGGATTAAAGGTCATGGGCGAGCCTCCGCGATGGGACGGCACAGCTACCGGAAGTCCGCGCATCTGGTCGGCGGTAAAGTCCGTCCGGCTCGGATAAATGCGCATCATGCTATTGGGCAGACCCACCGTAGGATAGCAGGGCACCAATAAATGACTGATATTCCCAATATACGGATTGACGTAATCAACCGGCGTACGGGTATCGTGTGTGGTACAGGAGGCAAACAACAGGCATAGTCCTACTGTAATTGTACTCATCTGTTTGAATGAGTTTTTGAAAATCATTGAATGTGTCATACAAGTATTATTTAAAGTTAACCTATTTTTCTATAAAAGGATTTGCGCAAAGTTATAAAAATATCATTAATTTTGCTACTTTTGCATTCATAGATTTTGTATATCATGAAAATAAAAAATTTATCCAAATGAACAGAAAACTTAGAATGGGAATGGTGGGTGGTGGAAGCAATGCCTTCATTGGCGCTATTCATCGCTCGGCCGCCTTGATGGACAATCAAATCGAATTGGTTTGTGGTTGTTTCAGTACGGATCCGGACATCTCTCTTTCGTCGGGAAAATCGTATTTTCTCCCCGAAAACCGGATTTACAGGACTTATCAGGAGATGTTTGAAGAGGAAGTCAAACTTCCGAAAGAAGAACAGATGGACTTTGTCACCATCGTTACGCCGAATGCTTTTCATTTTGAACCGGCCATGATGGCGCTCGAACGGGGTTTCCATGTAGTAGTGGATAAACCGATGACATTCAGTCTGGAACAGGCAAAATTATTGAAGGCGAAAGTGGAAGAAACCGGACTTATCCTGGCTTTGACGCATACTTATTCGGCTTTCCCCGCAGTGAAAGAAGCCAAAGAGCGTATTGCCCGCGGCGATATCGGAAACGTGCGTAAAGTGTATGTCGAATATCCGCAAGGATGGTTGGCGACCCGCATCGAATTAGCAGGCGGAAACAATGCCGGATGGCGCACCAATCCCAAAATTTCGGGAAAAGCAGGCGCGATGGGCGATATCGGAACGCATGCCTGGCATCTGGCCGAATATATTTCAGGACTGAAAGTGACCGAACTTTGCGCCGAAATAAAAGCATTCGCTCCCGGACGACCCATTGATGATGACGGCGCCGCCTTGTTGCGTTTCGACAACGGCGCTACCGGCGTATTATTCGCTTCCCAGATTGCCGTTGGTGAAGAAAACGCCATCGCTATCCGGATTTACGGCGAAAAAGGCGGCTTGGAATGGCATGAACAAGAGCCGAATACCTTATTGGCCAAATGGTTGGACAGACCCACCGAGTTAATTCGGGTAGGAACAGGATTCATGAGTGATATGGCCAAATACAATTCCCGTACGCCGGGCGGACATCCCGAAGGCTACATTGAAGCTTTTGCGAATATTTACAGGAATTTCTCCTATACGGTGCGGGCAAAAATAAACGGACAGCAACCCCAACCGGAGTGGCTCGATTTTCCAACAGTCGATGACGGCGTTCGCGGGATGCAGTTTATAGAAACGGTAGTAACTGCCGGATACGACGACAGTCAAAAATGGGTAAAATGGATTGAATAATTGACAATTGTCAATTGATAATGTAATAGAATAATAAATTTAAAATCATAAATAATTATGGCACGTCCAGCAACATTATATACGCTTCAATGGGGAGATCTTTCCCTTGAAACCGTTTGTGAAAAAGCGAAAGCATTCGGATACGACGGATTGGAATTGGGAATTCCCGTTCACATCGACGTTCGTCAAACAGACCCTGCTTATTATCAGGGAATCAAAGATTTACTAAAAAAGTATGATTTGAGCCTTTACGCCATTTCTACGCATTTGATTGGTCAGGCGGTTTGTGATAATATTACGATTCGCCACAAAGAAATCTTGCCGGATTATATATGGGGCGATGGCGACCCGGAAGGTGTTCGCCAACGCGCTGCCGAAAACTTGATTCAGACGGCACACGCAGCCAAGGCGTTGGGAATAAAAACGGTCAACGGTTTTACCGGTAGTTCCATCTGGCACCTCTTGTATTCTTTTCCACCGGTTTCCAATCAAATGATTGAAGACGGTTATGCCGATTTTGCCCGGCGTTTCAAACCCATTCTGGATGAATACCAACGCTTGGGTATCCGCTATGCGCTTGAAGTGCATCCTACGGAAATCGCTTTCGATACTTTCTCCGCCCGGCGCGCTTTAGACGCATTGGATAACCATCCGGCTTTCGGTTTCAATTACGACCCCAGCCACCTGGGATACCAGGGAGTGGATTATGTCGATTTTATCTACGAATTTTCGGATCGGATTTTCCACGTTCACATGAAAGACGTGTATTGGAGCGATACGCCCAAACAGGTCGGTATTTTCGGCGGACATGTTACTTTCGGCGACCCGCGCCGCTATTGGAACTTCCGGAGTTTGGGAAGAGGCAAAATCAATTTCGAAGAAATTATCCGCGCTTTGAATGCAATCGGTTATAGCGGCCCGTTGTCTGTGGAATGGGAAGACAGCGCCATGAACCGGGAACAGGGTGCCATCGAATCTTGTAAATTGGTTAAATCCGTCGATTTTGAACCTTCGGCGCTCGCTTTCGACGCTAATTTCGGAAAATAAATACAGCATAAAAGTGGAGGAATTTCTCGAACAACTCAATGAAAGTCAGCGGGATGCGGTAATTTATAATGAAGGGCCGAGTTTGGTTATTGCCGGGGCAGGCTCCGGTAAAACGCGCGTACTGACGTATAAAATTGCCTGGCTGTTAAAAAACGGCATTTCTCCGTACAATATATTGGCTTTAACGTTTACCAATAAAGCGGCGCGGGAAATGAAATCCCGGATTGCCCGGATAGTGGGGGAGGATACGGCTAAACGGTTGTGGATGGGTACTTTCCATTCCATCTTCTCCCGGATTTTACGGCGGGAAGCGGAAAAAACCGGCTACCGTTCCGATTTTACCGTTTACGATGCGCAGGATTCGAAAAATTTGATTAAAGCGATTATCAAGGAAAAAGGCTTAGACGATAAAACGTATAAACCGGGGCAGATTCAAGGGCGTATTTCCAAGGTTAAAAATGCCTTGATTACGCCTGACGATTATACGCGGGACAAGGAATTAATCGAATACGACAATCATACGAGCCGTCCCCGCATTTGTGAAATTTATACTACGTATTGGAACCGGTGCAAAATAGCAGGAGTCATGGATTTCGACGATTTGCTGCTGCAAACCTATTTGCTTTTCAAGGAGAACCGGGAAGTCGTGGAACGTTACCGGAACCAGTTTCGTTTTATTTTGGTAGATGAATATCAAGATACCAATTCCGTGCAACATGAAATTGTCCGGCAATTAGCGGCGGAACATCACCGGGTGTGCGTGGTGGGCGATGATGCACAGAGTATTTATTCGTTTCGCGGAGCCAATATCGGCAATATTCTGGATTTCCGGAAAACCTATCCCGAAAGCAAGTTATTCAAATTGGAACAGAATTACCGTTCTACCCAAACCATTGTGAATGCAGCTAATTCGCTTATTCACAAAAATAAGGAACAAATTCCAAAAACCATTTTTTCCGAAAAGCCGGTAGGCGACCAGCTTTCGGTCATCAGCGCTTATTCCGATTATGAAGAAGGGTATATTGTGGCCAGCCGGATTGCGGAAATGCGGATGCTTCATTCCTGCGAATACAAGGATTTTGTCATTTTATACCGTACCAATGCACAAAGCCGGATTTTTGAAGAGTCGTTGCGCAAGCTGAATATCCCGTACAAAATCTACGGCGGCCTGTCTTTTTATCAACGGAAAGAAATAAAAGACATTATTGCTTATATGCGTGTGATTGCCAATCCGAACGATGAGGAGGCTTTCAAGCGAATTATCAATTATCCGGCGCGAGGAATAGGGGATACAACCCTGAATAAGATTATTTCGACAGCCGGCATGCAAGGTGTCGCCTTGTGGGAAGTGCTTTCCCATCCGGTTGATTACAATTTGAATATCAATAATGGAACAGCGAAGAAATTGGAAGGCTTCCGGACGGTGATGGCTCAGTTTATGGAAGCGGCATCCACTCAAAATGCCTGTGATGTAGGGCGGTTGATTGTCAAGGAAACCGGCATGATTAGTGAATTGTACGAAGACCGGACGCCCGAAGGATTGAGCCGGGTTCAAAATGTGGAAGAATTGATTAACAGTTTGCAGGAATTTGTTTCCTCACGCTTGGAAGAAGGCAATGAGGAGGTGAAAACCGGCGATTTTCTGGCGGAAATTTCTTTGCTCACCGATCAGGATACGGATAAGGATGAAAATGCCAACCGCGTAACGATGATGACGATTCATGCCGCCAAGGGTTTGGAATTTAAAAATGTGTTTGTCGTAGGCTTGGAAGAAGATTTGTTTCCTTCCGAATTGAGCAAACACAATCCCAAAGAGATAGAAGAAGAACGCCGTTTATTTTATGTGGCCATCACCCGTGCGGAAGAAAATGCGATTTTGACGTATTCCAAAAGCCGTTTTCGGAACGGACAATCCATGTCTTGTTCTCCCAGCCGTTTTCTAAAAGATATTGACAAGGAATATTTACGGCTTCCGACTGAATTAGCCTTTGAAAGACGAGACCTGAAACCGCCGGTTTATGAATCCAAATCCCGGACGGAACCGGCTTTCTATACCAATCCGAGGAAATTATCGCGGGTGGATAATGAACAATCCGTTGCGGCGAATCATCAAAATATCGGCGATTTGCACGTGGGCGATACCATCCGGCACGAACGTTTCGGCAAAGGAAAAGTTGTTGCCTTGACCGGCGAAAACGAAAATGCCAAAGCATCTGTGGAATTTGAAAATTTCGGCAATAAACAGTTATTATTGAAATTTGCGCATTTTGAGATATTAAAAAAATAATGAACCCCTTACCGGGTATTATTTATTGCTTGGAAATAATAAAATATTTTCATATTCTAATAGAAAATCGTAACTTTGCAATCCATTTGAATAGGAGTGAACACAGTAGAACAATTTAGAATATGAAAACGAACAGGACGATTCCAAGCAAATACAAAAAGATTATTGTTGAAGTTTGTCGTGTCCTTATCGGATTGGTTTTTATCTTTTCAGGATTTGTCAAAGCCGTTGACCCGTTGGGAAGCGCCTATAAATTCCATGACTATTTTGCGGCCATGGGGCTGCAATGGCTGGATTTTTCCGTATTGCCGGCGGCATTTTTCCTGTCTGCCTTGGAATTTTCATTGGGCTTATGCCTTTTAGCCGGAGTCTATCGCAAAATTGTCAGTTGGCTGGTTTTGCTGTTCATGTGCTTCATGACTCCTTTGACCTTGTATGTAGCCATTGCCAATCCGGTAACCGATTGCGGTTGTTTCGGCGATGCCTTGGTCATTACGAATTGGCAGACTTTTTATAAGAATATTGTCCTGATCATTGCTGCTATCCTTGTTTTTCTTTGGCGGAAACAAATGACCCGTTTGTTTTCCAAAAAATGCCGGTCGTTAGTGGCTTTATTTACCGTTGTTTTTATCTTGGGAGTATCTCTTTATTGTTACGCTTACCTGCCTGTTCTGGATTTCCGTCCGTATAAAATCGGAAACAATATCAGTGAATTGATGCAAATTCCCGAAGGTGCGGAAACCGATGTATATGAAACGACTTTCATCTACGAAAAAGAGGGCGTTCAACAGAAATTTTCTATGGATAATTATCCCAAAGGGGATACCGGATGGACTTTTGTGGAAACGATAAACACCTTAATCAAAAAGGGATACGAACCGCCTATTCATGATTTTACAATTACTACGGAAGAAGGTGATGATATGACCGGTGAAATCCTGACCGATGCCGGTTATACTTTCCTTTTGATAGCCCATAAATTGGAAGAAGCGGATGATTCAAACGTTGATAAAATCAATACTTTATATGATTATGCCCGGCAAAATGAATACCGCTTTATTTGTCTGACTTCTTCGCTTCCCGAACAGATAACGGAATGGAAAGAAAGTACAGGTGCGGAATATCCGTTTTGTACCATGGACGATATTGCCTTAAAAACGATTATCCGTTCCAATCCGGGTTTGATGTTGCTGCACGATGCAACGATTGTCAATAAATGGGCCGGCCGGGAAATTCCGGGAGAGAAAGACTTGCAATCCCCGTTGGAAAATTCATCTGTGGGAGTTCCGCCGGTTAATCAGGATGTAAGGAATATTTTATTGCTTGCCTTGATATTGCTTATTCCGCTGATTGGATTGTATATTTGGGACAGAAAAAACAGGATTATTAACATATAAATTAGTATAAAAAATGAGAAAAAACATTGTCGCAGGAAACTGGAAAATGAACAAAACCCTGCAAGAAGGCACCGAATTGGCAAAAGAGTTACAAGCTGCATTGAACGGAAAAGCAGTAAAATGTGATGTAATCATTTGTACTCCGTTCATTCATTTGGCCTCTATCAGTCAAATTATTGATACAAAAACCGTGAAATTAGGAGCGCAAAATAGTGCCGATAAAGTTTCCGGAGCTTACACAGGTGAAGTTTCTGCGGCGATGGTAGCCTCTACCGGCGCACAATATGTGATTTTAGGTCACTCCGAACGCCGGGCTTATTACGGTGAAACCAATGCCATCCTGAAAGAAAAAGTAAAATTGGCTTTGGAAAACAACCTGACTCCCATTTTCTGTATCGGTGAAGTATTGGCAGAACGCGAAGCCGGAAAACAAGACCAAGTGGTTAAAACACAGATTGAAGAAAGTTTATTCGACCTTTCCGCCGAAGATTTCGGTAAAATCGTTTTAGCCTACGAACCGGTTTGGGCCATCGGAACAGGCAAAACAGCTACTGCGGCGCAAGCGCAGGAAATGCATGCTTTTATCCGTCAAACGTTAGCCGGTAAATATGGCGCTGCGGTTGCCAACGAAACGTCTATCCTGTATGGCGGTAGCGCCAATGCTGGAAATGCCAAAGAATTATTTGCCAATCCGGATGTAGATGGCGGTTTGATTGGCGGCGCTGCTTTGAAAGTAGATACCTTCTTGCCGATTATTGAAGCATTTTGATTTTATTATGAATAAAATAATGATACACCCTGTCATTGCGGGCTTGACCCGCCATCCCATGAGCCCCGTTAATCACTTATTAACGTTTTTCAGGGGATTGCGGGTCAAGCCCGCAATGACAATTCTTGTAGTTGTTTTTAGTTTAAACAGTATTCAAGCACAAAACATTATTGACGATTTACAATCCATTACCAATGCTTCGGAAGGAGTCATTCGTATTGAATCGGATCCGGCTATTACGGCTTTGATCGGGACTCCAAGTAATCATATAGATCCGAACAAGAATTATGATTATGCCGAACGGTCGGGTTATCGTATTCAGGTATTTATGGGCAATAGCCCGGGTAAAGCGCGTTCGGAAGCGACTTCCAAACAAGCAGCTATAAACGATGCTTTTCCGGATTTGACTACCTATTTAAGTTATGAAGCCCCCAATTGGAAACTATTGGCGGGTGATTTTATTACCCGGGAGGAAGCCAATCTGGTCAAACAGCAACTCCAAAGGGAATTTCCGCAATTTGGAAAAGAAATGTATATCATTGTCGATAAAATCAAACTTCCCATCGAACGGTCAGAATAATGTGTAATATGGAATTGACTCCGGAAGAATTGGACAAAAATCAAGCATTGGCTTTCCATTACAGTAAGATATTGGAATTGCTGGGAGAAGACCCGAACCGGGAAGGACTGCTGAAAACGCCGGAACGAATGGCTAAATCGATGCAATTTTTAACGAAGGGATATACCCAAGACCCTGCAAAGATACTTGCATCTGCCTTATTCAAAGAAGATTACCGGCAGATGGTGATTGTGAAAGACATTGATTTCTATTCCTTGTGCGAACATCACCTGATTCCTTTCTTTGGAAAAGCGCATATCGCTTATATCCCCAACGGAACCATCACCGGTCTGAGTAAAATTCCCCGTGTAGTGGATGTTTTTGCGCGGCGTTTGCAAGTGCAGGAACGCATGACGACACAGATAAAAGATTGTATTCAAAAGACATTGAATCCCTTGGGTGTAATGGTAGTATTGGAAGCGCAACACCTCTGCATGCAAATGCGCGGCGTGGAAAAGCAACATTCGATTACGACTACCTCCGATTTTACAGGGGTATTCAATCAGGCAAAAACGCGGGAAGAATTTATCAATCTGATTAAAAGTTAATCTTTTATTTCCACATAATCGACATATTCGCCTTCATCGGAGTCGATAATCTTTTTCGTTTGAGATTGGGTTGAAGATTGCGTTTTATTTTTGTCCCGGTTTGGAGCCTGTTGAGTGGTTCGTTGTTGATTTTGTCCGGGACGAGTACCGAATAATCCGCCAAACAGCAAACGGACAATTGAAAACCCGAACAGGAAAACAAAGAGTATAAAAAGTAGAAATATAATGAAAAGAAATTTAAACATACGATTACACAATTAAAAACTCCATGCAAAGATAATCACTACTATCCAAATTTACCCAATAATCATTCAATTAATTTTGATTAATTATTTTTTTCAGGAGCTATAAAAATTTAATATACCATTTTTCTTATTTTTTCCCATAGATCGTTCCATTCCGGATTCATACTTGTAATTAGTAACTCTTTTTTTACCCTATTCCATTTTTTTAATTGAGTTTCTCGTTCAATGGCTCGCTCAATACTTGGATAGTATTCATAATAAACACAAGAATCTAAGTTGTAGAGTGCTGTAAATGATTTTTTATTCAAATGATTTTTATGTTCTAATACACGACGTTGCAGATCATTTGTCACCCCGATATAAAGGGTAGTTTTGTTTTTATTCGTCATAATGTAGATAAATCCGATTCCTTCCATAGATGTTGTTTTTTAATTTTTTTGCAAAAATAATCCATATTCACTGAATTAGCTTCAAAAACATCGTATAAATTTTCGTCAGATGTCTCGACTCCGCTTCGCGTCGCTCGACATGACGATACCCTTTGAGAGAATACAGGAGAGGGGGGAAAGATTAGGGAGGCGAAGCCTCCCTAATCTTTCCCCCCTCTCCCATAACAACATACACCGCCGTCATGTCGAGCGAAGTCGAGACATCTGCCGATGACCGTTAAGCAGCTCAATTTTTATAGCACCGGAAAAATAATTAACCTAATTTTCAGAAATAATTCATACCTTTGCAAACTTACTAAAATCATAGTTATATGAAGTGAGATATACCCATGTGAGCGTTCTGGGACGTTTTGCTGACGCCAGCAAAACGTTCACAATGCCTACAAAGCAGAAAACAAAAAATAAAAATATGCAAAAACCCTCCATTCCATCAGGAACTCGTGATTTTTCGCCCGAAGAGATGGCGAAACGTAATTATATTTTCGATACAATCCGGAATGTATTCCATTTGTATGGTTTCAAACAAATTGAAACGCCCGCCTTGGAAAACCTCTCTACCCTGATGGGAAAGTATGGCGAGGAAGGGGATAAACTTTTGTTTAAGATTTTAAATTCGGGCGATTTCCTGAATAAAATTTCAGAAGACGAACTATCGGAACGTAATTCGCTCAAACTGACCAACAAAATCAGCGAAAAAGGATTACGTTACGATTTAACAGTTCCCTTTGCCCGTTTCGTGGTGATGCACCGGAATGAAATTTCTTTTCCTTTTAAACGCTTTCAGATTCAACCGGTATGGCGTGCCGATCGGCCGCAGAAAGGACGCTATCGCGAATTTTTCCAATGCGATGCCGATATTGTCGGTTCGGATTCTTTACTGAATGAAGTGGAACTGGTGCAAATTATCGACGAAGTATTCCAACGGTTCGGAATTCGCGTTTGTATCAAAATCAATAACCGGAAAATATTAAGCGGGATTGCGGAAATTATCGGTGAAGCGGATAAAATTACGGACATTACGGTAGCCATTGATAAATTGGATAAAATCGGTTTGGAGAAAGTCAATGAAGAATTACTTGCCAAAGGCATTGCGCCGGAAGCAGTCGAAAAATTGCAACCGGTTATCCTCTTGAACGGTTCCAACCGGGAAAAATTAGCCACATTGAAATTCACTCTTCACTCTTCGGAAACCGGAATGAAAGGGATTGAGGAGCTTGAAACCATTCTGAATAAGGTAGATTTATTGAACATTCATAATCCCCTGGAATTGGATTTGACACTTGCCCGCGGTTTGAATTATTACACCGGAGCCATTTTTGAAGTCAAAGCTTTGGATGTAGCCATCGGAAGCATCACCGGTGGTGGCCGCTACGATAACCTGACCGGCGTTTTCGGAATGCCGGATGTTTCGGGAGTCGGTATTTCCTTTGGAGCCGACCGTATTTTCGATGTGTTAAATCAATTGAATTTATATCCTGAAAATTCCAGTCAACGCACGCAGGTACTTTTTGTCAATTTTGGAGAAAAAGAAGAAAATTATATCCTTCCGCTTTTATCCGGATTACGGAAAGCCGGCATTCATGCGGAGATTTATCCGGAAGCTGCCAAAATGAAAAAACAGCTGTCGTATGCCAATGACAATCAAATCGCATTTGTAGTTATTGCCGGAGAATCGGAAATACAGGACAATAAAGTTTCGGTGAAAAACATGCTGACGGGGGAGCAGCAATTGGTTGCTGTGGATGCGTTATCCGGATATTTTAGTCTATAAAAAGGAATAAACAATAATTTAACGTAATGATAACATTCATTTGTTTTTCTTCTGAAATATTGTTCATATCTTTGTCAAACAATAATAACATCAAAAATTAATAATAATAACTATGGTACATACAGCTTATTTAGATGATACAACCATTAATTATCAACAGGGTATTCAGTTTAAAAATCCTGCTACGAATGGTGCTGTACCGGAAGGATATATGACACCGGAAGAGTTCCGAACAAAAGCCAAAACAAGCCTGACCAAAATATTAAACGAACATGGTATTTATTAATAATCAAGCCAAAACCGACTTAGATACTGCGATTTGCCATACAAGAGTAAGATACAAAGACCATTTGAAATATGGTAGGTATTCCTATCTTTATAAACGCAATAGAAATACAATGTGGTATATCATTTACGATATAGATCCTTTCGAAAATGTATTTGTAAACAAAATAATCAATAACTATTTGACAATTTCCTAATATAAATTATTATTTTAATGATCGGAATAGTATATATTTTGTTTTTCTAATTTTTCTCGCTAATTCTGCTCTTTATTCTTTTGTCAGTAATTTAATATAGCTATTCAGATTTTTGATGATCTCATTCTTCTCCCTGCATTGGGAGCAGTCTTCGTTTGCCGGTACATATTTTGCGGGATACGTGACAATATCCACGACCGAAACACCAAGCGCATTAGCAATCTGTGATAAACGGCCATAATAGATATCATGACTTCTTGTTATATAATTAGAATAAGCCGATTGACCTATACCCAGTATTTCACCAATAACAGCCTGTTTAACACCTTTTTCCTTCCGAATTGCTTCGATGTTTTTTAGAATTTCCATTGTGCAAATTTATTTAATTAATAGTCAATACGTTGTGATATTATTATAAATATTATCACGTTTATATTTTGATATATCACATATTTGTAATAATTTTGCATTCTTATTATGTATTATTAAGAAATAAGAAGACTATAGAGATCTCATAAATAATCGCTTCTGTAAGGAAAAATGACGAAGGTAAAGGCAACCTAACTTTTTTACATCATTTTTTTCATTCTTGGTACCGGTTGTCTTTACCGGAGTCATTTCTCTTTATCGAAGCAAAATAATTATATCTAAAAAAATTTGAAATGAAAAGAATGTTTATTTTAATGCTGACACTCATGACTTTGTGTGTAGCAAATGTGAATGCACAAGTGACGATTGGGAGTGAAAATCCTCCACATTCCGGTGCTGTCTTGGATTTGCAATCCGGTTTAGGACTAAAATTGCCAACTGTTGAATTAGGTGATGTAACTGTTTTCCAGTTGCTGGAAGAAGGAGATACAGAAATAGAAACAGCGACCGGCTTGATGGTTTACAACAGCAGTGATGAAACTATTGGCGGTAATGGTAAAGGAATTTATGTATGGACAGGCAAATGGGTCTCTGCTGGGAAGAGCGCTCCGGTAGAGACTTCGGTTACGAACATTAACATCACTTCTGCAGACTATGCCACGGAACTGAAAGCCAGTGGTGTCGGTAGCACTTTGCAATTGACGGCTGAAGTTCTACCAGTAGATGCAGATAACAAAACGGTAACTTGGACGCAAGTTTATAATCCGGCCACGACTGCAGGAAAAGTCACTATTGATGCAACAGGCTTAGTCACAGGCATAAAAGCAGGTAATGTCACTGTTCGTGTTGCGGCTACCGACGGTTCGGGTGTGTATCGCGATATAGCTCTTATTGTCAAGCCTTCAAGTCTAGTTACCAATGTTACAATTACTACCGCCAATACCGCTCCGTCAGTCGAACTAAACTCGCAATTACAATTGATAGCAACAGTTGCTCCGCTCACCGCCCAACCCATCGTGCTGTGGACGACCACCGATCCTAGCATTGCTGTAGTAGATGCCACCAATGGCATTGTGACTCCGAGGTCAACCGGAAGCACGGATATTGTTGCGACCGCTATTGATGGATCGAATTCGAGCGGGAATATAACAATAACTGTTACGTCGCCCTTGCTACTTCCAACCACTCCGGCAGTCATTAGTGGTGAAACTTATCAGACTGTGGTTGTCGCAGGTAAAACTTGGACCGTAGAGCCTATGAGGCATGGTACGGCTAGATGGTACGAATATAGCGGAGATGACAGCAAACCGGCCTATTATTACAGCTATGACCAGGCGCAAGAGGTGTGTACGGATGGATTTAGATTACCGACAGAAAGCGATGCTGCGGCTTTCATAAACTACGTTAATATAATATCAGGCTCGTTACGCTCGACCATCTCCCGCCCCGAAACGCTGACTGGCGAGCGTAACAGTGTCAGATTTTTAGGGTGGGGTGAATTCCAGACTTTGTGGTTCATACCCGTAAGCCCGATATCTGATACGCGGTACTATCACATCCCAACCGCGGGGAAATTGGATATCGGAACCTCAGGAAACTGGCCCTCGTTCGGCTTGCCAGTGCGGTGCATGCACGACTGATTTAGTATGTGCTTGCGGGTGAATGTTATATTGCGGCCTTCTAAAACGAAAGGTACGGTCGTTATATACTCTATAAACAGGTAGATTGAGCATCGCAACCTAATTCAAAATATTAGAAGATTACTAGGATGATTGAGTAAGTTCAAGGGAGTTGAGTATTTTCAAATGTGTGAAAATCTTGACTCCCTCGTACTTTTTTATTGAGAGCTAGTTGAACCATTTCCGTGTGGGCTGAAAGCCCTACATAACCCAGCCCAATGCATCGCGTTGGGTACAAAAGATCATTATCCCATCCCATACGCCCCAGAAACCGATGGAGCAGGTTTACCTGCTGTTTTTGAGCTTGCCCGGCTGATTTGTTTTTGTCGTAGGGCTGAAGAGTATTCAGCAGGGTATAAAATAGGATAGCCAATTTACGGGCGACAGCCTTATTGGCTGTTTTGGATCCCTTTTTAACCGTCAGTGAAACAATTATTTGTTTTTCTCCGCAAAAATATGTACCTTTGTCCAACTGATTTGACAATTTGTCAGTCTTTTTTTTTGGCATAATCTTCGCTGTCATTAGAACGAAATCATATTATTAATGAATTAAAAAATAAATAAAATTATTTTAAATTATGAGCATTAAACCATTAGCAGACAGAGTGTTGGTGAAACCGGCAGCTGCTGAAGAAAAAACTGTCGGAGGCATTATTATCCCCGACTCGGCAAAAGAAAAACCCTTGAAAGGGGAAGTAATTGCAGTAGGTAACGGTACCAAAGACGAACCCATGGTTCTAAAAGCAGGTGATGAGGTTCTTTACGGCAAATATGCCGGGACTGAAATCGAGTTAGACGGAACACAATTCTTAATCATGCGTCAATCTGACGTTTTAGCAACAATTTAATTCATAAACGATTATGGCAAAAGATATAAAATTTGACATTGATGCCCGCGACTTACTGAAAAAAGGAGTTGACGAATTGGCAAACGCAGTGAAAGTAACTTTAGGACCCAAAGGTCGCAATGTGATTATTGACAAAAAATTCGGCGCACCGCAAATCACGAAAGACGGTGTAACCGTGGCAAAAGAAATCGAACTTTCCGATTCTTTCCAAAATATGGGCGCTCAATTGGTAAAAGAAGTAGCTTCTAAAACCAATGACGATGCCGGCGACGGTACAACGACGGCTACTGTTTTGGCACAATCGATTATCAGCGTGGGAATGAAAAACGTAGCCGCCGGCGCTAATCCTATGGATTTGAAACGCGGTATCGACCAGGCGGTTATCAAAGTAGTGGAATCGTTGAAAAACCAATCCCAAGCCATTGGCGACGATTTAGGTAAAATCGAAAACGTGGCTAAAATTTCTTCTAACGGTGACGAAACCATCGGCGCTTTGATTGCCGAAGCCATGAAGAAAGTGAAAAAAGAGGGCGTTATCACGGTGGAAGAATCCAAAGGTATCGAAACCTACGTGGACGTAGTGGAAGGGATGCAATTCGACCGGGGTTATATTTCCGCTTATTTCGTGACCAACACCGAAAAAATGGAAGCCGATTTGGATAATCCGTACGTGCTTATCTACGACAAGAAAATCTCTGTTTTGAAAGATATTCTTCCTGTTTTGGAACAAACCGTTCAAACCGGCCGTCCTTTGTTGATTATCGCCGAAGATATTGAATCGGAAGCATTGGCTACTTTGGTTGTTAACCGTTTGCGCGGTTCTTTGAAAATCTGTGCCGTAAAAGCGCCGGGCTTTGGCGACCGCCGCAAAGAAATGTTGGAAGACATTGCCGTTTTGACCGGTGGTGTAGTCATTTCCGAAGAAAAAGGCTTGAAATTGGAAGGCGCAACCATTGATATGTTGGGAACGGCCGAAAAAATTACCGTCAGCAAAGACAATACGGTGATTGTGAACGGCGCCGGCGAAAAGAATTTAATTTCTGCCCGCGTAGCCCAAATCAAAACGCAAATCGAAAATACAACTTCCGATTACGACCGCGAAAAATTGCAGGAACGTTTGGCTAAATTAGCCGGCGGAGTAGCTGTACTGTATGTAGGCGCTGCTTCGGAAATAGAAATGAAAGAAAAGAAAGACCGTGTGGACGATGCTTTGAGCGCCACCCGTGCGGCCATTGAAGAAGGAACTGTTCCGGGTGGTGGTATCGCTTATATTCGCGCTATCAGTGCATTGGAAGGTCTGAAAGGTAAAAACGAGGACGAAACCACCGGTATCGAAATCGTCAAACGCGCCATCGAAGAACCTTTGCGTCAAATTGTTGAAAACGCAGGCAAAGAAGGCGCTGTAGTCGTTCAAAAAGTAAAAGAAGGAAAAGACGATTTCGGATACAATGCCCGTACCGATGTATATGAAAAGTTGTATGCAGCCGGAGTTATCGACCCGACTAAAGTAACTCGTGTCGCTTTGGAAAATGCAGCTTCTATTGCCGGTATGTTCTTGACTACCGAATGTGTGATTACGGACAAAAAAGAAGAAAATGCTGCTCCGGCAATGCCTCCGATGGGCGGTGGCATGGGTGGCATGATGTAATTTTGCAATCAATGGAAATATAGTAGAGACGCCCAATTTGGGCGTCTCTACTTATAAGTTCTGCTACAGCAACACATATACATTACACATCATTCTATCGTTTGAAATTCTACTCATATCATTCTAATTTTAATTTAATAATTTGGATATTTTCAACTGGGCTACTGTTGGAGTGGCTCTGATATCCGGTAAAGAAACACTTCTCCTGAAAAATTATGGAAAGAGAAAATTCAAGGCATTGGCGGCGAACATTATTATCTAAACGAAAAAGAATGGGAAAGCATCTCCTATTCGGATAAATACGAGTTTGACGGCATCCCGACCTATTTGCTTTTTGACACGAATGGAGTATTAAGACATAAAATTACTTCTTATCCCGGAAATGAAGAAATGCGTAAAATGATTGAAGAATTAATACTCTAAAGTGAAAAAACTCTTTTCCCCTTTCGAACAAAAAATCAAAATTATGACTTATCAAAAACTTGGATAACTCTGCTTTTTAAGTTAAGTTTAACAATATCTTCCATATCAATGCTTTTTCTCTTTAACAAATAATCTACGCTCTGGGGGCTTATTTCCAATAATCTTGCTAATTTTGCTTTAGTCACTCCTTTGTCATACATAACAGACAGAATATTGTCCCCTATATGAATATGTGTTGATTTCATCTGATTTATTTTATAATTTATCTTATAGATTTACTTATTTTAATTAACTGATTATTAATCAATTTTGAATATATTGTCTGTTTTTTAATCATAATATATTTTTTATATCATATATTTATTTATATTTGTACCGTGTTTTGAAACAATCATATCCCTATAATTTTATAATATGATTCACACCTTAGTATCCGTATTTCATAATGAGAAGAAAATATTTTGGCAGCCTCATAGTATAATTGTTCAAGAATAGAAAAAATAATTTTGGTTTTAATACATCATCTTTTAATAAAAATGAAAAAAGAAAATCTACTTATAGCAATCTTAATTGCTTTAATTGCTTGCATAAATGAATCAAAAATTTCGGCTCAAACAGCAACAATTACGTTTACAGCAGACAAAAATGTAGGCGTACGTATCTATAAACCGATTGATAATGCTTTTAATTCGTATGTCGTTTCAAACGAAATTGTTTTTACTCCCAATGGAGAAGTTGATTATCAAGTGCCGGTAGTTGATTTTTGTTTTGTTATGTGTGAATATACAGACGGATCAAAATACGTTCTTGTATTGGAAGATGGATCACATTTAAAAGTGCAATATACGGAAGCCGGTATAAAGATGCAAGGAGATAATTCAGAAGGAATAATTTATTATAATAATGAATACATTAATAAAGGATTATTGCCCTACCGGCACAAAATAGATTCTATTTTTACCACAAACATCGATGGAAATATCAATTTTGAAGCAATAGATACAGATATTCTGAATGAAAAAGCAAATTCTTATCAGAAAGATATAGAAAAAATGAAAGAAGAAGGGCTTGTAACTCCAAGATTTGCAACTATTTTACTCCAAGATTTGCAATATGCCTATAATTATATTGTATTTGATATATATCAGAATGTTCTTGCCGGTAGAATAAATAATTATAAACCAACTTTATCCGATTCTTTGGCAATCAAAGAGCAAATCGAAAAATTCTACGATGTTCCCACTTTATTGAATGAGAACACATTAAAATATCGTTATGCGAGCGTATTTCCCTACTATTCTTTTATGTATCGCAATATGGAAACAAAAGCAAAAGACGAATTGTTAAAATCATCGGGGGAAGATGAGGATACATTCGGTCCTCATGTTGCAAGACTATTGGCTCCGGATTATATTCAAAAACCCTTATTAGGTTCTGCTTTTGTTGTGCAGTTTAAGTATATGTTGAATGAATTTGATAAAAACAAAATGCTCTCTTATTTTGAGCGCCGGTTTCCTGACAGTGAATATATTCCTGTGATTAAAGAATATATAAATACTGAAAAAGCAAAAGAGAACGACCAAACAACCTCTGACTCGCCTTCTATAATAGAAGAAGATGTTCAGTCACTGAAAGAATTAACCGGATTAGAAGGCATTCAAGGTAAATATATCTATATTGACCTTTGGGCGACCTGGTGCATACCTTGTAAACAAGAATTTCAGTATAATAAAGATGTCCATAAATTACTTGATACATATTCCAATCTGGCTGCTGTTTACATTTCAATGGATGAAGATCAATTCGATAAAAAGTGGCGGAATGACGTAAAACAATTTTCTCTGACAGGTTATAATCTGAGAGCGTCGGAAGCTTTACAAAAAGATATTCTAAAACGAATTTATAAGGGAAGCAAAACATATAACATTCCACTTTATGTATTGATAGATCCGGAAGGAAACATAATAGATGATAATCTGCCAAGACCAAGCTCAATAGATAAATTGAAAGCAGTTTTTGATGAAGTATTGAAATAAAAATCAGTTAGAGTTAGGGACATGAGCGCAATGGAACGCGGATGACACGGATCAGACGGATTTACGCTGATAATAATTTAAAAATCCGCGATTATCCGCCTAATCCGTGTCATCCGCGTTCCATTGGTTCGTTCCATCACCGGAAAAGGATGCAAGAAGAAGAAAATAACATGGAATTGCGCAGCGAAGAATTCCAGGAAGTGCTGGGAGATACCCCGCCTTGGATTTTACGAGGCGGCATTACCTTGTTGGCAATCGTTGTGCTTGTTCTGTTGGCAGGCAGCGCCGTTTTCAAGTATCCCGATATCCTTGCTCATCATTATCTAAACCGGTTTTCGCTAAAGCAATCACTTTATCATAGGTAGCATTCCCTAAAATCAGGAAAAAATTTCTATTTTTGTAAAAAAAATTGTTGGGAAAGAAAAACATATCCATTCTGCCGGACGAGGAACTCTTGCTGCAATACAAGAATTCGGGCGGTTCCTTGTACTTTGGAGAATTGTATAACCGCTATATCCCTATGATTTATGGCGTTTGTCTGAAATATTTCCGCGATGAGGATAAAGCCCGGGATACGGTGATGCAGGTGTTTGAAAATCTGCTTCCGAAAATTTCCCAATACAATATAGCCGTGTTTCGAACCTGGATTTATTCGGTGGTGAAAAATCAATGCCTTCAGGTATTGCGAAAAGAAAATCGCGAAATTAGTGTTGATTTTTCTGAGAACTATATGGAATTCGACGAAATTTTACATCTATTGGAGGAGGAAGCCGACGAAGAACGAATGGATGCACTGAAAGATTGTCTGGAAAAACTTCCCGAACAACAACGGATGTCCATTAAGTGTTTCTTTATGGAAGAAATGTCGTATGCCGAAATAACGGATACGACGAATTATTCGCTTAATCAAGTGAAAAGTTATATTCAAAACGGCAAACGCAATCTGAAAATTTGTATCGAAAAGAACAGCCAATGAGTTTATTGCAATACATACAAGGTTTTAGAAAAGGAAAAGAAGCCCATCGCCTCGAACGGGAAGCGATGCAAGACTCTTTTTTAGCAGATGCACTGGAAGGTTACAATAAAGTAAAAGGCAATCATTTGCCCGAAATCGAAAAACTTCGGAAACAAATTTCGCTGAAAACCAAAGCGCAACAAACTTTTTATTGGCGCTATTGGAGTATGGCCGCAAGTATTTTAATTATCGTTAGCATTGGAAGTTATTTCATATTCCATCAGCCGGATTTGCAGAATGAACCGGTTCTTGCAGAACAAATTGTACCTATAGAAATGGAAGAACAACAAGCTTCCGAACCGGAAAATACCAAAGTTCCGGAAAAAGAACTATTGGCGCAAAACAAAGAAACTGTTCAGTTTACGCCCCCTGTTATAGTAAAAGATGAAGAAGTTGCTACTGAAATAGTTCAAGCAGAAGCCCAAGTGCCGGATGCACTATCTTTTGTAGAAACTACTTCGGTATCAAAGGTTTCCACAAAAAAGGAAAATTTTGACGACTATGTGAAAAAAGCATTGCTTCATCCTGCCGATGACGAATGTAAAGACGTGAAGGGAAACGTAACGCTCCGCTTTTTTGTGGATAAAAACGGACGTCCTTACGACATAACGGTCAAAAAGTCACTCTGTCCGTCGGCAGATAAAGAAGCCATTCGTTTGGTGGAAGAAGGTCCGGATTGGGCGCTTACGGATAAAGAAGTAACGAAGAAAATTTCATTCTGATACAATCCACTCTTCAAACGCAGTCAAATATTTTTGAAGGAATCCGACGGAACCGGCCAGCAGGCCGTTTTCATCCATCGAAGAAGAAGCCTCCAGATAAAATTCCGGCTGATTCATTAGCGCCATATCCAGGAAACAACAGACATTTTTCAAATGTTGTTGAGCGCCGAAAGTTCCGATTTTCCCCGGCGAAGCGCCCATCAACGCAGCCGGTTTCCGTTTCCAAAGATTTTTGCCGGGAGGACGGCTGCACCAGTCAATCGCATTTTTTAATACTCCGGGAAACGACCGGTTATATTCGGGGGTGATCAAAAGCACTGCATCTGCTTTTTGAACCAAATTTTGAAAATTCACCACATTCTCCGGCGGATTGTTTTCAATATCCTGCGAGAAAAAAGGCAACGAGGCAATATCAAACGTTTGGAAAGAGAGGCTGGTGGTATTATGCTTCACCACCTCGGCATATAAACGTTTATTTAAGGAATTTTTGCTTATTCCACCGATCAGAGCAAGAACATTCAACTGATTCATAGACAAGAAAATAAATAGTGTGAGTGGAGCATACGAGGATCGAACTCGTCACCTTTAGACTGCCAGTCTAACGCTCTAGCCAGATGAGCTAATGCCCCTTTTTGAGTTAACGGCACAAAGATACTATTTTTCTTGTAATAATACGCAATACTTTCGCCGCTTCTTTATTTTTTGCATTTACTAAATAAATTCTTCAAAATTTTCCCGGTGAATGACTTCGAACGTACTATTGGGGTAAGCTTCTGCAAACTGTTTAGGATATTTATATTTCGTACCGGGATTCCATTTAAATTCGTAGGCGGCGATCGTTCCGTCTTTTTCTTCCAGATAGTCGATTTCTTTTTGCTGTTGTGTGCGCCAAAACCAACTGTTTGCCCAAATTTGATGATAATTCAACTTTTTGATGCGTTCCGAAATCAAAAAATTTTCCCATAAGGCACCCACATCGTTACGCAATTCAATCTGGCGAAAATCGGCAATGAGTGCGTTACGGATGCCATTATCAACAAAATAAACTTTGCGACTGCTTCGTAATTCGTTACGCAAATTCCGGTTAAACGAGGGAAGCCGGAAAATGACAAAAGTCTGTTCTAACAAGCCGATGTATTTTTCTACTGTTTTATAATCTAATCCGCAAAGCTGTCCGATTTCGGCATACGATACTTGACAGCCGACCTGATATGCTAATGCCTGTAAGAGTTTGAGTAATTTGTCCGATTTTTTTATTTGCTCCCAAATCAAAATATCTTTGTATAAATAACTGTCCGACAACTGCTTGAGCACATCTTTTTCTTCGCCCGGATGTGTTACTACTTCGGGATAATAGCCATAGATCAAACGATGAGGAATTAATCGTTTTTCTTCCAAAAAACCGTGCTGGCTTGTCATTTCTTCAAAAGAAACCGGAAACATTTTGTATTCCCACTTGCGACCGGTAAGCGGTTCATTGATTTTGTTTGCCAAATCGAAAGACGAACTGCCGGTGGCGATTAGTTGAACTTCGGGCATCTGGTCGGTAATCAATTTCAAACGCACACCAATGTCGGAAATGCGCTGAGCTTCGTCGATGACGACCAATTTTTTGTTACCGATAATCGACTGCAACCGTGTAGCCGACATATTTTCAAACAATAAATTCACATCGGGATCATCACCGTTGAGCCAAAGCGTATCTTCGTTGTTTGGAAATAGCGATTTAATCAAGGTTGTTTTGCCAACCTGTCGTGGGCCCATCAGAATGATTGCTTTTCCTTTGCCGATGCGTTTTTCAACCGTTTTTTCGAGCACTCTGTTTATCATCTTTCACTTAATTTTCCACAAAGATAATACTATTTTTTCATATAATCCTGTTTTATTAAAGAATTACAGGATTGTAATCCTGTTTTATTAAAGAATTACAGGATTGTAATCCTGTTTTATTAAAGAATTGCAGGTATCTGCTTTTTTTCAACAAATCACATGGCTTATTGTAAATTTTCTATTACTTTTGTATCCGATTTCAAATGAATAATAATTCTAAACAGTCCTTTATTTCATGGAAACAAAAATTCCTTACAAGGTATTCTCCGGTACAAGTTCGCGTTACTTAGCGGAAAAAATTTGTAAAAGCCTGAATTGTCCGCTTGGACAAATGAATATCGAGCATTTTGCCGATGGCGAGTTCTCTGTTTCCTACGAGGAATCTATTCGCGGGTATCACGTATTTTTGATTCAATCGACTTTTCCCAATGCGGATAATTTAATGGAATTGCTCCTGATGATTGATGCTGCCAAACGGGCTTCAGCGAAATCCATTATCGCTGTTATTCCTTATTTTGGTTGGGCGCGCCAGGACCGGAAAGATAAACCGCGTGTCGCTATCGGGGCTAAATTAGTGGCCGATATGTTGAGCACTGCCGGCATTGACCGCTTGATTACCATGGATTTGCATGCCGACCAGATACAAGGTTTTTTCAATGTGCCGGTCGATCACTTATATGGTTCCACCGTATTTATCGAGGAAATGAAAACCTGGAAATTGGACAATCCGGTCATTGCTACACCTGACGTAGGAGGTACTAAACGGGCCAATTCGTATGCAAAACACCTGAACATGCCGATGGTGATCTGTTATAAGTTGCGCAAAAAAGCCAATGAAGTATCGGAAATGAAAATTATCGGCGATGTAACGGGAATGGATATCATTCTGGTGGATGATATTGTCGATACGGCCGGAACCATTACCAAAGCAGCCGATCTGATGCTGGCGCAAGGCGCCAATTCCGTGCGGTCGATTGCCTCCCATGCCGTGATGTCCGATCCGGCTTCGATCCGGGTCGACCAGTCGGCGCTCACCGAAATTGTTTTTACCGACAGTATTCCTTATTCCAAGAAAAGCGAAAAAGTAAAAGTGATTTCCGTAGCGGACCTGTTTGCAACCGCTATCTTGCGTGTATGTAATAACGAGTCGATCAGTTCACTCTACCTCATCTGATAATAACCACATAGACACATAGACACAATAGAAATATTATGTGACTATGTGTCTATGTGGTTTAAAATTACCTGTTCAAATCCGCTGCGATAATCTGGATTTTCAGATTATTTTTCTTGAGCGTGACTGCCGAAGGAGCCAAATAGTGAGTGGTATTATAATCTATCAAAGAGGTAGGATTATAATAGGAACCGGTATATTCATAATAACCGACTTGTACCGGAATCAAGCGCAACACCAAATCCTTGGTATCTCCCCTGTCAATCGCATTTTGAACAATATTGGAAATATTGTCGAAAGTATAAGAATAAGTGGCTTTATCAAATGTAGTATAGAAACTGGTTTTCCCGTCCGCATATTTCTTTTCTTCAAAGAAGGTTTTAATGGTAGCCGGGTCCGCTTCAATCAATAATAATTTAGACCGGGACATGGCAATATTGCTCTTAGTACCCATGCCCGGGAAAGGCAGGGCATATTCCCATTCTTCTTGCCGGACTTCAGCCGGAATGCTTAACCGTACATTGCTGAATTTCCGGTCTCCGATTTTTGCTTTAATTTCCGCCATGGGAATAGTAACCTGGGCAAATATCCCCGCAGGTGTTTTCAGGTACATATTCTCTTTATCTCCCGGGTTCAATAATTTTTCTTCATTCGAACCGGTATATTGATTTAATTGGATTACCTCTTTGGTAACATCTAAAACAGAAGCTTGAACACGCGTACTGGTAGGACTTAAACTCGTGCTATCATTGTTTTCATATTCACGTGTATAATAAATATAAATGCCGGTTTTTTCCACATTCAACATACAACCGCTTCCAAAAGTAGATTTTACATACAGTCCGGGAAAAAATTCAATCATCGCTTCCGGAGAAGCATACGCTCCATGGTTTGCTTTCGTATATTCGTCAAAAAATCGTTGTCCTAATTCTCTCGGTAAAGTAACAGAAACCAGCTTGTAATTATTGTTGCTGATATTGGCTAAATTAAGGGAATCGGAGATCGTCAAATCCCTTGCCGTATAAGCCTGTTTCCCCAATACTACATTCATATCACAATACCCGGCAGGATCTACATTCGTATAATAATTCTGGGGTAAGGGCTTGTTAACCGGATACACACTCACTTCCATCGGGGAAAGCGAGTCGCCGACATAAGTGGCGTACAATATTTTCAATTGGATGGAATCAATCCTCGGAATCCCATTCATGTCTTTGATGATACTATCCATATTTGCTTGTGTCCCAAATCCTTCGGTAGGAAAGAACTGGCAGATATAACCGGCTGTCAATTCGCCGTAGTTTTCATCATAAAAATTTCCTAATAAGCCGTAGATTGATTTAGCATAGAGGACAGGATCTTTAATGGTTTCCCCGGTAATATCGAGGGAATCATCAAACACAATCACCTTATCACCGTCCGGTTGAATCCCCATTCCGATCTTGTCGATCGCATCGTCGCAACCCATCAAATAAATTAATCCTGACAAAATGCCGGATAATACAACTATTTTTGTTCTCATTTTGCCTTATTTACAATTTTGTCACTTACTGCAATATCTGATCGTAAAAATTATTAATCGCCTCAATATACGTTTCTTCCGGTTGATACTCCAAGAAAGGCACTTTTTTGACTTCTTGTGCATACCTTTTCACTTCCGGATGAATGAAAGCGCTTCCCTGAATCACTCCATCCGAAAAATCAATGGCTAATTTACTGAGGGATTCAAAATCAGCTTTTTCTTCCATTGTCTTCAAATCGTCTTTACTTACGCCATCCACTTTCGCCTTATTGGCAAAATTTTCTCCGAAAGTTTGTTTAAATTCATCATCATACACGGAATAGACTACTTTTGAATTTTTGAAACAGGGATCTCCTTTGTAATGTTTTTTGATATAAAGAGGTGTCAAAGCAGTCATCCAACCATGACAATGAATCAAATCGGGTATCCAACGCAATTTTTTTACGGTTTCCATCACGCCGCGGACATAAAAAATACTCCGTTCGTCGTTATCGGAAAATTCATTTCCTTCTTCATCGTGTAAAATATGTTTCCGTTGGAAAAAATCTTCGTTGTCTATAAAATAAATTTGCATGCGGGCAGCCTGAATAGAAGCTACTTTGATAATCAAGGGATGATCGGTATCATCGATAATCAGGTTCATTCCCGACAAGCGGATCACTTCATGCAATTGGTTTCTCCTTTCGTTGATCAATCCGAATTTAGGCATAAAAGTTCTAATTTCTTTACCCCTGTCGTGAGTACCTTGAGGAAGCTGTCGTGCAATTACGGACATCTCCGTTTCCGCCAGATAAGGTGAGATTTCTGTCGTAACAAATAGAATTTTTTTTACTGCCATTATTTAAATCATTGATTGAAGGTGCAAAGATACAAAAAAAAATAGTAGTTTTGCACCGATTTTCAAAATAAGAAGCATGAAATTGTTAAAAACAGTTAGCGAGTTGCAAGCAAACCTGGCTCAGGAACGGAAAAAAGGCAAGTCAATCGGGTTTGTACCGACTATGGGAGCATTGCACCAGGGACATATCGAGTTGATCAAACAATCGGCAGCAGAGAACGATATTTCTGTAGTCAGCATCTTTGTCAATCCGACTCAGTTCAACGATAAAAACGATTTATTAAAATATCCGCGGACTTTGGATGCCGATTACAAACTGATGCACGCCACCGGAACGACCCTTGTTTTTGCGCCTTCGGTAGAAGAAATTTATCCCGAACCGGATACCCGTCAATTTGGTTTCGGCACCCTGGAAACCGTGATGGAAGGACAATTCCGCCCGGGACATTTCAATGGCGTAGCGCAGGTAGTCAGCCGCTTGTTTGATATTGTGAAACCGGACAGGGCTTATTTCGGTGAAAAAGATTTCCAGCAATTGGCCATCATTCGCGCCTTAGTTAAACAATTGAACCTGAATATTGAAATCATCGCCCACCCGATTGTCCGCGAACCGGACGGATTGGCGTTGAGCAGCCGGAACACACGCCTGACATCCGACCAACGCAAAAATGCCGTCATCATTTCCCAAACCTTGTTTGAAAGCAAAGCAAAAAAAGAGAGCCTTCCGTTAACAGAAATCAAACAGGAAGTGATTGAAAAAATCAATGCCGTTCCCGAATTTCAAGTGGAATATTTTGATTTGGTCGATCGCGATTCCTTGCAAACGGTCAAGGATTGGACAGATTCAGAACATATTGTAGGGTGCATTGCGGCTTATGCGGGGAATGTCCGGCTGATTGACAATATTAGCTATTATTAGACATTCCATATCTTGCAGGTATATCATTATGTGTAGGAAAGTCTTATAAACCAGCACTTTATGCTTTCATTTTTTCGTATGGGGTACGATTTAGAGCGTTTGCAGAGGTCTTTTTTGACTACGCTTGTCCTGCCCATGTCTGCATAAAACTACGGCACAAAATTACAACTATTTTTTCAATCAAACAAGAAAAACGCACAAAAAATCATATCTGAATATCAATTATTTAAAGTGAGGTGCAAGGTGCAAGCGCATATTTATATATATGCGCTTGCACCTTGCACCTCAAAAATTGACCTGTACTGTCGCCGCTTCCCACTTTAAATCTTCCATTTTCATTTTTTTTTGAGGCAATATTTAACCTCCGGAATTTTTTTTGCCTCGTTTTTACTGCATTTCAACGTTAAAATTCTTCATTTTCGGCATAATATGCTTATTTACAGCTATCTGCGAGCAAACGAAAAAAGTTTAGAGAAAAACGCCCGTTTTGTCTTCTTCGTGTATTTCTTCAATCATTCAACTTGCTGTTTATTATACTGTTACAAATTTTAAAATCTGCCTGACAAGCCAATTTTGCACTTTCCTTTCTAAAGTTTAGAAATGGACTTTTGCCGTCTTCCGACCTTTGCAGCGGAATTTAATTTAATGTAATTTAATATGGAAGTAATAACAGTAGAATCACAGGCATTCAAGGATTTAACGGCAAAAATCAACACGATTGCCAAATTCGTCGCCGCCATTCAGAGCAAGGCGGAGGAAGAGCCGGAAGACGGCTGGGTGGACAGTTACGAAGTCTGCACCTTTCTAAAAATCAGCGGACGCACGTTGCAGCGTTTGCGCTCCTCACATTCAATCAATTACTCGCAAATCAGGGGGAAAATCTTTTACCGTATCAGCGAAATACAACGTCTATTACAGGACAATGTTATTCGCCGAAGCGATGAACATTTGCAGGACTTAATCAAAAACCACCAACTGTATGTTGAACAAAGACGAAATCTTAAAACGGACAAATAGCGGTTTGGATGTGTTCAAACACTATGTTGCGGGGCAATGGCGGGTCGGTCGCAACTTCTTTAACCCACTGTATGAAGACCGCAAAGCGTCCTGCAATATCTACTACGACCGCCGAAGTCAAAGTTACAAAATGAAAGATTTTGGCAACGATGCGTATTCGGGCGACTGTTTCGATATTGTGGGAAAAATCAAGGGCTTGGACTGCAACAGTTCAAAGGATTTTATCGAAATCCTGCAAACGATTAACCGCGACTTGTCGCTGGGTATTGACGAAAACGATACCTCTTTTGTCGTTTCGGTTTCAACTCCCGACAGCAAGCCGAAAAAACAGCCCGAAAATACCCCTAACCCCACCCCTAAAAAAGCAAAGCCGTATTCGATTGTCCTGCAATCGTTTTCAGCAAGGGAACTGTCTTTTTGGCAAAAGTACGGCATTACGCCTGAACTCCTGAAAACATACAAAATTGTTTCGTTGCGGGAGTTTAAGAGTGAAAACAGCGAAGGAAAGCCCTTTACTTTTTATTCGACCGACAATGAGCCGATATTTGGTTATCAGGGCAAAAGACATATCAAAATCTACCGTCCGTTTTCCGATGTGCGGTTTTTATACGGCGGTTTATTGCCCGAAAATTACTGCTTCGGCTTGGAACAACTTCCCTCAAAAGGCGACACGCTTTTTATTACCGGCGGCGAAAAAGATGTTTTGTCGCTTGCGGCAAAAGGCTTTCACGCAATCTGTTTCAATTCGGAAACGAGCAATATTCCACAACCGCTTGTCAGAAAACTTTCTTTCCGTTTCAAACACATTATCCTGCTGTATGACACAGATAAAACGGGTTTGGAGTCGTCTGCCAAGCACGAGCAACAATTATCCGCTTTGGGCGTGAAACGGCTTGTACTGCCTTTGCAGGGTACAAAACAGGAAAAAGACATATCGGATTATTTCCGTATTGGAAATACCCGCGAAAATTTCATTACGCTTTTCATTGAATTTTTAGACAATCTATATTCTGAAACGATGGCAATCTTAAAACCCTGCGAAATTGATTTTTCCAATCCGCCCATTCAAACGGAAATGCTTGTGTCAATCAACGATGTGCCGCTCGGAACACAGGGCAATTTATTCGGCATAACCGGCGGCGAAGGCACAGGCAAAAGCAATTATGTTGGCTCTTTGATTGCAGGGACAATCCGCGAAAAAGAAAATATTGATACGCTGGGTACGATTATTCAGCGGAACAAAAACAACAAAGCCGTATTGCTGTACGATACCGAACAATCGGAAACGCAACTCTACAAAAACATTTCCGGCATTTTAAGGCGCGGAAAATTGGAAACAATGCCCGCATACTTCAAAGCCTACTGCCTGACTTCCATGTCGCGCAAAGAGCGTATGCAGGCGATTATCCAAAGTATGGACAAGTTTTATTACCAGTTCGGCGGTATTCAAATGGTGGTCATAGACGGTATTGCCGATTTGGTGCGCTGCGCCAACGATGAAGCCGAAAGTGTGGGCGTTATTGACGAACTCTATCGCTTGGCAGGCATTTACAAAACCTGCATTGTCTGCGTGTTGCATTTTATTCCCAACGGTTTGAAGCTTCGCGGGCATTTAGGCTCGGAATTGCAGCGCAAAGCGGCTGCAATCCTTTCCATTGAGAAAGACGAAAATCCTGCGGTTTCGGTTGTCAAGGCATTGAAAGTGCGCGATGGCAGTCCTCTTGATGTTCCGCTGGTGCAATTTGCTTGGGACAAAGAAAAAGAAATGCACACCTACTTCGGCGAAAAGCCCAAAGAGGAAAAGGAGAAGCGCAAGGAAACCGAACTTGCGGGCGTTGCTAAAACGATTTTTGCCAAACAGCGGCATTGCACTTATGTCGATTTGTGCGAACAAATACAAAGGCTTTTAGACGTAAAGGAACGCACTGCAAAAAGTTATATCAAGTTTATGCGTGAAAAGGAAATTATCCTGCGCGATGCTTCCAATCAAAGTTATTTCATTATCGGTCAAATCTAAAATCAGGCGTTATGTTTATCGAAAAAGAATATATGGAATCGTGGATGAAGCGAATTATGGAACGCTTCGACCGCTTGGAAAACTCCCTGATAAAGCCGCCGCCCGAAAGGGAACGGCAAACGCTTGACGGCGAACTTCTTTTAGACAATCAGGACTTGTGCATGATGCTCAATGTGAGCAAGCGTTCATTGCAACGCTACCGCAGTCTGGGCTGGTTACCGTACAAACAAATCGACCAAAAAATGTACTACCTGCAATCGGACGTGGAACGGTTTATCAAAAAGCATTTTGAGAAACGCTATAAACCAAAAAGATAGCAAATTTTCTATTTCAAGGCTATAGTGTTTTATTCTAAAAATTATTATTTTTGCACCTAAAATGTAAAAAAATATGCCCAACTATCACTTGTTAAAGAATCTGAACAAAGAGGAAAGGCTTCGCACAACAGACAATCTGTTAAAGTTGCGCAGCCGGTTAGACCGCGATATTCCGCAAAAAACGGCGGAGGACACTCTACTGCTTGCTACTTGGAATATCCGCGAATTTGGCGACAACCGCCGCCGCGAAAGCCTGCATTATCTGGCGGAAATCATTAGCCGTTTCGATTTGATTGCTGTTCAGGAGGTTTCCGCCAATCTCAAAGGCTTGCAAGACCTCGTTTCGTTGCTGAGCCTGAATTGGGATTATTTTGTTACCGACAGCACCGACGGCAGTGCGGGCGGCGGCGAGCGCATGGCTTTTTTGTATGACAGGAGCAAGGTTTCCTTTCAAAAAATGGCAGGGGAAATCGTTTTACCCAAAGATAAATTGATTGACGGGCAGTTGCAGTTTGCCCGAACTCCCTATTGTGTGGCGTTTCAGGCGGGCTGGTTTAAGTTTATTTTGACAACCATGCATATTTATTACGGCTCAACCTCTTCCGCCGACAAGAAAAAGCGTGAAAAAGAAATAGATACAATCACTTCCGTCTTGTCTAAAAGAGCCAAAAAGGAAGATACAAGTTATATTCTGCTGGGCGATTTCAATATCCCGAATGTAAATGACGACACAATGCAGGCATTGGAAAAATACGGTTTTTCCGTTCCGCAGGCAATTAAGGAACACCCTTCGGACTTGGGCAATACCAGCCATTATGACCAGATTGCCTTTAACCTGAAATTGGACGACAAAATGACCGTTTTTTCCGAAAAGTCGCAAAAGGCGGGGGCTTTCAATTTTGCCGAAACGGTTTATACAGCAAACGATTTGGAAACATACAAGTCATATTTCCTTGACAAAGTAAACGGTAAAACCGATAAAGAAATTGAGAAATACTACCTTTCTACTTGGCGCACCTTCCAAATGTCCGACCATTTGCCGCTTTGGGTTGAATTGAAGATTGATTTCAGCAATCAGTATCTGGAAAAGGTTAAAAAGGAAATCGGTTAAATGTGTAAAAATTCAATTCTTGTCTGCCTGTCCGTTCCGTCCGGAAAGTCAATTCCGCAAAAGCGCAACGCCTCTTTGTAGGTTATACCATTGTTCCGCATTTGCATAAAATGCTCGTAAATCTTCGGCTTGTGTTCTTTGAGAAAGTAAAAACGGCGGTCGCCTTTAATGTGGCAACCGAAACTACAAAACATACAGCCGGTACGCCGCAAGCCCAAATCATAAACCGGACTGTACGGTAAATGAAATTTGCGGATATATGCCCAAATATCGCTTTCAGTCCATATAGACAGCGGGTAACTCGCCGTTTTATCCGTATCAAAAAGATTGCAGCCGTGCTGTAACCATTTTTGCAGGCGCAAACGGCTTTCGCCCGCCATTGTGCCGATAAGAGGAAACAAGCCCGTCTGCTTTTGAAATTTGGCAAATGGCTTTTTCTTCAAAAAATAGCAACACCGCTCTGAAACATCAAAAGGCGCGTCAATCAAAAACTTCCATCTTTCGGCAATTTTTCCGATGCCGTTAATACTGCCATTCAAGCGGATATTGCGTAATTTTTCACTGTTTGTGTGTTTGGCTTGCCGTATGTATTGGCTTTGTTCCTTGCTGATTAATGGAAAGCCGTATTTTTCAATCAGTTGTTTGATATGGATTTCGGGGCGGATAACGGTTAGATTGTCCGTTTCACGCACGAATTTCACGACTTCGGGATATTCGTTACCTGTATTGCAAAAGACGGCGGGAACGGTTTTATCCACAAAACGCCGGATTATATCCAGCATTACTCCGCTGTCCTTTCCGCCCGAATAACTGACGTATCCCTTGTCGCCAACCTTTGCCAAAAATGCAGATACAACGCCAACGCTGTGGTCTATTTTCTGTTCCAGCGTCCAGCCCTGCCGGTATTTCAATTCTTCATGCGTCATAGCTTAAACCCTTTCCTGTCGTTTTCATGCTTCGGAACGGTCGCTATTACCAGCCTGTCGCCCATTGCTTCCTTATATTCCTGCAAACGGTTGGGTATGGGCGTTATATCGCTTGGTTTCATTTTGCCCGACATCAGGTCGTGGATTTCCTGAACGGCTTTTTGAGTATCATTTAGCGGTTGTTCTTTTTCCTGTCTTTTTTCGGGTTTATCTTCGCCCGTATCAACGGGTTTCAGCGACAAGTCAATTTTCCGGTTTAATGCCGAAAGTTCCAATTTGAGGGTTTTCAATTCGTCTTCCTTGCGCCATGTTGTTTGGGCAATTCCCTGCAAAACAGGCAGGTCGATTGACAGTTTTTCGTTCTGCTTCAGGTGGTTTTCTATCAGCGTGGGTATTTTTTCGAGTGAATGAAGAAAATAATTGACCGCTAATTTCGGGTCGCTCGCGATATGACCGTTGTTGTAATTGTACTTGATATGTCCCTCGCCTTCAATGAAAAAGCGGTTTTCCTTCATAAACAAACCTTCTTTCATTGAGTCTTCGGTCTTGACCAAAAGTTTGAAGCCGTACAGTTCGCCGATTGGGTAATATTCGCCGTGCGTGGTGGCGTGGTCGCTGATATGGGCAAGTCTGGCGGCAAGGACTTTTACGTCAGCGCTTTCCACGCCGTCCAATTTCAAGGGGTTGAGTTTGTTACCCTCTTTGTCGTGTTGTACGCGGCTGTTAAAGGTTTCCCAATCACCTTTCATTCGGGAGATTATCTCTTTGTTTCCGTCTATCGTGCGCACGGTATCTTCCAGTTTATGCACGGAAACAGCCTTGTTCTTGGCAAAACCTTGCCGCTCGCTTTCGAGGGCGGCTATCTTCTTGTCCAATTTTGCCTTTTCCAGCAAATCGGTATTGCCCGACAAAATCGCTACATACTCCGAAAAATTCATGCCGCTGTCTTCGCTCATGCTGCCCTCGTCAATACGGCGGCTGCCCATATTGTTGGTTTTGAGTTGCGTGATAAACAGTTGCTTGTTGTGCAAAAGATTGAATTTGTAACTGTCCAATGATTTTTCAACGGCATAAATAATTACATCCACTTTGTTGTCTGCGTAGAGTTTGGCAATTTCGTTGCCCTTGCGGATTGCCCGTCCTTCGCGCTGTTCCAAATCGCTTGGTCGCCAAGGGCTGTCCAAATGATGGACGGCTACGGCGCGTTGCTGTGCGTTCACGCCTGTGCCAAGCATTTCCGTTGAGCCAAATATCACGCGGATATGCCCGTCGTTCATTGCCTGTATCATGGCTTTGCGGGCAACTTCGGTCTTGGCTTCCTGAATAAAGCGGATTTCTTGAGCGGGTATTTTATGGTCTTCTACTAACTTGCGCTTGATTTCACTATATACGTTCCATTCGCCCGGCTTGTATGTTCCCAAGTCGGAAAATACAAACTGCGTTCCCTTTTCCCTGTCGTACTTTTTGTAGTATTCGGCAATTTTCATGGCACAATGCGAGGCTTTGCTGTCAATGTGGTCTTCATATTTGTCCTTATCAATCATGCGCATATCCAGCGACATTTTTCGTGCGTAATCGGTTGCTATCAGCATTTTGGCATCCTTTTCCCCGCCTTCGAGCGGTGCGCGTCCCAACAGGGTGGCATCGCCGCTTTTGGCAAATGCAACCAGTTTTTTGATAAATTCCTGCTGCTGTGGCGTCTGCGGGATATTGTGCAGAATTTCTTTCTTTTCGGGACGGTCTATGCCTATATCCTTTGCTGTGCGAAAATCGGTAATTTCGGAATAGAAAGCGGCTAATTCAGGCACTTTGATAAAGTATCTGAACCGTTCTTTCTGTACAATCTCGTTGGTAATGGAAAATTCATAATCCCTGTTCTTCTGGGCAAAAACTGCCGCCCACGCATCAAAACTGTTGATATTCTGCCGTTCCATTTCCTGCGGGCGCAGGTATTTGAACAAAAGGTATAACTCCGTCAATGAATTGCTTATGGTTGTGCCTGACAAAAATGTTGCGCCCAAATCCTTACCCGTTCTCTCTTGGATAGTGCGCAATGCAAACAGCATATTCAATGCCCTTTGGCTGCCTTCGGGATTACCCAAACCTGCCACGCGGTCGTGGCGGGTGTTAAACATCAGGTTTTTGAAGCGGTGGCTTTCATCGACAAAAATATGGTCAATGCCCATCAGTTTGAAATCCACAATGTCGTCCGTGCGGTTTTTGATTTGCTCGGTCAGCACTTTGATTTTGACTTCGAGGTTTTCCTTGCGCGTTTCAACGCCTTTGAGCATTTTTCTTGAAATTTCCTTACCCTGTTCGCGCAATACCTGCAAATTCTCATCAACGCTTTCCAATTCTTTTTCCAGAATTTGCTTTTGAATTTCAGGCGATTGGGGTATTTTCCCGAATTGGTCGTGTGTTAAAATCACAGCGTCCCAACTGTTGTTTTTTATGTCGTTGAAAATCTTTTGGCGGTTTTTCGGGGTAAAGTCTTCCTTGCCCGGATAGAGTATTTTCGCGTTGGGGTACGCCTTGCGGAATGTGGCGGCGATTTCGTGAACGTTGGCTTTCAGTCCGATTATCATCGGCTTGTTGGCAAGTCCCAAACGTTTCATTTCATACGCGCCGCAGCACATTATCAGGGTTTTGCCTGCCCCCACCTCGTGGTCGCATATTCCTCCGCCGTTCATCTTCAGCATCCATATCGCATCTTTCTGGCTTTGGTACAAACCGGGAATGCCCAACGCTTTCAAGTCAAGGTTGGGGAAAGTCTGGTGCGAGCCGTCATAAGTCGGGCGCACAAAACAGTTGAATTTGCGGTTGTAAAGGTCGCTTAAACGCTCTTTAAATTCGGGCGACTGCACTTTCAGCCACTCGGAAAAGCCATCGCGTATTTCGTCGATTTTGCTGTTGGCTTCCTGTATTTTTTCGCCATCGCGCACTTTAATGGTTTTCCGTTCGCCGTTTTCATCCGTAACTTCCATGCTTTTGGAAATGTTGGGCGAAGTGTTGTGCAGGGCGTGTGTCATCAACGCCATCCCGTCGTATTTGCGGAACTCGCCGCGAACGCAGTATTTGTCGTGAATATTGGCGTTGCTGTATGCGGCTTTTACGGAAAAATCATCGCGGGTCGCCGAATACTGCACATTGGTTTCCACATCAAAAAGGTAAGAGGCGTATTTGGAATAAATGTTTTGAGGTATCCAGCGTTCACCGAAGTTAAAATCCAGTTTGTCAAAGGTAATCGGGCGTGGCGTGGCATCGCGCAAAGCCTTCAACGATTCGGAAACAGCGTAATTATTTTCGTGTTCGGGATTATCCGTTAAAAAACGTTCCAATGCTTCGGCTTTTTCCACGACATTGCCCGCAATGAATTTGTCTGATATTTCGTAGTCGCGGATAAGCGGATTGTAATAAATGCGTCCGTGCAGGTCTTCGAGCATTTCCTCGCGGCTTTTATCGGGCATCAGTGAAAGCATGTATTCGGTATTGACTTCGCCGAACTTGTTTAATGAGGCTGATAATGCCTCCATCGAGTTGGCGACTTCGGTTATCTCGTTGGGATTGAATGAAACAGGCTGCGTGAATATATCGGCTTTGACAAAACGGCCCATAAATGCACCTTCGGGCGGCACTCGTTCCAATGAGAGCATTTCCTGACCGCCCGTGTCCATTTTGATTAAGTCAAGGTTTTTGCGGTCGTTCAAAAAACCGTAACGCTTTACAAAGCTGTCGTAATGCTCGTTGAGCGATTCGCGCAAACCTGCGTTTTCCGTTCTTTCGGTCGCCTCGTAATGGTATAAAAGGTGGTAGGTGTCGCGGAATTTTATGTACTGTTCGGCTTTCTGCTTTTGCAGGGGGTTTAACTCTAACGGCATAAAAACGGCATCTTCGCGGTAGCGTTCTTTCAGGAAGCCGGTTTGTCCGCTGTCGATTGTTAATGAGCCTTGCTTGTGGAAATCCTGCAATGCAGCGGAATAGGGGCGCGGCTCAATGGGTAAGGCAGGCGGTGGTGGTATTTGGGGACTAATGGGACTTGTGGAACGATTGGCGGGTTGCGTTGTGCTTGGCGCAGGTTGTGCAAACAAATTGAGTTGTACCGGTTTTCCCTGTGTAGATTGAGGTTTCTTTTTGCCTTTCTTTTTGGTGTTCAGTTGCTTGCGCTCTTCTTCCGAAAAGCCGAAAAGGTCGTAAAGCGACATGACAGGCTCGGAACTAATGCTGTTCGCTTGCGTTTTTACAGGTCGCTCTGTTTCTTTCCGACTGTTTTCCTGACTTTTTATATCTGCAAAATCTTCGACAGAAAAGAGGTCGTCAAAACCGGGCGAATTTTCTTCCCAGTCAAGTTCGCGTGTGCTTTTCCTGTGATAATCATATTGTTCTTCCTGCGGATTTTCAAACTTTGACTGCCGTTCTGCTTCTTCTATCATTTTGCCCATTTCCTCCCAATCCTGCGTTGTGGGTTGATAAGCGTGTATTGGGTGTCTTGTTTGAATGGTATTATCCCAATACAATTCCCTGTTCAGCCGTTTATCAAAATCTGCGGATAACATTTTATGTAAATCGGCAGCCATTCCCTGAACTCCGCCCTCGTGAATGAAAACCATTGCGGGCTTGCCATAAGGGTCGGTATCCATATATCCTTTTGTATGAACTACCCTTTTGAAATCTTGAAAACAGTTGTTAATCGTTTGTCCGTTGGTTAAAGTCCGACTTTTTATAAAAGCGATTTCTTCCGGTGTTAATCTCGGTTTGTTACTGTTCTTTTGCAGAATGATTAAGTCGCTGCCGACTTCCGTTCCTGCATGGTCGGTAAACAGATTGTTGGGCAAACGTATAGCCGAAATAAGACTTGCATTTTCCATTAACCGGTGGCGGATTGGCTCGTTGGCGGGACTGTCCATTACGCCCTGCGAAGTGATAAAAGCCTGTATGCCGCCCTCACACAGTACATCCAGCCCTTTCATAAAGAAATAGTTGTGAATTGTCCGGCTTGCCTGCCGCAGTGTGGGGTCTTTGCTGTTGGAAAAAGCGGTGTCGAAAACCGAAACATCACCAAAGGGAATGTTTGACGAAACAATGTCGAATTGATTGTCGGGGCGGTGTTCGATTTCTTCAAAGCCGCGAATATGTACTTTGTCTTCGGGGCGCAGGTGTGAAAGAATTTTGCCTGTGAGCAAATCCTTTTCAAAACAGACGGTTTCCATTGTTGGAAAAACAGTTTTGAAACTGTCCGCAAATGCACCGTTACCGGCCGAAGGGTCAAGAAAACACGCGGGAGTTACGCCGCTTTCGTTCAGGGTGTCGGAAATGGTTTTGATAATTTCGGGCGGGGTATAAAACGCTGTCAGTACAGAATTTTTCAGGCTGCCATAGTAACGTTTATACTCCTGTTCGTCTTTGCTGTTTTCGCGGATTACGCGGTGCAAGTCCGCAACCATCGGGAACATATCCATTTCCGATTTTGTCCAATACGCTTTATCCAATTCGTTTTGCGCGGGATTGAGAACGCATTTTATCCCGCCAAAGCCGCTGTATTGCTGCAATAGGACACGTTCTGCATCGGTGGCGTTGCGCTTTTCACTGTCAAGCGTAAAGGCAATTTTAATCGCCTCAATATTGGTCTGCAAATGTGCTTTCTTATTGTAACTCATTGCTTTCAAGGTATAGGGCGATTGCGCCGGTTAATTCGGTATAAAGCAGCTCATATTCGGGCGAATACGCAAAATCGTCTGTGAGAGTATATAGGGCGAAAACATCTTCACATTCGGGCAACAGGCGAATGGCTAAATCTCTGGCTTCATCTTCGGGAATTTTATTTGAAAACTCGTCCCAAAGGATATTTTTCAGCGTGTCTTGCTTGGAAAAATGCAGTTTGCCAAACAGCGTTTCATTTGCCCAATGTTCGGCTTCAAGGGGGTTGCCGCCGTTTTTCATTATATCTTCGTAAATATCCAGTGCGGCTTGGGTGCGGGCGTTGATAAATTTTTCGTCCGCAACCAATTCGGGGTGGCTTTCACGCAAAAAAGCCACAAGCGAGAGGCGGAAATAGGACATATCCGCCGGATAATCTTTTCTGTTCATACGTTTAAAATTTAGAATGAACGCAAAGTTTGTAATAAAAGGAATGGGATTTGCTGATTGTCAGGCAAGTGGAAGGGGTTTGCAGTGAGTCTGGCAGGGGTTTGCACCGTGCTTGGGGAAAACGCAAAAACGCCCTGTCCGAAATTTACGGTAAATTCCGGACAAAGCGTTGTTCTATTTGCAAGGGTTGTTCTTACGACCTTGCGCCGCTATCCATGCGGATAAATTTTTCGGATAGCGTTTTTTGCAATTTATTCAGGAAAAAGGCGCGGTCTTCGGCGGCGCGGTTGCGGACGTCCCAAAACAGGCGGTAGTAGTTTTCGATTTCACAGTCGAAAGTTTTACCGATTATTTTAAACACGGTTTTCAGCGGCGTTTTGCCGAAACAACCCGCCTCGTGCAGTGCATACACGAGTTCAACCAGTTCCATTGAGCCGCCCTGCCATTGCAGGGTTTCGGTTGCAGAATGGCTTTGCGCCGTCAGTTGCCGCTCGCAAAAAGCAATCTGCGTATCAAGGAGATACGCCGCTTTTTCAAGATATGCCAACGCGAACCCGTTTTTTTAAAACCGTCCGGCGACTGCCAACAGGCAAGTTCAGTCCGTGCAAAACACAAAGAGTTGTACAAGACAACCCTTTTCTTTTTCGCGCCCGCCTCAAACACTTTGGCGGCAAACGCATTATACGACTGTTCCCACTGCTTGGCGGAAACTTTTTCTCCTGCCGCGGACTCCGCAAACAGGGAAAACAACTTTGTTTTAACAAATTGTTCCATTACTTTGATTATTAAGTGATTTATAAATAGCATCGCCGGATTTCGCCGCCGACAGTTAATAATCTTGTTTTTGCACAATTTGTCCACTATTTCCTATATCATCTCATTGATTCCATTTTAATTGTCCGTACCGCATATTGGCAGCGGGATATGCTTCCTGCGGAACATATACCGACAGTCCGCAGAATGTGTGAATGGGTTTTAAGGTTGCCACGCCCGCAGAGTAGTAACTGTCGGTAGCGGCTTTATAGAGAACGCAGCGGTCGAGTGCGGTTTGAAAGTCATTGTATTTTTCCGGCGCGAACTTTTGAATACAGTCGCCCAGGTCGAAGTAGATTTTTTGTGAGCCGTAGCCGAAACATTGCAAATCCTGAAAGCCTGTGTCATTGCGGGCTTGACCCGCAATCCCCTGAAACAGCGTTTTCAGGTTTTCTAATTCTGCCGTTTTCACGACACTTACCGTTGCCGAGCGGTACAGCCCCGATTGGTTGTTGAAATACTCGTAAAAATCCCTTGCAACGGCGGTTAAATCGGGTTGCGGTTGAAAAAGGCGTTGCGCCATCGTAGAATACACAAAACCCGGACTGACGACTTCGGCAGGCGATGCCACAATGTAATCCGCTTTGTCTTTCAGTTCGTAGGCAACTTCTACCGCTCCCATAAAGCAGGCATCGAAAATAATAAAGTCCAAACGGTAGGGAATGGCTTCGGCAAAGGCTGTGAGTTCCATATAGTTGTTGGCTTCGCTTGTGCCTGTGTCCCAAATGATAGAACGCAAAGCGGGCGTTGGTTTCGACATTTCGGCGGGCAGCCAGCCGGTGGCGTGGGAAAGCACGACCAGACCGTAAGAATTGGCAGGACGATAGTTTTTTACATCGTTTAATACGCGGGTAAGCGTTTGTGGACTGGCGGAATTTTCATCGGGATAGGTTATTATTGTATCGGCAACATTGCCTTTTTGGGGATTGTAGTAGAGATGAATAAGCGCGGCATTGCCGCCTGCATCGGAATAGACAAGCAGGTTGCCGTCTGTATTTTTATCCCAATTTTCGCGTAAAATTTCGATTTTTTTGGCGGCTTCGGCGCGGAAATTATTATCTACTCCCAAATATAATAACACAGTACGTTGAGTGCTTGCGGGAATTTTGTCGAGATACGGCTCATCCTGCCCGCAACCGTAGAGTATGCAGGAAAAAAAGACAATGCCATATATCAACCGTCTATTTCCCATTTATTCTTATTGTCAATACTTAATTTTCTTCCTCTCGGCAAGCGAATATCTTCGTGCAATATGACGTACCGGCTTGTCGGTCGTTTCAAATAATTCATGTTTACCGCATAAGTTTTATGAATACGGACAAGGCTGTCGGCATAATGGTTTTTAAGAAAGTAACTCATTGACTTGCTTTTCATTAAACTGCTGCCGTCGCAAAAATAAAACAGGCAATAGGAGCGGTCGGATTTGAGATACATTATTTCATTGACAGGAATCGTTTTGCGACGGTATGACTCGTAATAGGAAGCCAGATTCTTGTAACGGCTTTTCGTTTCCCTGCAAACGCCTAACCGGTCTATATGTTCCCTGATTACGGCGAGTGGCAAATCCAGTTCTAATGTAATAGATTCGCCACCCTGTGTCAAACGGATTTCTGTTGTTGTCTTATCATTCATAATGGCGCCTTTCTGTTGATAATTGATTTTCTATACTGTTCAATTATCAAAGAAAGCGTCACGCCATTATATGCCTGATATTAATTTTCCAAACAACCTGTTTATTTTCCCAACGACCTGTTTTTTGCGCTGTAATTATAAGGCAAATCTTTCATCCTTTTCTCTCTTTTCTTACTCCCACCACAACTTCGGATATACCGGGCTGCCGCCGTTCCAGCCGCCAAGGTCTTTCCAATATTGGTTGGTGGTACCATCGGCGCTGCTGCTGGCAGTCCACGCGGCGTTGTCCGTAGCGCTGGGCCAAGCAGTGTCGCTAAATTGCGTACCCCCGCCGCCACCGGTGGTGCCATAACTGGCAGTGGCATAGCCAGACCCGGCCACGCTGCCGGCACGGTAGGTGCTTGTTACTGTGCCGGTATTGTAGCTGGCAGTGATAGTGGCAGTACTATTCCCTGCCACGCCGCCGGCATAGGAGTTGCTGCCTAGTGCTGCTACTGTGCCGGTATTGTAGCTGGCAATGATGGTGCCTGTGCCTCTATGAGCCCCTGCCATGCCACCGCTGGCTGCGTTGGACGATGTGGCTGTTACGGTGGCGGCATTGGAGCAGGCGATGATGGTGCCGCCATCATTAAACGCAACCACGCCGGCTACCATGTCTTGTCCCGTTACCGAGCCGGAAGCGATACGCACATTCTTAATGGTTCCTGCGGAATAACCAAACAAACCGGCATATCGGGCGTTTACAAGCAGATTGTTGATGGCAAAGCCGCTGCCGTCGAAGGTTCCGGTGAAGCCTGTGCCAAATTGACTCGGATGTATTGGCGCCCAGGACACACTCATCAAGTCGAGGTCCGCCTCCTGTTTGTAGGTACCGCCGCGAGTAGTGCCATTAGCGTCTATCAACCTAAATTCCGCATAACTTCCGACAGGGATATAGCCGTCCACGGCAGGGCGGAACAGGAGGTTGCCGTTATTAGCAAGTCTCAAGACTATCTGTTCTGCTCCATCCCTGCCTATAAGGTATTCAGGGGTTGTGGATACATCAAGCAATCGGATGCTTTTTACTGTTTTTCCTGCGCCGGAAGTCAATAGCAAGGCGTCGCCGTCAGCAGGAGCAGCAATCTGTTCATCTGATGCGTCTGTATATGTTACCAAAATATAGCCCTCATAAAATGGATAATCGACATTGAGCCGTGCGTATTTTCCTGCAGCAAGGGCGACACTTTTTGAATAGCCCTTTTGTGTGCCGAAAGACGTATAACCGCCCGAAACTGTTGTTGTTCCGACCGGCTTTGAGAGATAGCGATAGACATTGCCGTCAACGTAAGGCGTAACCGAGGCGCCGCCTACCGAAAGCGTTACACTCGTTGCCGAAGCGGGCAGGCTTACTTCCACCAGCGCAAGGGCGTGGGTGAGGGTTGTGCTTAATATTGAGCCGCTAAGCGAGCCTGTGCCCGTCAGCAGGTCGGAAGCGGCGTAGTCCGCCTGTGCGCTCTGGTCAGTCTTGGGCGTGAAGGCGGCAACGATGTCCGCCGCCGATGTTTTGCCGTTCATTGCCGCGCTGTACGGATAGTAAACCAGGTAGGTAACAGTTCCCCCCGTATAGGGGTATACCGGGTCGGCTATCGGATTCCAGCTCGAACCGCCGTACACGTAGGGAATGTTGTTTTCCCTTATCACGCCGTCTTGAATAACGGTAATCCCGATTTGGTCGCCCGGAGCAAAACTCGTAGTGTAACCCGCATCGGTGGTGCGCGTTTCGGGACTTCCGGAGGTGAATCCCGTCATAGATACGTTGATTTGCAGGGCATCGCCGGTGGGGATGAATGGCTCGCCGTCCTGCGCACAAGAGGCAAGGATAGCGATTGAAGCCAAAGCCATTAACGATTTCAAGGAAACTGATGATAATTTATTCATATTTTTTCTGATTTTATTTTTATGGAATTGCTATTATGCTCTTGAATATCCATCCCCGCCACGTGTTGCCGCTTGCTAATGCGTATTCCGCCGCGCAGAGGTGCAAGTCGATTTTGCTCTTATCAGTTGAGCCGCCAAAGGTGTTGGCGTGAATGCTTGTGAGCGCCGATCCGAAAGTAACGCTTGTCAGATTGGGGCAGTTAAAGAAATTGCCTTCGTATGCTTCCAAGATTTGCGTTACTTTGGGAAGCACAACGGTAGTCAGGTTGGGACAGTTTTTGAATGCAGCATTTCCAAGCGTTTCAATATCGGGCAGGGTAACGGTTGTCAAAGCGGTTCTCTCGAAAACACTTGTACCCACTGAAACCACCTTCGGCAAATCAATGCTTGCGAGGTTCCCACAGTTATAGAAAACGAGGTCTTTCATCGTCGTAACCTTAGGCAATTTAACGCTTACGAGGTTATTGCAGTTATCGAAAGCGTAGTCTCCCATCGTCGTAACCTCAGGGAAATTAACGCTTACGAGGTCGCATCTCTGAAAAGCGGCGTCTCCTATCGTCGTAACCTTTGGGAAATCAGCGCTTGCGAGGTTATAGCAGTTCTGAAAAGCGGCGAGATGTAGCTCCGTAACCTTCGGTGCGGAGATGCTCTTGAGCCACTGAACTCCGCCGGCGCTGACAGTAATCCAGAAGAAATCGTCCGGCAATGCGCCCGTTTGGTTGGACAGGGTGATGCTTTCGAGTGCAGACAAAGAGCCTGTGTTGCTGTTGTTGTTCAGTGTTTTCAGTTTCAGCAGTTGCGCGTCGGTCATTGTGCCTTCTATCACAAGGCTTTTCACTAGCGACAAACTCACGCCTGTGAAGCCTGTGAAGCCTGTGATGCCCGAAAGGTCGTTGTTGAGCACGAAGCCCGCGAGCAGGGTGAGGGTTCCGGTCGCAGGATTGAATGACCAGTTAGTACCCGTTATAAACTTAACAGCCGTTACCTCATCCGTCGAGCCTGCCCCCCAGGCTGTAATGCTTTGGCTTGACACGGTAATGCCGCTCTTGTTCACCGTAACCGCATAGTCGTAGCGCGTATTCTGCTCAAAGTTGATGTTGAGGGTGCCAATGTCCCAGAAGTAGTCGTTGCCGTCAACGGTAAATTTTACGCTGCCCGACGCGGGTCCGGGTATCAGTATGGCTTCGTATATAACGGGCGAAGCCCGACGGGCGGCGATATTTCCCGTTGCCGTGAGACTAAAATCTGTTCCGTTGGAGAGCTTAAAATCGGCGGTTGTGCCTGTGTTCTGTATTTCTACGGCAGTCAGCCCCAACAAGTTGGAAAAGCCGTCGCCTGCTGCTACCGTCATTTTCAGTTTCGCCAGTGCGTGTGTGAAGGTCAGGTCTACCGGATTGGAGGACTTGTCTTTTCCCGTGGCATTGTTGCTGTACAGCAGGTCGATAGTTGCGGGGTTACTTTGGTTGGAAACATCCACCGGATAGTTGCCGAGCGTTTGCCCGTTTTTCCAAGGGTAGTAGGCGATAAAATTCACGCTGCCCGACTGCGGGAAAGCGAGCGTATTGCCCGCGCCGTAGGGGACAAGCGCACCGGAGGCAACGTTGCTTACCGTGTATTGACGGTTGTCGGCAGTGGCTGCGCCGGTCATAAAAATGCCGACAGGGTCGTTCAGCGCCCATTCCGTTTGGCCGCTTGTGCCATTAATGGCGGTGCGGGTGGCGGGCGTGGCGGCAATGCCGGTTGCCGAAAATTGCACGGCTGCGCCGGCGGCAGGCAGGTTGTCGTCGTCCTGCGAGCAGGAATTTGTCTGAACCATGATTAACGGGATTATCATGATTGACAGGATTCTTTTGAATAATTTTTTACTGTTCATCATATCTTCAATTTTTACTTTTCTTTTGCGCCGGTTCCCGCCGCGAAGCGGGAACACTGTTCATTACGCGCCGGGCTTACGCTTGCGCCCGGACCGGCTGCCGCTTTTTACTCGGCTGTGCCGCTGCCCGCAATGGGACTGTCCCAATCCTGAATGTTAGCGCTTTTAACGGTCAGGCTGGTTTTATCCACCTGAACGGTAAACTGATACGATTTTCCCGCTTCAAAAGTATAGCTGCTTTTATAATAGTACTCCTGACTGCTTGCAAGCGTTACTTTGAAAATGTTTTCGCTTGTCAGTGTAACGGGCAACAGCAATGCGGTGTTGCCGGCGTCGGGCGTAATCTCGCCTATTGTGCTACCTATAATGGCTCCGGTGGGATTTGCGCCGGTGATGTCCATAGCGGCTAATGCGGTATAACCGTAAAACTTGACTGTTGCGCCGGTTAAATCGCCTGCAGCTAAACCAGTACCGGCAGTGAGCGTAACGGATACTTTTGCCGTCTTGTGCTTGAACAAGAGTGTTTGGGTTCCCCAGTTGGAGCGGGTAATTCCCGTAACCTTGTCTGCAAAGATAAAGTCGGCTGCCTGAATGCCTGCACTTTGGTCGGCGGCATAACCGTACGTTGCCGGATAGTACGCATAAGCGTCAATGGAAGCGTAGTCGTTCCAGTACAGTGTGGGGCTGGTAAGCGTACTGAGGTCTGCCGCCACCGTAAATGGATACTCTGTTCCGCTTACATTTACGATTACCGTTTCCCCGTCGTCCCAAGTGTTGCCGGAAGTGGCGCGGGCTTGCGGGTCGTTGCTCACTTGCGAGGCAAAGGACAGCTTGCCGTCCGCGTTGTTGTTTTCGATTTCGTCGTTGCTGCACGAAGTCATTACTGTTGCCGCTGCAATGGCGGCGATTGCTAAAAATTTACATTTGTTCATTGTGAATTGTTTTTTAGAATGATACATAAATAATACTTGTTATTGTTATTGTTAAATTAATTTGCTACTACTGTTTCGTTTCCGGCGTTTTCCCAGTCGGAAATTTCCGCGGCAACGCCCAATACGGTTGCTGTTACCGTTACTCCTGCCTTGAGGGTAAACGGCGTTTTCTTGTCGGCATTGAAGGGTGCTATTTTTTCCGACAAACCGGAATTTACCGTAATATCAGCGGGTAGGCCGCCGTCGAAATGCAGAGTCAGGGTCAGCGTTTGCGCATTGCCCTGAATACCGAGCAGGCGCAGGACGGCGGTATATTTGCCGTCGGGTTGCCGGACAAATACAGGCACAACCGCAACCGGGTCTCCCACGGGGTTGCCGTTGTCGATATTGATTGCGCCTGCCACGCCCGAAAGGGTGGCTGTAATGCCTGTAATGCGGTCGGCAACATTGCCTTGCACGTCCAGTTCGAGGGTCAGTTGCCGCACCTGTTGCTGCATGGCGACGGTAAAGGCGTGGTCTTTGTCTTTTTCAATGACAACGTCCTGCGAGCCGGTAAAGAGCCAGCCCAATTCGCTGCTGTAATCAGCCGCAGCGGTTGTTCCGGCAACCGAAATGTTGTTTGCCGGATTCCATATATTAATATGGTATGCGCCCGCTTCAAAGTCATTGTTTACTTCGTTGGTTGTTCCCGACAGGGTGGTCGTGTAATCGCCTACCTTAATATTATAAGAGGCGGGAATTTCAACGCCCTCGCCGCGGTTTGTCCAGTCGGTGGTGAGGGATATGATTCTGCCGTGATTGGGGTGGTCGGTGTTGTAGAGCGGCTCCTTCACGCAACTTGTCTGAACCACGATTTGCAACAAGATTATTAAGATTGCCGGGATAATCTTGTTGTTTGAACTTTTATTTTTTCTGCAATGTATCATATTGTTTGCTTTTTTAATCATTTAATGTCTGAACCATGATTTTCTTGATTAAAGGATTATCAGGATTCATTATTATTATCGTTATTTCCATTATCATGTTAATCTTTTAATCCTATAAATCAAGGTTCAAGACAAGTGACACGCCCGCTTGTGTGGGTCCGAAAAAGTCCTTTTTCAATCCGCCTTCTTTCAGCACCATCACTTCGCGACTGCGGTAGTAGGTATCGTATTTCAGTTGGGTATAGCCCAATCCGAGAGAGAAATCCAAATCAAACACACGGCTCAATTTCAATTTGTAGCCGCCGGTCAGTCCCCCGCCGAGCGCGTCGCCCTGATAGCCTGTGTCGCCAAATTTGAAGTTAAACTCGGCGGCGTGTCCTTCCATGCCGATAAACCAATTTTTGTTTGCACCTGTATAATAGCGCACTTCGGGCGATACCATCCATGTGCGATGGTGATTATCTTCGCCGCTCCATATCCAGTGGCTCCACAAACCGTTTACGAGGATGCCGAAACGTTCGGCGGGTTTGTATTCAATGCCGAGATTGGGAGTGGCAACCGCCCAGTACAGTAAATTGGTGCGGATGGAAAATTTGCCTTCTGTTTGGATAGTTTCGGCAACGCTTGCAACGGCGGGCTGCGTAGCGGTTTCTGTCTTTGCAGGTTGTGTCGGCTCAACTTGCTGCGCCACTTCTTTTACAGGTTCTTCCACCACCTTTTCAGGTTGAGGTTTGGGTTGAGTTTCTTCCTTAAACTCTTCAAGTTTAATTGTAACCGTAACAATGTCTTTGTTGCCCTCATACGCCGTTGCGTGATTCGTGGTCTTGAAATTGTCTTCTTTCAAACCGCGTTCAATCAAGGCGGATTTTACACGATTGCTGCGAATGCGAGCCGTTTTGAGATTGTCGTTGGTGTTGTCGAAAGAGGCACAATAGCCGTTCACGAAAATGGGCAGTTGCCCGCTTGTGATTTCGGATTTGTGCGTTTCCACAAAATCGTAGAGGCGTTTGAGTTCTTTTTTATTGCCCTGCTCGTAGAAATAGTCGTTTTGAGCATGGAATTTGAAAACAATCGCCGCTTCATTGGGCGAAAGTTGCTGTGCAAAACACATTGCCATGTTTATAAACAGGAACAAGCCTGTGAGTAGTTCTTTTTTCGTCATATTGTTGAAATAATTTTATTGTTGATTTTTAACACACAAAAAACCTCCTTACTCATGGAAAGTAAGTATATGACAAATACCTCCTTCAATGTATGGAGATGAGATATTTTCAGTATCTTTGCGCCTTTTCCAACAAAGAGGGCGGGTGGGATGTTCAGGTGGTGATAATGTGTGTGTGTGTGTGTGTGTGTTTAATAAAATAAACGGGAATAGCAAATATTTCCGCTGCTTTTTTTGTCAAAGAGCGAAAAATATCCCTGTCTGCATTAAAGGTATTCCGTGAAATACAGACGCCGGCTGTATTCTGTTTAGAATAATAATTCAAAATTCGTCGAATCAGAGCGCAAAGGTACAAATTTTTTTCCTGAATACTCCTTGTCCGGAAAATATTCCATAAGAAATTTTTACTGTTTTTTATTATCTCCTGTTTTTCCCTCATTTTTCCCTTGTTTTCTATCCTTAATATTATCGCTCGCAGCACAAATGTACGCTGACTTTTGCCGACCCGGAAAGAAATTATCCCAACGGCACAATGAATATCCCAACGACATAAATGGAGATTAACGGGCGTGTAAAAGTGCTGTTGGGATATTAAAACGGTTGTTGGGAGAAAAAGTTTGAGAGGAAGTAACAGTCTCCGTATTTTTGTGACAGTTAAATATTTTTTATTCACATAAAAACAGAAAGGAAACATAACATGGAATCTCCTCTTGAAAAATTACAAAAAACAACGACAATGGACGTAATGTCCGTTATCTATGACAAGATTAACGAACTCTTTGGTGCCGGTAATCAACTGTTTACAATGGAATTTCCGGCTCGTGGTCTTAACAACCGTACTTACGAGTACGACGACAACGGTTGCTACAGTGTGCTAACTAAACCCTATCCGGTTCAGGAAGCAGAATTTACATTGTCCAACCAGCTTTTCGATATTTCGCCTATCGTACAGGGTCCCAACGGCGAAAAACTCTCGACAGTGTTCAACACTCTGCTTAACAACTATGTCCCAAAACTTGACACGCTTAAACCGTTTGTTTCCGACCAGCGGGAATTACGGAACTGGCTGCTGGAAGAAATTGACTATGATGATGAAAACGGCAATAAGCAACGCGCTTCGCGTATGCACATTGCCAAGGAACTTTACGGAAAATTTCTCGAAGGGCGCAACAAATGGTACGAAGAAAAAACGGCTAAATATGACGATGCCAAGTCTTCCCCAAAAAGAGAGGAATCATTGGATTCCTTTTCCAAATGGCTATCGTCCGAAGGTCTGGTAAAAGAAGAAACCATTAACAATTTGTTCAATGATGCCGTGGTGCGCGGTCACTATCACGAGGTGCTTACTTTGCTGGGGTTCCTCAATGTATCATCGCCCGCCGAAGTGCTGGAAGAAACCAAGCAGAAAATGCGCTCCAGCCTGCGTCGCTCGCTTGATGGTTCGAGCGACATTTATCCCGTGCAATTTCAGCCGAGCAACTGGGCAAAATCGCTCCGTCCCAATGTCAGCCCCAAAGATTTGACCATGACCACCGAAAGTCTGATGGCAGACTTCAGGGCTAAAAACAAACGGCTCAATTCTCTCAAGGCGCAATTGGCAGAAATCGGCATCACGGAAATTCCGGTAAACAAACAGGACGAACTGAAAAAGGCAGCAGATGCAGCTGCCCAAAAAGTATCTGATATTGAATCAGAACTGATTACTCAATACGGCAAAGGTGCAGTGGAAGCGGTAAACACCGCCATAAAAATATTTAAAGCCGTTGACCCCACTGCTAATGCAAGTGACGCCATTACGACATTAACAAGTGCAAATGGAAAGCCAACACTTCAAAGTTCCAAGACGAAAGTACTTAACATTATTGGCGATTCTATCGGCAGCATCAGCGAAAACATGGTTGCCACCTTTGAGACGCAACAAAAGGCTTTGACGGCACAAAAAGTAGCCAACGATGCACTTATGGAATACTCGGAAGCCAAAGTGAAAGACAAACGGTTACTCAGACAGCGTGTGCAGGAACAAATAGACCAGCTTGAAGCCGACCTCAAATTTCTTGCCCCACTGGTAAGCGGCGTTATTGCCGAAGAAGCAAAAAACGAGAACGATGATACCGACCCCGACATCAAAGATTTGATAGGAAAAAGTAAAGAAAAACTGAATGAGGAAAAAGCGAAACTCACGAAGGAAATAAATGACACACCTGACGAAAATAAAAGTAAACCTGAGTATGGGAAGATCCAAAAAAGGCTTGCCAAAATCGAATCGTTGTTAAATCCGCCTTTGATGATAGATTCAAGTTCATCCGATTCGTCCGATTCCGACTTTATGGACGTTATCATCAAGGCTGAAATGACAGAAAAAGACGACAAGAATGAAAGCACATCCTCTGTCGAGAACAGTAGTTTCAAACTGGGCGGATGGTTCTTTTCGGTCGGCGGCAGCCACTCTTCTCAAAAAGCCAGTGAGATTGAAAAACATTCGGCATTGTCCAGCAAACTCGAAATTGGTTTCCGTGCCAAAAAAGTTACCTTCGAGCGCGGTGGATGGTTCAATCCCACTATTTTCAAGCTCAGCCACAATTATTTTCGTTTAGCAGATATGCGTTGCAGCGGCGGCAATATAGATAAAAGCACCGTACATAAAGCTGATTGCAACACATTCAAGAATAGTCTGCAATATACCGATGACCATGATGCCAACCTAAAATATCTGTTACCCGCCTTTCCCACCGGTTTTGTAATTGTTAAAGACATTACTATCCGAGTCGAATCCAATGCTGAAGAGAGCGCATCAAACAAGGAATATATGAAAGAAAACAGTGAAAATAGCGGCGGCATTTTCGGCTTCAGGGCAAGCAATTCAAAAGCCAGCAACAGTCAAAGCGAGTCGGCGTATTTCGGAAGCTCCGGTAACTTTTTCTATATACGCATTCCCGGCCCACAAATAATGGGTTGGTTCCTCGAGTTTACGTCCAAAGATAATGCTCAGACATATAAAGCGATTGAAACAGACATATTTAAGACGCTTAACCAGATGCCGACAGACAGTAAAGCCGTTGTAGAAAACAGCGAAACGCAGACGGCGGTAAGCGAATAAAAGTGAGGAGACAGCGAAAATCCCGAAAAGAGTAGCAACGGAAATTCCCTCTGCCGGAAAGAGCGGGTAAACAATAACAAATTTTATTTATGAACAAATTAAAAGATTTGACCGAAAAAGTCATCCATGGAGCCGGTGTGCTTATCCCGGGAATAAACGCTCCTGAAACCTCCCAAAAATTTTCACTGCAATCGGTTCACGGACAATTTCTTTCGGCGCAATCCGACGGAACAGTCAAACTTACCGCTCGCCTCCCGGGTCCAATGGAAGTTATCCAGTTGATTCCTACCGGGAACGGCAAATTCGGACTGCAATCAACGTCGGGGAAATTCTTATCCGCCCAACCTAACGGTTCCGTGGAATGGAATCGCGACAAGTTAGACATTTGGGAAACTTGGACACTGGAACAACAGGGTTGCAATACGGTTGCTCTGAAGTCATACTTCGGGAAGTATCTGTCCGCCCAACCCAACGGTCGTGTGGAAGCCAACAAGGAACTTGCCAAAGAATGGGAAGTGTTCATCACAGAGTTCTATTTTTCGTAAATACTACTGTAAAATAGACGTATTAGCCTCGCCGTTGCCAACAGGGCAGAGCGAGACTTTAACACATGTAATAGTATCAACAATTTATTTGTTTTCAAAATGGATGTATTAATGAAAGAAGGTCAGGGGCGGACAGTCTCTGAGGTTTACGAAGAAACTGCGCGATTGCTGAATGTGGAAGATGCTGCTATCCGCGCCGTGTGCGAAATTGAATCGGGCGGACGTTCGGGATTCCTCAAAGACGGACGTCCCATTATTCTGTTCGAAGGGCATATTTTCTGGCAGGAACTCAAAAAAAGAGGTATTAACCCTGAAAAATATCAAGCCGATTACAGCGACGTACTTTTCCCAAAGTGGGACAAATCGAGCTATAAGGGAGGCGTTGCCGAATACGACCGGTTGAACAAAGCCGCCACTATTGAAGAAGAAGCCGCCTTGTGTTCTGCCTCGTGGGGGATGTTCCAAATCATGGGTTTCAATCACAAATTATGCGGATACAACACGGTACGGGAGTATGTGGATGCCATTAAGTCGGATTCCAACAACCATTTGCGGAGTTTTGCCCGTTTCCTGAAAAATACAGGAATCGACAAACCGCTCAGGAATCTGGACTGGGCAGTGTTTGCCGCCAAATACAATGGGGCGGGCTACAAGCAAAATCGGTATGACGAGAAACTTCAAAACGCTTATTTGAAATATAAGCTGCATTGAGGAGAGCATTAACCGATAAGAATAGATGTTATATCCTCAACAAAATCGGCTTCTCATTTGTTTGAGAAGCCGATTTTATTCTTATAATCGCCTGAACTGTTAATACAATAATCATCCTCAATGTTCGGCAATAATGCGAGCATTAAGGATGATTATATCAAAATACTAACTTTGCAAATACAGTTTAGTTTTGATTCTGATAATCAAACTTTTCTGGCGGCATGTTATTGATAAGAATATCCAAGGCTGCCCCTTCTGTCCAATCAGACTCTTTGTCTGGTTTTGATAATTTCCTACCTAAATTCAACGACTTAACGACCCAAACGATATATTGGGCATTTATCCACGGGTGAAAGTTGACTGGTGAATCATTATTTGGAAGTGAATCTGCATATCTCTTTAAATCTTCAACGCTATTGCTATTGCTTTTCGCTTCCTTAAGCACTGTTCCAATTGGTCTTCCCAGTCCGATAAATTTTAAGTCGCTACCATATAAATTGCTCACGTCCTTTGGATTTGGTACTTCGGTAAAAACAGGCGGATTTTCATTTCTGTGTTTATCATAAACTTTATCTACTCCGCCTCCAAGATAACTTTTACTGTAAATATGAGCAAACCCTTTACGAGATATGCAAGTAGCACACTTCTCATTCGCTGCAAATGCTATTTGCATAGAAGCTCCTCCAATTTCAAGAATACCATGCGTGATGCCGGTATAAGTCAATGGCTTTTCGGGTGTCGAAGTACTAAATCCTAAACTCCCATTTTTGTAGTTCGCCGCAATCCACGCATAAAGTCCTTCGTATCGTCCGGAAATGGTCATGGCTGTAACTAAACGAAAACGGTTATACTCTCTTGGTTGACTATGCATCATATTGTAAATTGAATTGGCTTTATCTTCATCTACCAGCCGCATCCCGGCAGTTGCCAAGACATACAGTGGTATTTTTTCTGCATTATTACCACTATCATACATATCTGTCATTGTTTGCAAAAAAACTCTGACACTGTCATTATGATTAGCAACACCGGATAATGCTCTCCCTTTTGAGTTGTCCTTCTGTTCCGGGGTAGAAGGATAAACAATGCTAATTTTACCTTCATTTTTATTGACATCATACACATACAACCTTGACCCCGAACTTCCAGCATCAATAATTGCAATTTTTTCCGCCGACAGAGTACCCACAATACTTATCAGGAGTATTGCCATTAATGCAAATGCTTTAACTTGAAATTTCAATACATTTTTCATACGTTTTCTTATAATTAAATTCTCCTACTCTTTTCAATATCCAGCTTTTCGGAATCCGCTGTTTTGTCGATTTACAAATCTCCGCCACAAAATTACCGCCCGTCCAAAGCCGTCGCAATTTTTTTCTCCCAACGGCATAATGAATATCCCAACGACACGAAAAAGGATTAATTGAGCGATATTTTACACGGGCTGTGCAAACCCCTGCCACACACGCGCAAACCCCTGCCACTTTTCTAAAACTCCTTTTTCCACAATCTTTGTTCATTTACTTTTGCGCCGCGTCGCTATTGGCGTAACTTATAAAATTGAAGTAATATGAACGAAAAATTGAAAGACCAAGATGTATTATTGGTCAAGGAAAAAGGCAGCAATGAATTACATGCCGTGAATCTGGACAAAAACGGAAAAGTCAAATCCACCAAACTTGACGGAAGCGAAAATCCCGATTTTTTGAAAATCGACAAAAACGGCAACGTTCTTGAAAACTTTTTCGAGAACTTCAAGCGGCAAATCAAAGACCCTACGCGCTTTGACTTTTACCGCGCCCCGCTGGAAAAGTTGGAAGAAACGGTAAAACGTCTGTATGAGGCGATTAAAAGTCCCGACAAGCCTGAAAACAAAGACTGTTTGGATGCGCACCGCATTGAGCCGGAAGATGTTTTGAAAAAACAGGCAAAGGAACAGGGAGAAACACAATCCCAAGCGGCTGCCGATGCAAAAACTCACGCCATTAATCCCGACCTTGTCGATTGGCAAAAGTTTGAAAAATTCGGCATCACTCGCGAAAGTCTCGAAAAAACAGGCAATCTTGACAAACTGCTTGATTATCAGAAAACAAACCTGATGCCTGTTGCAATGAAATTCGACAGCGAAACGCTACGCTCAGACGCGCGTTTCTCACTTCGCAAACAGGAAGACGGCACGTTTGCGCCCTCTATTCATTTAATCCGCCACAAACCCGATTTGGAACGCCCCTATTTCGGCGTTGAATTTACCAAAGAAGACAGGGATAATTTGTTGAAAACAGGCAATCTCGGACGTGTCGTCGAAGCCGAATTTAAGCAAGGTGAAAAAACGCCGGTACTCATTTCGCTGGACAAGCAAACCAATGAATTGGTGGCGTTCCGCAAGGAATGGCTGAAAGTCCCCGATGCCTACAAAGGCGTTCCGTTAAGCGAAGAAACAAGGGAAAAATTGGGCAACGGCGAAAAAGTAAAGATAGAAAATATGACTACCAATGACGGCTCAAGACAATTTTCCGCCAATGTTCAGTTCAATGCCGACAAACGGTATTTTGAACTTGTTTTCGACAATGACCGGAAACAAAGTCAAAGCCTCAAACAGGGTGAAGCCCCGAAAACTTTCCGCAAAAAGCTACTGACTGAAGACCAGCAGAGCAGTGTACGCGAGGGAAAGACCGTCCATACAGGCGAATTGACAGACCGCAACGGTAAAAAGTACAGCGGCTACATAACCCTGAATAAGGAAACCGGAAAATATGATTTCATGTTTCCGAAGGATTACAGGGATGCCCTTGCCGCCGGAAAAGTCATTCCCGATGACCGCCACAAGGTGCAGGTTGCCAAAAACAATAACGGCAACACCACCGAAGCTACCAAAAATATCAAAGAGCCTTTGAACAGCGGTCAAACGCAACCCACCGAAAAGCAGACGGAAAAACAAGCTGCCAAGCAGGAGGAAAAGAAAGAAGTCAAAAAATCCAAAGGTGTAAAAATGTAATATTCACCACTAAAATCCAAGTAAAATGAAGATAGCAATCATAGCAGAGAAACCGAGCGTAGCCCGCGAAATAGCGGCTATCGTTGGCGCAAGCCACAAGGAAGATGGTTTTATGACAGGCAACGGTTACATGGTAACGTATGCTTTTGGGCATTTGATACAACTCGCCATGCCCGAAGACTACGGCTTTTCGGGATTTGTCAAAGAGAATTTACCGATTATTCCTGAAACATTTATCCTGAAACCCCGCCAAGTGCGGGACGGCAAGGAATACAAGCCCGATGCGGGCGCACTCAAACAGTTAAAGGTCATAAAACATGTTTTCGACAGTTGCGATAAAATTATTGTCGCCACCGATGCGGGAAGAGAAGGATGTTTGATTTTTAGATATATATACAATCATTTGAATTGCAAAAAGCCCTTTGACAGGCTTTGGATTAGCAGTTTAACGGATAAAGCCATAAAAGACGGCTTGCAGAATCTGAAAGCGGGCAGCGAATACGACAACCTGTATTATGCAGCCAAAGCGCGTTCAGAAGCTGACTGGCTTGTCGGAATTAATGCAAGTCAGGCGTTAAGCATTGCCGCAGGGCGCGGCGTATATTCGTTGGGACGAGTGCAAACGCCCACGCTGGCAATGATTTGTCGGCGGTTTTTGGAAAACAAAAATTTTACGCCTGTTCCGTTTTGGCAAATCCGGGTTCAGACCGAAAAAGCAAATATTCCGTTTGCGGTTGTCAATCGTGAAAAATACGACCGTAAAGACACAGCAAACGCGATATTTCAAAAATTGCAAGGCAATTCTTTGCAAGTTCAAACGGTTGAAAAAAAAGAAGTTAATCAAGAGCCGCCTTTATTGTACGATTTAACCGCTTTGCAAAAAGAGGCAAACAGCAAACACGGTTTTTCGGCGGACAAAACACTTTCCATTGCGCAAAAACTGTATGAAAATAAAGCGATTACCTACCCACGCACAGGCAGCCGCTATATTTCTGCCGATGTATTCGACGAAATCCCCGAACTCATTAACAGTCTGAAAACGCACCCGCGTTTTGGCGGTTATGCCGCTAAAATGGACACCCAAATCCTGAATATCCGCTGTGTCGATGACAAGAAAGTAACCGACCACCACGCACTTTTGATTACCGAAAATCAACCCAAAGACCTTTCCTGCGAAGAACAAACCATTTATGAAATGGTTGCGGGCAGAATGTTGGAGGCATTTTCAAAGAAATGTGTCAAGGATGCAACTACTATTATATTAATGTGTAGCGATACCGTTTTTGAGGCAAAGGGTGCTGTTATCAAACAGGCGGGTTGGCGAGCGGTCTTTAATGAAAAAGAGGAAACGGACGAAGACGGCGCTCTGCCCGAAGTTACGCAGGGCGAAACGCTGCCAATCCTCAAATCCGAACTGTTGGAAAAGCAAACCAAGCCCAAGCCCTTACATACCGAAGCCTCGCTACTTTCGGAAATGGAAACCGCAGGAAAAACGGTTGAAAACGAGGCGGAACGCGCGGCAATGAAAGAAAGCGGTATCGGAACGCCCGCCACAAGAGCGGCAATTATCGAAACCCTGTTTTCGAGAAATTACATTGTCCGCGAAAAGAAATCGCTTGTTCCCACCGAAAAAGGATTGACGGTTTATGAAACTGTTAAGGACAAGCGGATAGCCGATGTCGCTCTCACAGGCAGTTGGGAAAATACATTAGCACAAATAGAGCGCGGTGAAATGCAACCGGAAACGTTCCAAAAGACGATTGAAATCTATACGCGCCAAATTACAATGGAATTGTTGGATACCAAGATTACCGTTTCAGATGAAAATGCGTGTGTTTGTCCGAAATGCAAAACCGCGCCAATCCGCTTTTATCCCAAAGTCGCAAAATGCAGCGACCCAAATTGTGGTTTGGTAGTTTTCCGCACTGTCAGTGAAAAGGAACTGACCGACAAGCAGATTTTGGAACTGCTGACCAAAGGAAAAACCGGCGTCATTAACGGTTTTAAAAGCAAGGCAGGCAAAGTATTTCCCGCCGCATTGAAATTCGATGATGAATACAAAGTTACCTTCGATTTTTCGGATAAGAAAAAGAAATTCGGGAAAAAGTGATAACTTTGCCACTGAAATCACACGGTCATAATGGCTTTGCTGTTTGCTGTGGATTTTAGTGGCGGCTCTGTCAAGAGGGATACTTGGCAGAGCCTTTTTCGTTGTTTGTCAAACAAATATTTGCCGGATTGCGGAATTTTGAGTAATTTTGCGCCTCTGAAAAATCAGGAAAATGACTGAACAGGAATTAAACAAAATATTGACCGATGCGCTTTTGCTTCCGGCAGAAACCGAGATTGTCGAGTTTAAGGAGGCAAAAGAAAGTTACGACTTCAGCAAGCTCGGTAAATACTTTTCGGCGTTGAGCAACGAAGCCAATCTGAAAGGAAAATTCTGTGCGTGGCTGATTTTTGGGGTTGAGAACAAGAAACACAAGATTGTAGGTAGCCGTTACCGCACCTCCCGCAAGGATTTGGACAGCCTGAAAAAGGAAATCGGCGACAAAACCACTCAAAGCATTTCATTCATGGAAATTTATGAGTTGCAGAAGCCCGAAGGTCGCGTGGTAATGTTTCAAATTCCAGCTGCACCGCACGGCATTCCCGTTTCTTTTGAGGGATTTTATTACGGTCGCCTCAATGAAAGCCTTATCGCGTTGAATATAGAGAAGATAGACAGGATACGCAATCAGGCGTCAAACAGGGATTGGTCGAAAATGATTATTCCCGATGCCAATCTTGGGCATTTGGATAAAGAAGCCATATTAAAAGCACGGGAACAATACAAGTTGAAACACCGGTCTTTGGCAAAAGACGTGGACAGCTGGCCTGATGAAGAATTTCTTGACAAGGCAAGAGTAACGCTTGACGGAAAAATTACCAATACGGCAATATTGTTGCTTGGGAAAAGTGAAGCAAGTGCATTGCTTTCCCCTGCTATCGGGCAGATAACTTGGGTTTTGAAAGATGCTCCCGAAGGTTATGAACATTTTTATACGCCATTTATTTTAACTGTAAATAAAACGCTTGCCTGTATCCGAAATCTGAAATACCGCTATATGATTGACGATACTTCGCTGTTTCCAAATGAAGTAACTCATTATGATGAATGGGTTATAAGAGAAGCCTTGAATAATGCCGTTGCACATCAGGATTACAGTAAAAGTTGCAGAATTATTGTTTTGGAATATAATGACAGATTGATTTTTGAAAATGCCGGCAGTTTTATTCCTGAATCGGTCGAAGATGCAATTCATTACAACCGTCCGCAACCCTATTACCGTAATCCGTTTTTAGTTGCTGCAATGGTTAATCTGAATATGATTGATACTGTCGGTAGCGGTATCAAAAAAATGTTTACTATTCAAAGGGACAGGTTTTTTCCGCTACCAACTTATAATATTTCAGACGAAAAACATACCGAAGTTACCATTCACGGCGAACTTATCAATGAAAACTATTCACGTCAGTTATTTAAGCACCCCGAATTATCGCTTGACGATGTTATTGCATTGGACAAGGTACAGAAAAAACTGCCAATATCCAAAGATGCTTTAAATCGGTTGCGGTCGTTAGATTTGATTAAAGGCAGAAGTTCTTTGGTTGAAATAGTCGGCAGTATAAAGTCTGTTGATTTTACCAATAAGGATTTTAAAGAGATGGTATTGAATTTGTTAAGAGAAAAAGGCTCTGTATCAAGAGAAGAAATAGAAAAATTGATTATGCCGTTTTTGCCGCAAGATTTGCCTGTTGAAAAAAAACAAAAGAAAATATCGAATGTTCTTGTTGGATTATCGTCAAAAGACAAGAAGATAAGAAATATATCCCAATCCATAAAATTTTCAGTCTGGGAACTCAATACAGTTTAGCAATAAAAACGCAAAAATTAGCAATAAAGGCAAAACACACTACTGATTATAAGTTGTTTAACTCAAATTCAATTTAGCAATAAAAATAAAAGTATTAGCAATAAACCTCCCTTGTATCTCAAACAAGGGAGGTTTCACTTTTCAATCCTACTCCTTTTTTATCAAATGCTGCAAGTCAGGGTCGGCAGCAATTCGCGACAATTCTTCGGCAACAATCTGTTTCACATCGGCTTTGATTTGATTGTAGTTGCGTTCAATTTCCGCCTGCATCGTATCATTGCCGTCCCCATCGCGGAAATCTAAAATGTCGGGGATTTTTTGATAGGCTTTCGTTTCGCGGGCTACGGAGGCATTATCAACCACAATCTCGGCGTGAAAAATCTTTTGTTCTATTCGTTCATCAAAATTGTCGCTGACCGCACCGACAAACATACCTTGTGTGAGATTAGAAATCTTGCTTGCAGGTATCAAACTGTCTAATTGTGTGGAAATGGAAGTGGATTTGTCCTGCCGGTTAATCGTCATTGATTGTCGTTTCTGCAACACCTTTCCGAAACGTTCCGAAAGATTTTTAGCCGATTCGCCGACTACCTGACCGCTAAAAATATTGCCTACGGTATTCATCACAACGGCTGCTTCCTTGTCGCCGTAGTCGCGTTTTAACTGCGAAAAGTCTTGAAAGCCCAGACAAACGGCAACCTTATTGCTTCGGGCGGTGGCTATCAGGTTATCCAAACCGCGAAAATAAATGGTCGGCAACTCGTCAATGATAACCGAACTTTTTAACTGTCCTTTTTTGTTTATCAATTTAACTATACGACTGTTATATAATCCCAAAGCTGCCGAATAAATGTTTTGACGGTCGGGATTGTTACCAACACAAAGGATTTTCGGCTCGTCGGGATTGTTAATGTCTAACGAAAAATCATCGCCGGTCATAACCCAGTACAACTGCGGGGAAATCATTCTTGACAAGGGGATTTTAGCACTTGCTATCTGCCCCTGTAATTGGTCTTGCGCACCCCCTTCCCACGCATCCATAAAAGGGCTTAAATAGTTTTCCAACTGCGGATAAGAAGTAAGTACAGGGAAAATATCAACATATTTTTGATTGAGAAATTCAATCGCGTGCGGAAAGGTGCAGAACTTGCCGTTTTCGTAGATTTTGAGATACCAAATTATGGCTGCAAGCAATATAATCGGGCTTTCGACAAAAAAATCGCCCTGTTTTTGTATCCAAGTTTTATTGAGGTTAAGCATAATTGTGTAGGCGCTTTCATAAGCGTCCGAAATATCGGTCATAAACACCGGATTGATTGGATTGCAACGGTGCGACTTGCGCGGATTGTCGAAATTGATAACATAGAATTTCGGTTTGACCCTGTATTTGTCAAGGTTGTGCATCAGCGTATTGTAGGCGATAACCGACAAGTCGTCAAACTTGAAATCATACACATATAAAGCGAAACCTTTCTGTATCTGCTGTTTAATGTAATTGTTCACAACGGCGTATGATTTTCCCGAACCCGGAGTGCCGAGTACGATAGAGGCGCGGAACGGATTGACAATGTTTATCCATCCCTTGTTCCACTTCTTTTTGTAGAAAAATCTCGTTGGCAAATTAACGGAATACTCGTTTTCCATCAGCCGCGTTTCCTGCATAAAACTTTCATTCTCAACATTAAAGACATCATCTAAAAGGTTGTTTTTGAGTAAGCGGCTCATCCACAATCCGGCAACGAGTAACAGGATATAGCCCAAAGTGAGCGTAAACACATAAAACGTAGTGTTTGCCACGAGTGGAAACGGCAAATACAGCAGCCACCAGTTCAGGAAAAACAGGATGAAGCCGAAAAACAGGAAAGTGTTGATTTTCGACCACTTAATCTTTTCTTCCTTAACGCCTTTCGTCCCCAAACAGGATAAAGCCAAAAACACAACGGCAAAGATTTTCGTCCAAAGAATGGATGAAAAAAGTCCCGTTGTACGGTTAAAATTCATCAGGATTTTATCGACAACGCCGATATTTACCCCGCACTCCACAATGTATTGGTAACAAAACCAATAGACATTAATCACACAAAATAAAATACTTATGGCTCGCATAAATTCCATCGTTTTTGCAAGACCTCTTAAATCATCTTCCTGTTGCATAATCTTAATTTTTAATAGTTTATAATCTTCTTTGTTTTCTTTTTTTCTTTTTCAAACGGCGGATAAAGTTTTGTTCTTCAATTTCATCGCCCGGAGTTTCGGACGAAAAAAAGTTAAACAAGCCGCCGATGTCTGAACCTTGATTTTCATGATTAAAGGATTGACCTGATTTTTCGGGGTCAATCCTGTTAATCTTAAAATCAGGTAAATCAGGGTTCAGACATTTTCCGTTAAACAAATCATTGAAAACATTTGCCGAAAATTCCTTGCCCAAACGCGAGCCGTTGAACACGCACTTTTGTTCGTGGTCTATAAACGTTGCGCCATAGATTCTGCCCTGTTCGTTTTCACGGAACAATACCGAAATGCCCTGTTTAGCCAACGCACCTTCAAAGTCGGCGCGGCGTTTTGAGGTAAGCATCACTGCCGAAATAACCTTTTTGCTGCGCTCTTTCAGGCGTTTGTTTTTGATTGTTTCCGCCGATTGTTCCATACGCTTTTCCAATGCTTCAATGCCAACGGATTTTCCAAACAGAGAAGATTTGAACGGATTACCTGTTTTTTCACCCTTTTTATTCAATGCGGAATAAATCAATCCTTTGTATTCTTTGCCGCCAATTTCGCCTTTCACTTCTTCCACACCTATATTATATAAGGTAAGCAGGGCGCGGTATTCCTTCAAACTTTGAAAATGGTAGTCCTTTGCAATGGGTCGGATTACATTGGCGATTTGGTGCTTTATGTCGCCGTTTTTATGATTAACAGGTTTCAGGGACAACAGGGACGATTGGGATTTTTGTTTTTGGTCGGCGGGAATTAGTCTGTATTGTTGTTCCAAATCGCGGCAAACATCCATTGAGCGGCGGCGTTCAAAGTTGCCGTCAATTTTTTTGCCGTTCTCGTCCACTCGCAGCGAAACGATATGAATGTGCCTGCGTTCAATGTCCTCGTGCAGATAAACGATAAAAGGTTGCTCGCCGTAACCCATTTTTTGCATATAGGTTTGGGCGATTTCCGATAACTGTTCATCTGAAAGTTTGTCTTTCGGGTCGGGGTTTATGGATAGGTGAATGACCGGTTTTTCCGTCCGTTTGTTTGCTAAAAGGTAGTTTTCAAAGGACTGCAAACAGGTGGAAATATCAAAATTCCCGTCTTTCGGCTCTATCGAAATAGATTGGGTGTGAATAGTTAGTAATTAATCGTTTTCTCTTTCTTTATCATCGTTGTACGGGTGGAATGTCAATAATCTGCCATTGGGTTCAATTTCAATCTTATAATAATTCCCATTGTAATAAATTGCTCTTTTGCCTTGTCGATTGAAGTTTTTTGTTGGGTTGGTTTTAAATTCTTCTTCTACTTCTTTGTGGGCAGATTCTATTACTGCTGTAATTACTTTTCTAATATCCTTAAAATCATACTGAAATATCGTTTTGTTTTTAAACTTTCCGTCTGGCTGTAATTCACCTATATGCCTTATATAGATATGCAAAAATCTCTCAATATCCCACCAAATTGTATTATCCTTGCAATGTGATAAAATTTCGCTTTCAAATCCACAAGATAGTGTAATTAATTTCATTTGCATTTCAATGGGTAATTTTTCCAAGCTATTACCTGACCGTTGAATTTCTTTTTGCAAGGCAATTCGGTTTACATTCCACTTTGAATGCCACAAATTTTGTATTTCAGTTTTTTCGGTATCCGATAAACTGCTTTCTATTTCCCATTTATTATTGAGAAATTTCTCTCTAATGGTTTGTGTATGTTGAATATAAGAATGTTCTTCTGGCAAAATAGTATCAGGCTCAAAGTATAGTCGTAGAGCATAATAATTATTCTTCTCTATCTCACATAATTTCTCACCTTCTTTTAATCTTGTTTTATAAAAACCCAACATTATCTCACAACTTTCTTTTATCGACCAATCAATTTTTATTTCTATCGGTTTTGGTAATTCTTTGTTGCCCTTTTGTGCAAAAACATTTTGACGAGGTTTATTTACCGAACTTACACACGCAATATCCTTGTTCAATATACCTATTTTGTCTAAATATAATTTTTGTTCAGCGGTTAATTTTTCGTGAAGTGCAGAGGGAACAAAAGAAATTCTCTTACTTGAAAATGGTATTTTTTTTAACTTCAATATTTTTTCTAACTCTTCCCGCTGTTCCAAAGTATATTGAAAGACACCCATTAAGGATTTTCCATATTTATTGTATGCTTCACTACCAATATGAAACTCTAATGAGACAAAGGTATCATATTGTCCGTACATCGAATAGATTTCTTCACACGAGAAGTTCATTCGCCTAACTCTTTCGCGAAACATCTTGCTTTTTTTCTTATATCGCCATTGTCCCATATTTATTAAATTCTAAAAAATCTGTACAAAAATACATTTTTTGGTTGAAATACACAACGTTATCTTATTGACACACCATTCCATACCCAACCATTTTTAGTTCCTTCCGAAATATTGATAGTTGTCGCAGTTGAGGGAATTGCCTGAAAATGTAGTCGTAAATATCTTGTTCCACACTCATTTCGTATTTTCTTACCCAATTCATATCCGTCAGCACTTTTTATCATATATTTTTGTCCCGCATATTCAATGTGAGTTTGAGGCGAAATGGCATACCATCCGATACAACCGCTTTTTCTCAAAACAACAATCGTTTCGGTTGATAATTTTTCAACTATTGCTATTTGTATATAATTACCTGCATTCGTGGAAGTGCATTTTGGAAATCCTATAACATTATCATTGAATAGAGTACCTTGTTTCCAACATCTGAAATAATAATCTTCCAAGAAAATTGTGTATTCGTTATTGCCACCACTACTTTTGCCCATATTTCCCCACGCAGCATAAGCCATATACGGCAAAATATTTCGCAAATCACTTGAATTTCCACAACTTGATAGATTTGTTTTCCAAAGCATTGTTGCAGAAGTTGTTTGTTTATTATCATAGCCGTATATATTCAAGATTCTACAATACATAGATACCCGTCTATCAACACTTGTATAGCCTGTTATTCCATAACTTGGATTAACCTTTGTTGTTGTATTTGTAGTTGAATTGCCATACACAGAGCCACTTGATTGTCCATAAACCGAATTGCCAATCCTTGTAGCACTTCCGGAAGCACTACCATAAGCAGAGCCAGTTGTTGTACTCGTTGTACTTATGGAAGATATGCCTGTTTGACCCCAAATTGGAAAAGGAACAGTTTCGGTGTATGATTCGTCTGAAATACCGTAATTAACCAAAATACACATATCGGCATTCTTTTTGTCGTATGTTTCTTTTGCCCCTTGTAATTTTAACGAAGTTGCCACATAATTGGCATATTCCCGAAATTCTACATCACTACTTGATACATTATTGTCCCCTGATTCAATGTAAAAAGTTTTATTGACCATATTATAACTGCCAAATGAATTAACAGAAGTCGTAATCCTGTTTCCATATCCATTTGATAAATAGGTTGTTGAAGCACAACCTGAAAATAGCAGCAAAGACAGACAATAAATGCTCAATGTCTTCGATTTTTTAATGATACTTTTATTCATATTTTTTATTTTTAAAATTAATATTTCTGATTTTGCACAAATAAAATAGCGTGGAAACAACCTATTAAATTGCAGGTTTCCACGCCTATTATTCCTAATAAGTCGTTCCACGCCGTTACCGGCGTTTCGCTTACTTATTCTCGGAATAATTACTCATATTTAATGAGTTGCGTGTGGAAAATGCAATTGAGAATTGTAGCAAATCGCTATTTTATATGTCTTATTTTCTGTTCTTTATCTTTATGTCATAAACAAAATTTTACTTTAAAATTCAATCGCAAAATTACAACTTTTATTTGAATGAGAGGCATAAAATATTTTTTTGAGTGCTTTTTTTAGAAAAACCTTCGGCGGTTATCCCGCCCGAAGAGTTGGACGAGGTTTTTGCAGACGAGCCGAATCCCGAAATTTTGAGTATCCCGCTTGACGATGATGACGAAGAAATAGATTATAAAGCCGAAGAAGAAGAAGCGGAATTGGGTCGGACTTTGGGACACGGGACGGTCATGGCAGAGGGTATTGATTACGACAAACTGCAAACGGCAGTAAAAGCCGTAATGGAACAGCCCGAAGATGTAAGCGAAGAAACAGGCAGAACGATAGTCGAATTGGAAAATACCGATATGTTCGAGATGCTTGTTTCAGGGGACGAGGGCAAAATGAATTGGATTAAGGCGGTCGTTGAACGCAATATCCAAAAAGTAATGCCTGAAACGGAAGATGAAACTTCCGGTGCAAATTTTGACTACGGCGATTTTGATGTTGCCGATTATGTAGATTGAATGATTAAAAACAGTAAGAAAATGAAACAGAAAGAGTATGGTTAGCGTGCGAAAGCAATAATAAAGGGGTCTGCGACCCCGCCACTAAAATTCAGAGTTAAACAGTATTAATCCGCCGTGGGGATTATCCCTCCCCACGGTATTTTCAAAAATCATTATGATAAAGAATAAAAACAATTTCAGATTTTTCTTTTCGGCTGTCGCCCTTCTGATGACAGCTGTGAGCGCAATGGCGCAAGGTAACGGTGCAGCCGGCATTACAGAAGCTACACAAATGGTAACGTCCTATTTTGAACCCGCCACCAAACTGATTTACGCGATTGGGGCTGTGGTCGGCTTGATTGGAGGCGTTAAGGTGTATAGCAAGTTTTCAAGCGGCGACCCCGATACCGGCAAAACAGCGGCGAGTTGGTTTGGCGCATGTATCTTCCTGATTGTGGCAGCCACTATTCTTCGTTCTTTTTTCTTATAAGAACATGGAATTTCCAATTAACAAAGGGATAGGAAAACCGGCGGAATTTCAAGGACTGAAAGCACAGTACCTTTTCATTTTCGCAGGCGGGTTGCTCGGCTTGTTTGTCGTGTTCGTAGTGATGTATATGGTGGGCGTTAATCAATGGATTTGTATTATTTTCGGCATTACCGCCGCTCTCACATTGGTTTACGGAACATTCCACCTGAACAGTAAATACGGCGAACACGGATTGATGAAGGTGCAGGCTCGAAGCAACCATCCGCGATATGTTATCAACCGCCGGAACTTTTCCCGATTATTTACCCAAAAGAAAAAGGAAGTATGAAAAATGTGATGAAAGCAGCCACTTTGGAAAGCAAATTTCCATTGCTGGCAGTAGAAAACGGCTGTATTGTTTCCAAAGATGCGGATATTACAGTAGGGTTTCGGGTGGAATTGCCTGAACTCTTTACTGTAACCGGCAGCGAATACGAGGCGATACATTCGGCTTGGGTAAAGGCGGTTAAGGTTTTACCCAATTACAGTATTGTGCATAAATCCGATTGGTTTATCAAAGAAAACTACCAGCCCGAACTGACGAACGAAGCAGGAGCAGAGGCAAGCTCGCTTGACTATGCCCTGCAAGGAGGAAGAAGACGAAGTCAAATTCAAAAGGACGATTTGAGTTTTCTTTCAAGAAGTTTTGAACGGCACTTTAATGAACGCCCTTACCTGAATCACGCCTGTTTTTTGTTCCTGACAAAAACAACCAAAGAGCGGATGCGGGCGCAAAGCAATTTCAATACGCTATGTCGCGGGTTTCTTGTTCCAAAAGAAGTGCGGGACAAGGAAACGATAACCAAATTTTTGGAGGCGGTCGGGCAATTCGAGCGTATTGTCAATGACAGCGGTTTTGTGAAGCTCGCAAGATTAACAAGTGAGGAAATCGCAGGGACAGGCGGGACAAATGGGACAGCAGGACTGATTGAAAAGTATTTTTCATTGTCATTGGAAAACACTACCTGTTTGCAGGATATTTCTTTGGGTGCGGATGAAATGCGAATTGGCGACAATATTATGTGTTTGCACACGCTTTCGGATACAGAGGACTTGCCATCCAAAGTAGCAACGGACAACCGGTATGAAAAACTCTCAACGGACAGAAGCGATTGCCGTTTGTCTTTTGCCGCGCCTGTGGGCGTTTTGCTTTCGTGCAACCACATTTATAATCAATATCTGTTTATAGATGACGGCGCGGAAAATTTGAAACGCTTTGAGAAACAGGCGCGTAATATGCACTCGCTATCGCGCTATTCACGCCAAAACCAGATTAACAAGGCTTGGATTGAAGAATACCTGAACGAGGCGCACTCGTTGGGACTTACCTCTATCCGTTGCCACTGCAACGTTATGGCTTGGAGTGATAGCAAAGAAGAACTGCAAAGGATAAAAAACGATGTCGGCAGTCAGTTGGCTTTGATGGAGTGTAAACCGCGACACAATACGGTAGATACCCCCACCTTGTTTTGGGCGGGTATTCCGGGGAACGAAGCGGATTTTCCGGCAGAGGAAAGTTTTTACACTTTCATTGAGCAAGCCCTTTGTTTCTTCACAGAGGAAACAAACTATCAATCCTCGCTCTCGCCCTTTGGTATAAAAATGGTGGACAGATTAACCGGAAAGCCCCTGCATTTGGATATTTCGGATTTGCCGATGAAAAAAGGGATTATCACGAACCGGAACAAGTTTATACTTGGTCCGTCGGGTAGTGGTAAATCCTTCTTTACCAATCACATGGTAAGACAATATTACGAACAGGGGGCGCATATTGTTTTAGTAGATACAGGTAATTCGTATCAGGGACTTTGCAACCTGATTAACCGCAAAACCAACGGCGAAGATGGCGTATATTTCACTTATACAGAAGATAATCCAATAGCCTTCAATCCATTTTATACGGACGATGGAGTGTTCGATATTGAAAAAAGGGAAAGTATTAAAACGCTCATTCTCACGCTTTGGAAACGCGACAACGAGCCGCCCACACGCGCAGAAGAAGTTGCTTTGTCCAACGCTGTCAGTATGTACATTGACAAGTTGAAAAACGGCATTGCGCCCTCATTCAATACCTTTTACGAATTTGTGGGTGGCGAATACCGTGAAATTTTGCAGGAAAAGCAAGTCCGCGAAAAGGACTTTGATTTGGCAAATTTCCTCAATGTGTTAGAGCCGTATTACAAAGGCGGGGAATACGATTACCTGTTGAACTCCGAAAAGCAGTTGGATTTACTGTCTAAACGATTCATTGTCTTTGAGATAGATGCGATAAAAGACCACAAAATCCTCTTCCCGATAGTTACGATTATCATAATGGAAGTTTTCATCAATAAGATGCGCAGATTAAAGGGTATCAGGAAGTTAATCCTAATAGAGGAGGCGTGGAAGGCAATCGCGAAGGAAGGGATGGCAGAATACATAAAATATCTGTATAAAACCGTCCGTAAATTCTTCGGCGAGGCAATCGTAGTAACGCAGGAAGTCGATGATATTATCGCTTCGCCCATTGTAAAAGAGAGTATTATCAACAATGCCGACTGTAAGATTTTGTTAGACCAAAGAAAATACATGAACAAGTTCGACAGTATTCAGGCATTACTCGGATTGACCGAAAAGGAAAAATCGCAGGTGCTTTCTATCAATATGGCGAACAATCCAAGCCGCAAATATAAGGAAGTTTGGATTGGTCTTGGCGGCGTTCAATCGGCGGTTTATGCAACAGAGGTTTCGCTCGAAGAATACTATACCTACACGACCGAGGAAACCGAAAAACTGGAACTTTTCCGTTTAGCCGAAAAGTTGGACGGGAATTTGGAATTGGCTATCAAACAGTTAGCCGAAAGCAAAAGAATTGAAAATAAAAATAATTAACAATTAAAAAAACAATCAAAATGAAAAAGGTAATTTTTATTATGAGTATCGTGCTGGCAGGTTTTGCCGCACAGGTAAAGGCGCAATTTGTGGTAACAGACCCTGCAAACATTGCGACAAGTATTGTGAACTCCGCCAATCAGATTGTGCAGACTTCCTCGACAGTTTCAAATGTGATAAAAAATTTTCAGGAAGTGCAAAAATTGTACAATCAGGGCAAAGAGTATTACGACAAACTCAAAGCCATACACGATTTGGTAAAGGATGCAAAGAAAGTCCGCGATGCCATTTTGCTGGTGGGCGAAATCGGCGACATTTATGTAAACAGCTTCCAAAAGATGCTTTCCGACCCGAATTTCCGTTACGAGGAATTGGTCGCCATTTCCAACGGCTACACGGTTTTGTTGCAGGAAAGTTCCAATATGCTTTTGGAAATGAAAGATGTTGTCAATATCAACGGACTTTCGATGACCGACCACGAACGGATGGACATTATTAACTATGTCTATGACCGCCTGAAAAGCCATCGGAACTTGGTGGATTACTACACGCGCAAAAACATTTCCATTTCGTATTTGCGGGCAAAAAAAGCGGGAGAAAGCGACCGCGTTGTCGCTCTTTACGGAAATTCCAACGACCGCTATTGGTAATCAATTAATTACGAATTAAAAATTACGAATTACGATGTTGTTAGCAATAGAATTTGACAATCTGCACCAGATATTGCGCAATCTCTATACCGAGATGATGCCCTTGTGCGGGAATATGGCCGGCGTAGCAAAAGGGATTGCAGGCTTGGGTGCGCTGTTTTATGTGGCGCACAGGGTTTGGCAATCCCTTTCCCGCGCAGAGCCGATTGATGTGTATCCGCTTCTTCGTCCGTTTGTGATTGGCTTGTGCATTATGTTCTTCCCCACCTTTGTGTTAGGCACAATCAATTCCGTGATGTCGCCGGTGGTCAAAGGTTGCGGACAAATGCTGGAAACGCAGACATTTGATATGCAAAAATACCGGCAGCAAAAGGATAAATTGGAATACGAGGCGATGATGCGCAACCCCGAAACGGCTTATCTGGTATCGAATGAAGAATTTGACCGCCAGCTTGACGAATTGGGCTGGAGTCCGGGCGACCTTGTAACGATGTCGGGAATGTATGTCGAGCGTGGAATGTACAACCTGAAAAAGAGCATAAGAGATTGGTTTCGCGAACTCTTGGAAATACTGTTTCAGGCGGCGGCTCTGGTGATTGACACAGTGCGGACTTTCTTTTTGATTGTATTAGCCATACTTGGACCAATCGCCTTTGCGATTTCAGTCTATGATGGCTTTCAATCCACATTAACACAATGGATTAGCCGTTATGTGTCGGTTTATTTGTGGCTGCCTGTTTCCGATTTGTTTTCAAGCATACTTGCTAAGATTCAGGTACTTATGTTGCAGAATGATATTTCGGAATTGCAAAACAACCCTAATTTTTCGATAGATGCTTCCAATACAATCTATATCATTTTTATGATAATCGGCATTGTGGGCTATTTCACTGTCCCCACCGTAGCGAATTGGATTATTTCGGCAGGCGGCACGAGCGGTTATAACCGTGCTTTGACTTCAACGGCAATGAAAGCGGGCGGAGCAGCAGGCGCAGTGGCAGGCGCGGCGACAGGAAACATCGCAGGACGGCTAATTAAGTAATCATTTATAAATTAAAAATATGGAATTTAAGTCATTAAAAAATATGGAAACAAGTTTCAGGCAAATCCGCTTCTTCGGGATTGTGTTTGTCTGCCTTTGCGCTGGGATTGTCGGTTACTCGCTGTTCAGCGCGTACAACTTTGCCGAACAGCAAAGGCAAAAAATATATGTCCTTGACGGCGGAAAATCGCTGATGTTGGCTCTTTCACAGGATTTATCCCAAAACAGACCTGTTGAAGCGCGGGAACATATCAAGCGGTTTCACGAACTGTTTTTTACCCTCTCGCCCGACAGAAACGCGATTGAAAGCAATGTCAAAAGGGCGTTGTTTCTCGTGGATAAGTCGGCTTTCGGCTACTACAAGGACTTGACCGAAAAGGGCTATTACAACCGCATTATTTCGGGCAATATCAACCAGAATGTGCAGGTGGACAGCGTGGCTTGCAACTTTGATGCCTATCCGTACAAGGCGGTTACTTATGCGCGGCAACTGATTATCCGCGAAAGCAATATCACGGAACGCAGTTTGATAACGCGCTGTAATCTAATCAATTCGGTACGAAGCGACAACAATCCGCACGGTTTTACGATGGAAGGATTTGAAATCGTAGAAAACCGCGATTTGCGCGTAATTGACCGTTAAGAAAGGAGGCAAGTATGAGAAAGAAAATCAAAGAATTTTTGATAAACGCTTGGGACGAAATCGAATACCTCCTGCGGCTTCTTTGCGGGAAACCCACGCCAATGAAACGCTTTATGATGGTGCTGATTATCGGCGGGGCGTTGGCAGTGGCAAACATTTATTTCGTGGTCAGTTCCATATACAATATGGGCGTGAGCGATGCGAAAAAACAGTTTTTGGAAGTGCAGCATATTGAAACTTTAAAACTGCAACAATCTAAAAAAGACAGTATTAAATCAATTAAAAATTACGAATTAAAAATTAAAAGTAATGAGTACGAACAATCAAACAGATGACAAGCCCAAGTTATCGAATGAGCAAAAGCAGAAAATGAAGAAATACGCTGTTTTTGCGCTGATGAGCATTATTTGCGCGGGCTGTATGTGGTTTATCTTCGCGCCTTCGGCAGAAGACAAAGCCAAACAGGACATGCAGACGGGCTTTAACGCCGAAATTCCAGACCCGAAGAACGAGGGCATTGTCGGCGACAAGGCGACCGCCTACGAGCAGGAACAGGTCAAGCAAAAGCAAGCGGAACGGATGCGCTCGCTTGATGATTTCAGTTCGCTGTTGGGCGAAAACGGTAAAAAGCCTGCCGATGATTTGGCGTTGTTGCCCGATGAGCCTGCAAAATCGGGCAGCGGGATTTCTTCTTCAACGCCTAAACCAACGGCGGTGCAAAACTCCGTCAATGCCTACCGCGATATTAACCGCAATTTGGGCAATTTCTATGAAAGTCCGAAAAACGACCCCGAAAAGGAACGGTTACAGCAGGAATTAAACGACCTGAAAAATCGAATGGACGAAACGGAAAACCGCAAAAACGCTGTTGATGAGCAAATGGCGCTTATGGAAAAATCGTTTCAGATGGCAGCAAAATATATGCCGGGAACAACGGGGAGTGTTGGGACACAGGGGACAGTGGCGACAAATGCCAATGCCGTTACAAATACTTCAGGTAAAACGCTTGTCGTTCCTGTCAGTGGCGTGGTGGAACAAACTGTTTCCGCTTTGCCGCAGGAACTGTCGGGCAAAGAGGTAATGCAGGCTTTCGCCCAACCGCGCAACATGGGATTTTATACGGCGACCGCTGAACTCGCAAAGGAACGGAAAAACACCATTTCCGCCTGCATACATAGCGACCAGACCGTGATGGACGGCGAAAGCGTCCGTTTGCGTTTGCTTGAGCCGATGCGGGCGGGCAAAATGTTTGTCCGAGAAAACACGATTCTTTCCGGCTTTTCCAAGATTCAGGGGGAAAGGCTGCAAATCACTATTACTTCAATGGAATACGGCGGCAATATTCTGCCTGTGGAAATGTCGGTGTATGATACGGACGGTCAGCGAGGTATCTTTATTCCTAATACAAAAGAGATTAACGCCGTCAAAGAGGTTGCGGCAAATATGGGAACAAATGCCGGTACAAGTATTTCGCTGTCTTCCGATGCAGGCGAACAATTCGCCGCCGATATGGGGCGCAGTGCCATTCAGGGAATTTCGCAATTCTTCTCAAAGAAAATGCGTGAAGTAAAAGTCAATCTCAAAGCGGGTTATCATGTTTTCCTTCTTCCCGAAGGTAATATCAATAATCAGCAATTAGCAAACAATTAATTGTCTGAACCATGATTTACCTGATTAAAAGATTAACAGGATTTTTTTACAATACACAATTCATAATTAAAAATAATATACGATGAAACAGTTTTTTATCATGCTTGCATTAGTTGCAGGCGCAATTACAGCAAATGCGCAGGAAACGGCGCAAAGTCAGCCTTCCACAGGTGATTTGTACAGCGGTCTTACCCGCAAAATTGAGTACGACCGAATGATACCGCCCTACGGTATCGAAGTGAGTTTTAACAAGACGGTGCATATTATTTTCCCCGCTGCCGTGCGCTATGTCGATTTGGGTAGCGCGAATATTATTGCAGGAAAAGCGGACGGTGCGGAAAATGTTATCCGCGTGAAAGCAGCCGTTCAGGGCTTTGAGCGCGAAACAAACTTTTCCGTAATCACAGATGAGGGCAGTTTTTATTCTTTCAATGTGAAGTATGCCGATGAGCCTGAAAAGTTAAACATTGAAATGAAAGACTTTATCCACGATGGCGAGGCGGTAAACCGCCCGAACAATTCATTGGATATTTACTTCAATGATTTGGGAAACGAGTCGCCCAAAGTGGTCAATCTCATTATGAAGTCCATTTACCAAAGCGACAAAAAGGAAATCAAACATATTGGCAGCAAGCGGTTTGGAATACAGTTATTGCTCAAGGGTATTTATACCTATAACGATTTTCTGTATTTCCATATCCAGACCAAAAACGCCTCGCAAGTGCCGTTTGATATGGATTTTATCCGCATTAAAATCGTGGATAAAAAGGTCGCCAAGCGCACCGCCATTCAGGAACAGGTTATTTTTCCCGTCCGCGCTTACCGTTACAATATCCGCATACCCGGAAAGAAATCGGGACGCACGGTGTTTGCTTTGCCTAAATTTACCGTTCCGGACGGAAAGCATTTGATTGTGGAACTGTACGAAAAGAACGGCGGGCGACACCAGCGTTTTGTTGTCGAAAACGAGGATATAACCCGCGCCAAAGTGATTGACGATTTAAAAGTGAAATAATTAATTACAAATTAAAAAATAAGAATATGAATAAATCAGTTATTATGTGCTTAATTGCACTTTGCCTGTCCTGTTTCTATGCACAGGCGCAACGTTATCTGCCCGGACAAAAGGGCATTCAATTTACCGCAGGAACGGTAAACGGTTTTACGCTTGACGAAAGCAATCCGAATTTTGCGGCTCACGCGGGATTGGCTTTTTCCACTTATACCAAAAGCGGCGACCGCTGGGTGTTCGGTGGTGAATTTTTGGGAAAATGCCACCGCTACAAAAGCTGGTGCAACCCGCAAATGCAGTTTACAGGCGAAGGCGGGTATTATCTCAATGTCCTCTCGGACAGAAGTAAAACAATTTTCTGTTCGGCGGGGCTGTCGGCGTTGGCAGGTTACGAAACAATCCGGCACAATAAGAAACCACTGCTCGATGGCGCGACTATCAATAACAAGGACGCTTTTCTTTACGGTGGGGCAATCACGCTCGAAACGGAAATCTTTGTAACGGATTGGCTGGTATTGCTTGCCAATATCAGGGAACGCGCACTTGCGGGGTCTTCTGTGGGCTTGTTCAACACACAGTTCGGATTGGGAGTGAAATTTATTATAAACTAAAAAACAAATACGAAAATGAAACGGTTTGCAAGTTATTTTTTATACACGATACTTATTGCAAGTATCGTCTGTGCCTGTAATGACTCTCTTGATATTACTCAAAAGTATGCTTTTGATGTGCTGGCGATGCCATACCCTAAAAGAGTGGTTGAGGGCGAAACTGTCGAAATGCGCCTTCAGATTGTAAAATCTGGCGACTATGCCGAAACAAAGTTTTACATTCGCTATTTCCAACCGGACGGAAAAGGGGAGTTGCGCCTTGATGACGGCAGGGTTTTAACACCTAACGACCTTTTTCCCTTGAAAAAAGATGAGTTTCGTTTGTACTACACCTCGCAATGTACCGACCAACAAAATTTGGATGTGTACATTGAGGACAGTTGGGGGCAGGTGGTGCAAAAGAGTTTTTCGTTCAGCAATGAAAGTGCAGAGAGTGAGGAATGAAAATGCTGACAGACAGGGAAAAATGGGACATTGGGAAGATTGCGGAAAACGAAAATTATTACTCCGCCCTGCCTGAACGCCACAGGACGGCAGCCGTTTCGCTGGTTGCTGTCCTTGCAAGCGGACAAAATTTGGAGTATGTGCCGGATGCGGTTATAAATCGGGATATTTGCCGCGCTGCCCTTCTTTCAAAAGATGTAGATTTGAATATTCTTACGAAAATCCCTTATCCCGAAGTACAGAAAGAGGCAATCAAAAAGTTTTTGGACGAGGGAAACAATCCATTTGTGATTTACAGTTTTGCGGATATTACGGACGCAAAAATGGCAGAAAACGCCGTTAAAGCGGATGCCTACTGCCTGCAATTCGTTCCCGACAAGCTGCTGACCGCTGAACTCTGTAAAATGGCTTTCAACAGTCCAAACGCAGATAAAAAGGTATTGGGTTTTATTCCCGAAAAATTTCAAACGCCCGAAATTCGGAAAATGGCGGAAAACAAATTCGGGGATAGTCAGGCGCAAAAGGAAGTGTCCCCACCTCCCCAAAAGAAAGGTTTATCCATTTAATAAAACAACGGACAACTTTATTGTTGTCCGTTGTTTGCTTTTAAATGTAATTGCAGGTTTTATCTGTATTTTTTAGAAACCATCCTGTTTTCTACAGATAACGGTTGCCGTTTCTTCTGTCTGCACAATCTCATATCTGTCTAATTTTTCATAGATTGCCCTTAATGTTTTGCAACCATAACGGTGGGGCTTATACCGGGGATGTATCTTTTTTATTATAAATCCCAGTTGGGATAGGGTAACGCTTTCCTTACAGTCATCAGCTAACGGCTTATTTTCCTGAATTTTGGCTTTTTCTTTCCGGTTCTGTTCTTTCGCTTTCTTCTGCCGTTCTTTCTTTGCTTTTTCGTCGGCAACCTGTTCCTTAATGGATTTGACTGTGGCGGGTTCGGTCTTCTTAAAGCGTTTGAAATAGATTTCCTCAATGAATTGTGGCAGGGGACTTTTCCATGTTTCCTGTTTGTGGTTGTCTATTTTTCCCAGTTTGTCGGGATTTAAACCAAGCTCGCGAGCCATCTGAACGTGCTTGTCCGATAGCCTGTGCCGCTTTTGGGCTGCCTGCCATTTCTCTAATTTGACATTTGTATTCATATTGTTTTTGTCCGGATGCAAAGATAATATAAATTTGCGGACAGGCTTTGCCATTGAACCGGAAAGCGGTTATTTTATCGTATTCATATTGATTTCGACTAAAAAAAGGGACTTTATAAGAGTCCCTCGTCTGCCAAGCTGGTATAACTTTCTTCGGTTACAATCAGATGGTCTAACAGTTGTATTCCAACGGCATTACACCCTGCTTGAATATTTTTTGTGAGCCGTATATCCTGCGGACTTGGGCGGTCGCTGCCTGACGGATGATTGTGCGACAGCATCAAATATGACGCAGAAACTTTCAAGGCAGTCTGTAAAATAATCCGAATATCTACGACAGCGCCGTCTATCCCGCCTTGCGAAATGCGTGAGATGCCAAGCACCCTGTTTGCCTTGTTAAGGAATAACGCATACACTTCTTCGTGATGCTCCATGCAGTTTTCAAAGGCGACTGCCATAATGTTAGCGGCATCGCGCGAACTTTTAATAACTGCTCTTTCAGACGCTTTTACGTTATCTTTGTAAGATACTGTAATTTCGGGAATGTTGAAATAATTCACTTTCATAATGCAAAAATTTTAATGATTTGACAATAATTTTTTTGCTTGTCCTGCCACAGGAAATTTGGGACTTCATGCAAGGTTTTGGCGAAGAATACGCTTTTTGGAACAAAAAGGAAGATTGTTTGCCAAACACGTTTCGACCTTGCTGCTTGTCCCGAATTTCCTGTAACTTTGCGAAAAATATTAGGGGAGAAAATCTATTTTATCAGGGAAATTAAAGACGGCTTTTTGCTACTTTTTCTCCCGCTTGAGGCTCATGGAAAAAGTAGCGGGCGGGATTTTCCCCGCCCTGATTAACAAACTTTCAATGCACAATCTACATACAAATTGATTTCCTCTTTGGTAAAAATCCCCATTTCGATTAGGGCTTGGCTCGAATAAGCGGCAAACACCATTTCGCCAAAGTCAAAATCAATACAGAAAAAGCCGTCCTGAACGGACAGATAGCCGTATTTCTTCAAAAATTCCCAATAGGATAAATTCTTTGCCTGTTCGTATTCTGCGTGTTCCGCATCGCTCAAAAAACGGCGGTTGCCGTAAAAATGTTTGTATGCCTGTTCGCTTGCATAGCAACTCCAAAAGTCATATTTCGTACTTACTTTTTCTTGGTGCAACTTGTTAATGGCTCGTTTGCATTGGGCAAGAAAGCCGTTGAAACTCTCCGAACTCGTTGTGTGGGTCGTATAAATATCTTTCCTGTCATACTCCCGCATTATCCTGCGACATTCTTTTTTTGTCATAACCGTATTGTTTAATTGGATTTGAATTTATCAGGCTGCCATTGCTAATTTTCTCTTTATCTTCGGCATTTTCTTATTTACAAGGGCAATTATCCTGTCGTGGTACTCGGTGTTTTTGTTGCATACGCCCCTGCTTTGTACCACCCGCATTTGAGAGAGTGAAAACTCTACTGTTTCAATCTTTTGTCCATTGATACAGGCGGAAAGTATCAGGCTGTCGGGTTTCAAATGGTATTCGCTTGCAAATACGCAATGGTGCATTACATCGCCCTCTGTCATTATGTCTTCCACGCTGTCGAGTGTCCGAACTTCAATCACGCCATCGGTAAACCCGATACCGAAAAATTTGGATTTCATTTCCCTGAAACGAATTTCATCTTCCAATGCCTTTTCTCTTGCCTTTTCCCTGCGTTCCCTTTCCTGCCATTCCCGCTTTTTCTTCACATAACGGTCGTGTTCGGCTTTCAGGTCGGTGGGGCAAACATATTTAGCGTTGTGTAAATCCTTTCCGAAAAAACGCAACAAACCAATGTAATCACGCCATATAGAGGCGTCTTCTACTGTATAACCGTTGCGCAGGCAGATTTTGATTGAAGTCCAATAGTTTGTTATATGCTTAAAACCATTGTTTACAAAAAAATTCAACAAATTGATTTGTCCTGCTTTTAACAGCGTTTCGGCGTGATTGTCCGTCAATAAGGCATGGAATAAATCGAAAGGCGTAACCTTGTCAATAGGCTTTTTATACCCGCTGCGCTTTAATTCGGGGATTAACTTTTGGCGCGGATAAACTGCGGTCGGAATAGCATTGTATAACGGCTTTTCGGGACGTATTTCAAGAGCCGTCTCAAAACGCCATGTGTCTGCAAAACAGGTCAATGCCCTTAATCTGGCTATGGTTGCCGATTTGCCGTTGGGCGCAATCCACCGCTGAATGACTTCCGAATGGAAATACCGCGCCTTTTTTCCCGCTTTGGCATAAATTGTCAGGTAAAAGAAGCGCAACACCTGAAAGCCACCGCAAACGGTAACTGTGCAGAAATATTCGTAATCCCTGAATACCCGCCGTCTTGTGCCGTCTATTTGCAGTTTGGTATGGCAATGAGGGCAAACACATTCTTTTTCATCGCTGTTTTTGTCCTGCCACAAATGACCGCACTCTAAACAGGTCAAGCCTTTTTTCGTCTTTTTCGCAATATGCAGCATACAGTTTTGATATGCCCATTTTACCTGCGTTTCGGATATGGCAGGCAGTTTTTTACTCCATTCAAAAACCTGCTGTTGAAATTTGTTTTTCGGTTTCATAGGGCAAATAAATTTAGTTGGTTGGCAACTTCGGGTTGTTTCGCTTGGGGCTTGCGCAAAGGCTGTTTCAGTCGGTTGTATGCCTCATTTTGCGCCTGTTGCATTGCCTCTTGCCGTGCCTGCTGTTTTTCTTCGGCGGTTAATTCTACGGTGTGATTGACTACAACTCTGCAATCAAAGTCTTTCCCCACTTCGATAGTATCTTCGTCATAGTAATGCACTGCCATCGAATAAATTTCCTCGTCTGCAAATCCGTTGCAACCGCTTTTCTGTACGGTATTGAAAATGTAGGTAATGCAGTCGTCAATGTTTTTGCCTGTCTTTGCGTAGGATACGGCAAACAATACATCCGTTTTTGCCCTGTTGTCCAAATAATCTTGGATTGTCTGTTTAAATACTTCCGTTGATTTCATATTTCCTTGTGTTATAATGATTAATAAAATTACCATTTGATAGACCACCAACCGTTGGCAGTAGCGCCGTTGGGCGTTATTGTGCATAATTCGCCCTCTACATAATTGTCTATCAGCGAATTTATGATTTGTTCCAAATCCATTGCCGTCAATGCAAGTCCTTTGCCGTATAATCGCCATTCGATTATGTTACCGCAAATTTTCTGTATGCCTTTTGATACGGATTGCCGTTTTGTTTTTACTGCTGTTTTCATTGTTTTACTTGTTTAATTTATTATCGTTTAACCATTTGTCCCTCTTTACTCTGCACTCCTCCAAAGTCGGGGCGACGGTTGAAAACAGTTTGCTGTCTGTATGTCGGTAGTCGTATTGATAAAAAACTGTATTCGGGCGGTGTGCAGGGCGGAATGTCGTATAATTTTCCTGTCCTGCCTGACAAACGGAACAACCGTTTTGATTGATTGAGTTTTCTGTTCTCATTGCTGTAATTATTTGATTGTTAATAAATTTCTTAATGCCTGTTCTTTGGATTTTGAGAAAATCCAACCTGCCTGTTTTTCGCCGTTGTGCGTTAATCTTGGGTTGAAACGTCCGCCCAATGCCTTTAATTCGTCCTTAATGGGGCGAGTGTCGCCGAAAACGGCTAATGCCATTTGGGAGTAATCCGCTATCACAAAATCGCCTGTTACGGTTTCGGGCGTGGCGGTGTTCGTTTCTGCCTGAACCTTGTACTCCGCTTCGCCCTGCAATAGCAATACTTCAAAGGCATCCATAAATTCGGGTGTTTCATCATTGTAATACATTCCAATCCCGAATTTTTCCGAAAGCGGTCGGGGAAGGTCTGTTTGTGTAAACTCCCTTGTTTCAATGTTGATTAAGTGGTAAATAAGACTGTCGCCCCTGTTTTCAACCCGATAAACCACATAGCGTTCTTTGCTCATTCCGTAACCGTAGCCGGTTACGATTTGATTTTCACTTAATACCTGCTTTGAGGTATCATAAGTTTTCCCTGAAAATAAAACTGTTACTTTTGACATAATGAATTGTATTAAAATATTAGTAATGAAATAATTAAAATCAGTATTGCAATCGAAACAAGGGTAATAAAGAGGGAAAAAACCAAACTCAAAACCCGCAAAATCAGCCTCAAAAGTTTGTAGCCGAGATATACCCCCACTACTGCCGAGAAAGTACCGCCAAAGCCGAAAATCAGCCCGAAAACCACTGCCAAACCCGCTAATATCAAACCGATACTTATGTTGATTCCAAAGCGGAGTGAGTTTTTTTGTTTCAATATTTTTTCGTTGTTTCGCATAATCAATGACATTTTTTTTACTTCTGCTTCATCCGTCGCATCGGTCGTTTTTTTGTTTCTGAGGGCTATCCGGTGTAGGGTTTAGGGCTGTCAAGGTTTTTACAAAAAATACTACCCGAAGGTGTGGAGATTTTTTGTAAAACCGGAGGCTTGACCTTGACAGCCCGTTAATAACCCGTAAGCACCTTTGCCCTCAAAACAAAAAATGACCACACACAGCGGCGGAATTGCAATAAATTATGTGGAATGATTATTAAGAGAAACAGCGAAAAAATTTATGACAAAGGAATTTGTTTTATTGCCGTGCGATACGGCAATCTTTGCAAGTGTATGAATAACAGAGAGTAGCGGCGTGTTCATACTCTTGCTTTTATTGTGCCGGAAACTTGCTTTGCTGTTTGGAGGGCAGTTTTGCAACTCATATCCGGCAAAGCGCGATATGAAAAATTGCGGGAAACGGAATGGAAAATGCAAAGTGTGTTTCGGCAGGGTGGAATCGGGTAGGAGAAACGGGATTATTTCTCGTTTCGACCTCCCACACCACCGTGCGTACCGTCCGGTACACGGCGGTTCCTTGCTTTACATCTTTTAATGTGTAGATGTTGTTTTCGGTTATCCAAGCCGGAAGTATCACTCTTGCTTATCTTTCGGATTCCGTCCTATTGTTCTTGCAAGGAGCCTCTTTCGAGCATCTGATTAATCCTTTCCCGGTAACTTTCATTGACTATCATACTGCAAGGTTCGGCCCTTCAAACTTCGTGAGTTCTCCTGCTTTACCGCTTTACTTTGGAGCAGGCTCTTTTCCGTTCTACTATGGCTTCTGCTGACTTCTCACAGCGATTGTTAGCCGTGCTTTCTGAAATACTTCTCCGCACGTCTGTGAGACCTCCCGTGGTAAGACAATTAACCTTCATCCCATGCAACCGCAACATTTACACTCCGGTTTCCGGGTAGTAAATAGGACTTCGTTTTGTATTGCAAACTCGTCCAACCGGATATGCCTGATGTCGTTCGTGTTCCTCGGTTCGGAACTTTGCCGCCGGCTTCCTTCAGATTCCAACTCACGATGGACACCCTTGCCTTAAGCTAATGGTTGGCTACTACCTGCCCCCATAGTGGACTTGCACCACCAAGTTAATTGTCATGCACGGCACAATCGGGTAGGAGAAACGGGATTATTTCCCGTTTCGACCTCCCACACCACCGTGCGTACCGTTCGGTACACGGCGGTTCTTTAATTTACGGGGGCTACTTTGGAATAATAATCGGTAAAGAAAATGTAGCCTGCTCGTTTCAATCGCTCGTTGGAGATAGATGTACTTAGGATAGGGCTGTTGGCGGTGTGCCAATAGCCTTTCCTCGTATTGGCATATTCCCACGCTTTCGCTTTCTTCATCCCCAATTTAATCAGATTGGCGAACTTGGTCTTTATCCGTTTCCACTGTTTCCAAATGACCATCCGTAACCGTCGGCGATACCATTCATCTATTTTCTCAAGTGCGCTCTTCATATCTGCCAACTTATAGTAATTGACCCAGCCACTTATGTAGGTGTTGCCCGTTTCCTTGCGCCATGCGTCGCCCTTGCCGTTGCTCCGGGAGGTGATTTCGCGTAACCGCGCTTTCATCCTTGACATACTTTTCGGGTGGACGCGCAGTCGGCATTTACCTTTGTACCTGTAAAAACCGTAACCCAAAAACTTCAACTTTGACACATGCGCTATCTCCGTCTTGACTTTGTTTACCCGTAGAAACAACTTGCTTTCGATGTAGGGAACTATGTGTTGAAGTGTCCGCTCTGCACTGCGTTTGCTCTTGCACAGTATCATCATATCGTCTGCATAACGTACAAATGCGTGTCCGCGCGATTCAAGCTCCTTGTCCAACTCGTGCAACAGGATGTTCCCCAACAATGGACTTAACGGGCTGCCTTGAGGCGTGCCTTGTTCTGTCGGCTCGAACTTCCCACCTACTTCTACGCCTGCTCTCAGGTATTTATGGATGAGCGAGATGACTCGCCCGTCCTTGATTGTACGCGACAACACTTCTATCAGTTTACTCTGATTCACTGTGTCAAAGTATTTTTCCAAATCCATATCTACTGCAAAGTCATACCCTGCATCAACATATCTCTGGACTTTCTTCAATGCCTGGTGGGCACTGCGTTTCGGGCGAAAGCCATAGCTGTTGTCCGAAAACTGTTGCTCATAAACAGGGGTCAATACTTGACTAATCGCTTGCTGTATCAGCCTGTCTATTACCGTCGGGATGCCTAACTTCCGTTTACCGCCATCACTCTTGGGTATTTCGACCCGTTTGACAGCTTGCGGTTGATAGCTCCCGCTCAATACCGATTGCAATAATTCCTCTTTATGTCCTCTCAGATAATCTTTCAGTTCGCTAACTTCAATTTCATCTATTCCCCCTACCCCTTTGTTCCGCACCACTTGTTTGTAGGCGGCGTTCAGATTCGAGGGTGAAAGTACATACTCAAGCATATTGCGCTCTCCTTGCCCCCTTGTGTATTCCGATTCCGTCATCCATAGGAAAGTCTGCCCTCCCGCGTAGCTTTCGAGTGCCGCTCTATCCTTTTGCGGACAGGTATCTTCCGATATTTTCTGCTTTCTTCCTTTCATTTGGTAACTAAAATTTTATTACACTTCTTAAAGTTCTGCCCTTCGATTCTTCGTGAGACCTCCTGTTTTTTTTTCTTTCACAGGCTCGTATCCGTTTCTACTATGGCTTCTGCTGACTTCTCACAGCGATTGTTAGCCGTGCTTCTGAAAAAACTTCTCCGCACGTCTGTGAGACCTCCCGTGGTAAGACAATTAACTTTCATCCCATGCAACCGCAACATTTACACTCCGGTTTCCGGGTAGTAATAGGATTTCGTTTTGTTTGGCAAACTCATCCAACCGGATATGCCTGATGTTGTTCGTGTTCCTCGGTTCGGGACTTTGCCGCCGGCTTCCTCCGGATTCCCCTCGCGGTGGACACCCTTGCCTTAAGCTAATGGTTGGCTACTACCTGCCCCCATAGTGGACTTGCACCACCTAGTTAATTGTCATGCACGGCACACCAATGAAAAAGCCCGATTGAGTGTCGGGCTTCTATAAATTTGTAAGTATTTTGTCTATGAATGAAGTGTTTTATTTGTTAATCTGCAAAGTATTTTGAAAGTTCAATCTTCCCAAATAATACTCACTGCCTTTTTTTGATGTGGATGTGGAAAACAATATTCATAAAACTTCTCTTGAATAGCATCATCTCTCACATAATTGAACCAGTCTATTGCCCATACTATTTCTGTTTTTTTGATATTTTCCAGATTGTTTTTTGTAAAGTATTCGCCCATCACGGTATCTTGTGGGACGATATTATCATTTAATAACCATTTATATCTAAAATCCTCACTATAAAATTTCCATTTAATCTGATTGTTTTCAGCATAAACTACCATAATCGGGTGATTGCCTATATCTAAAAATCGAAGAACACAAGCCGTAAAACTTACTTTGTATTCGTCTTTTAATGAGTTAATAATGTCAATACTAAACTTTTTCCCTGCAATATCTTTGCAAAAACGAACTTCCGGCATTAACAAACAAGCAGCAAAATAATCTGCTTCTCGTTCTATTGCGGTATGCTGCTTTTTATTTATTTCGGAAGGGTGTGGTTCTAATAGTCCTTTTTTTAATCCTATTCTGTGAGCATCAATAAAATAATGTCCAAATTCGTGCGCCAATGTAAATCTTCCTCTTTCTGAATTTTCGTTATTTCCTTTGTTTGTATTTAAGTGAATATAAAATTTCCCCTTATCGTATATCGTCATGCCATCAAAAGCATCTTCGTAGCCATCATAAAAAACTTTTAACTGTTCATCAAGAATTATCTTTTCTAACGGAGTTATTTTTTCATCATACTGCAAAGCCATAAATTCTGCTAATTGCTTGATATTATGATTATTT